>NZ_JBIRRR010000008.1:0-374919 GCF_044333795.1 Streptomyces sp. NPDC020917 | reverse complement strand
TCCGTGAATGCTTCCGGGTAATCCCGGCAACACACGAAAGAGCGGCACCGCGAGGAGGAATAATCCCCGCAGTGCACAGCGTCCTCGCTGTGTATCGCCTTCCCAGCAACGGGAAGGACTTTCAAAGGAACCTCATCCACCACGGACTAATCCGTGAGGGACGGGGTATCAACATATCTGGCGTTGACTTTTGGCACGCTGTTGAGTTCTCAAGGAACGGAAGCTGCCTTCAGCGGCCCTTTCAGGCCCCTCCGGGCTTTCCCTTCGTTGTGTTCCAACCTTAGCAGATGCTTTCTGGTCGGAATTACCACCCGAGTTTCGGGGACACGACTGCCCGCCCTGAGATTTCTCTCGGTTCGGAGGAGGTGTCTTCGATAGACGGTGTGGCAAGGTTCGGTGTCGCCGACCGGACAAGCCGCCCGGTTCGTGACAACCGTTCAAACCTACCTCCTCCCCCCGGGGACGTCAAATCAGGCGAAGGTGGATGGCGGGGACTCCAGGTCCTCCAGCTCGATGCCGGGCGCCGCGAGGACGACGTCCCCGGCGATATGAACGTCGTACTGGTCGCCGGTCGCCAGGTCGGCCACGCGGAAGTTATCCACAGGCAGCGATCCGCTGTCCGTCGGATGTGCTGTCCTGGTGATCAACGACCACGACTGGTCGACGGTCAGCGGAGCGAGCACGGGGGGCTGGAATGAGACGAGACGTACGCGTGTGGCGGGTGCGCCCGGTTCGAGGCGCAGCAGCCGTGCGGTGGCGATCAGGAACGCCGGCGAACCCCCCGTGAACGCGTGCGCGGGCGCGTTCCCTTCATGCGCCTGCTCGCCGGTGGGATCGGTGCGGACCCACGTGACGCCGTCGAGGGCGGCGCCGCGTACCTGCCATCCGCCGGCATGCAGTTCGACGCGGATGGGGCGGCCGAGCGTGTCGATCGTCAGGTCGACGGATCCCGCGACGTCACCGCCGGGCGTTGTGGTCTGCGCGGTGTAGCGCCAGCCGGAGGGTCCGGTGGCGCAGTGGAAGTGTTCCTCACCGAGGGGGGTGTGGTCGTGCGTGTCATGGAACGAGTAGCGGCCGCGGGGCATCGTGTGGTCTCGGGATTCGGCGAGGCCCCCGCCTCGCGGACGAGACGGGGGCCGGTGTGCGAGGGTTCGGTGCGCGGCGGTGCCGTGCGCCGCTGGTCAGTAGCGGTAGTGGTCCGCCTTGTACGGGCCCTCGACCTTGACGCCGATGTAGGACGCCTGCTCCGGGCGGAGCGTGGTGAGCCGGACGCCCAGTGCGTCGAGGTGGAGTCGGGCGACCTTCTCGTCCAGGTGCTTGGGCAGCACGTAGACGCCGATCGGGTACTCCTCGGGCTTGGTGAACAGCTCGATCTGGGCGAGCGTCTGGTCCGTGAAGGAGTTGGACATCACGAACGACGGGTGCCCGGTGGCGTTGCCGAGGTTGAGCAGCCGGCCCTCGGACAGCACGATGATCTTCTTGCCGTCGGCGAAGGTCCAGGTGTGGACCTGCGGCTTGACCTCGTCCTTGACGATGCCGGGGATCTTGGCGAGCCCGGCCATGTCGATCTCGTTGTCGAAGTGGCCGATGTTGCCGACGATCGCCTGGTGCTTCATCCGCTCCATGTCGGAGGCGAGGATGATGTCGCGGTTGCCGGTGGTGGTGATGAAGATGTCGGCCGTCTCGACGACGTCCTCGAGCCGGGCGACCTGGTAGCCGTCCATCGCGGCCTGCAGGGCGCAGATCGGGTCGATCTCGGTGACGATGACGCGGGCGCCCTGGCCGCGCAGGGATTCGGCGCAGCCCTTGCCGACGTCGCCGTAGCCGCAGACCACGGCGACCTTGCCGCCGATGAGGACGTCGGTGGCGCGGTTGATGCCGTCGACCAGGGAGTGACGGCAGCCGTACTTGTTGTCGAACTTCGACTTGGTGACCGCGTCGTTCACGTTGATCGCCGGGAAGAGCAGCGAGCCGTCCTGCTGCATCTCGTACAGGCGGTGGACGCCGGTGGTGGTCTCCTCGGTCACGCCGCGGATCTCGGAGGCGAGCTGGGTCCACTTCTGCCCGTTCTCGCCGATCGTGCGCCGCAGCAGGTCGAGGATGACGCCGTACTCCTCGCTGTCGTCCGCGGCGGTGGCCGGCACGGAGCCGGCCTTCTCGAACTCGACGCCCTTGTGGACCAGGAGGGTGGCGTCACCGCCGTCGTCGAGGATCATGTTCGGGCCGCCGGTGGGGACGCCGGGCCAGGTCAGGGCCTGCTCGGTGCACCACCAGTACTCCTCCAGCGTCTCGCCCTTCCAGGCGAAGACCGGGATGCCCTGGGGGTTGTCGGGCGTGCCGTTCGGGCCGACGGCGATGGCCGCGGCGGCGTGGTCCTGGGTGGAGAAGATGTTGCAGGAGGCCCAGCGGACGTCAGCGCCCAGGGCGACGAGGGTCTCGATGAGGACGGCGGTCTGCACGGTCATGTGCAGGGAGCCGGTGATGCGCGCGCCGGCCAGCGGCTGGGCGGCGGCGTACTCCTCGCGCAGGGACATCAGGCCGGGCATCTCGTGCTCGGCGAGGGTGATCTCCTTGCGGCCGAAGACGGCCAGGGACAGGTCCGCGACCTTGTAGTCGGTGGCGGTGAGGGTCATGCGTGCTGCTCCTCGCGGTTGCGTTCGCGTCGGACAGGAAGTGTGCGCGGCCATGGGACGTCCGGGGGTGCCTCGTCGTGCGGACACACCTGTCCCCTTGCGGCAGCGCAATCCGTCGGAGGCCCTCTCTCCCTCGGCCGGTCAGCTCTCGGTGACCGCCCGACCGCCATCAGCAGCGACGTCTGGCTACGAACGAATCTACACCGGCGGGCCGGTCTGCCCCAGTGCGCCTCGAGCCGGGTGCGGCTCAGCGTCCGCCGGGAGTCTGGTCGGGGTCGGGGCCCGCCGCCGCGGCGGCCTCGCTGTAGATGTCGGGTTCGAGGTAGATGACGCGGGCGAACGGTTCGGCGGCGCGGATGCGCTCCTCGGCGGCGTCGATGGCGCGGGCGACCTCGGCGGCGGTGTCGTCGTGCTGGACCGCGACCTTGGCGGCGACGAGCAGTTCCTCGGGGCCGAGGTGCAGGGTGCGCATGTGGATGACGCCGGTGACGGTGTCGCCGTCGACCATCGCGGCGCGGATCCGGGCCAGCGACTCGGGGCCGGCGCCCTCGCCGAGCAGCAGCGACTTGGTCTCCGCGGCCAGGACCAGGGCGATGCAGATCAGGAGGGTGCCGATGCACAGGGTGCCGATGCCGTCCCAGATGCCGTCACCGGTGGCGAGGGCGATGCCGACACCGGCGAGCGCGAGGGCGAGGCCGATGAGGGCGCCGAAGTCCTCGAGGAGGACGACGGGCAGTTCGGGGGCCTTGGCCCGCCGGATGAACTGGGCCCAGGACAGCTTGCCCCGGGTGTGGTTGGACTCCTTGATGGCGGTACGGAAGGAGGAGCCCTCGGCGACGATCGCGAAGAGCAGGACGCCCACGGGCCAGTACCAGTGCTCGATGGCGTGCGGGTGGCGGATCTTCTCGTAGCCCTCGTAGAGGGCGAACATGCCGCCGACGGAGAACAGGACGATGGAGACGAGGAAGGCGTAGATGTAGCGCTCGCGGCCGTAGCCGAAGGGGTGCTCCTCGTTGGCGGCGCGCTTGGCCTTCTTGCCGCCGATGAGCAGCAGCGCCTGGTTGCCGGAGTCCGCGAGGGAGTGCACGCCTTCCGCGAGCATGGAGGAGGAGCCGCTGAACGCGAACGCCACGAACTTGGACGCCGCGATGGCGAGGTTGGCGCTGAGGGCCGCGACGATCGCCCTGGTTCCGCCTGACGCGCTCATAGGTGCTGGGAGTCCCTTCCGTCGTCCGCCTTTGCCGCGCCTTTACGGGCGCGACGGACGGACATTGTTGCAGCCTGCTCTCCGGGCGGTGCGTCAGGAGGCGACGGTGGCCCGGAAGACGGTGCCCGCACCGTCGAGCCGGGTGCGCTCGGTGGCCGGGACGTAGGCGGACTCGCCTGGGCCGAGGGTGAGTTCGCTGCCCGCCGCGCCGACGGTCTCCAGGCGCACCGTTCCGCTGGTGCACAGCAGGATCTGCGGGGTGCCGGCCTCCAGGGTGCGGGGGTCGGCGCCGGGGGCCAGGACGTACCGGGAGAGGCGGAACTCGTCGATAGGGGCGGCGTACAGCTCCTCGCCGTCGGCGGCGGCCTCGGGGCGCAGCACTCCCGGGTCGTCGGCCTCGAAGCGGACGATGCGCAGGAGTTCGGGGACGTCGATGTGCTTGGGGGTGAGGCCGCACCGCAGGACGTTGTCGGAGTTGGCCATGATCTCGACGCCGAGGCCGTCGAGGTAGGCGTGCGGCACTCCGGCGCCGAGGTAGAGGGCTTCGCCGGGCTGCAGCTGCACGTAGTTGAGCAGCATGGCGGCGATGATGCCGCGGTCGCCGGGGAAGCTGTGGGCCGCCTTGGCGTAGGCCGCGTAGTCGGCGGCGTACGGGGTGGCGGGGTCGGCGGCGAGGCGCGCGGCGGCTTCGGTGGCGGCGTGCACGGTGGCGACGACGGCCTGCGGGTCGGCGCCGAGCACCGCGGCCAGGACCTCGCGCAGGGCGCGGTCCTCGGGATGGGCGCGCAGGATGTCCACGTACGGGGCGAGGCTGTCGACGTCGAGGGCCTCGATGAGGTCGGCGGCGTCGGCCGGGCGGCGGAAGCCGCACAGCCCGTCGAACGGGGAGAGCGCCACGATCATCTCGGGCTTGTGGTTGGCGTCCTTGTAGTTGCGGTGCGGGGCGTCGAGGGGGACGCCCCGGGCCTCCTCATCGGCGAAGCCGGCCCTGGCCTGGGCGAGGTCGGGGTGGACCTGGACCGACAGGGGTGCGCCGGCGGCGAGCACCTTGAAGAGGAAGGGCAGGGTGGGGCCGAAGCGCTTGACGGCGGACTCGCCGAGTTCGCCGGCCGGGTCGGCGGCGATGACGGCGTCCAGCGGGACCGGGCCGCTGCCGCGGTCGATGCGCGAGGGCGCGCCGGGGTGGGCGCCCATCCACAGTTCGGCCTGGGGTTCACCGTTGGGCGCGGTGCCGAGGAGCTCGGGGATGGCGGTGGTGGAACCCCAGGCGTAGGGGCGGATGGTGTTGAGGAGGCGGTTCATGCCGGTGATGGTCTCTCGGTCGAAGCTACGGCCAGGTAAGCGGCGGCGAAATCCGTCAGGGCGAGGAGTTCGGCGGCGGTGTCCAGCTGGGTGTCCGCGGCGGCGGAGATCTCGCTGAGCGGGGTGTCGTGGGCGTATGCCTGCTCGCGTGCCGCCGGGGCGGCGGAGCCCGGCTGGTCGGCGGCCTCCTGGAGCAGCACGATCCGCAGTCGCAGACCGCCGGGGTCCTCGACGCGGTCGCGGAAGAAGTCGTCGGGGTCGGCGGCCAGGGCGCGGGTGGCGGCCTGGAGCGGGCCGTGGACGGTCAGGGCCGCGGGGAGTTCCGCGGCGAGCGCGGGCCGGCCCGCGTGGGTGGCGAGCACGGTCGCGAACCGGCGGGCGCCGGCCGCCGCGATCCGTCCCTGGCTCCACAACAGCGGGAGGGACTCGTGGAGTTCGGCGGCGAGGGTCTTGGCCGGGTTGGTGTAGGTGGCGATGGCCGGGCCACAGCGGGCGGCGACCTCGTCGAGCCGGTCGGCGACGCCTCGCAGTGCTGCCGGGGGCGCGGTGAGGATGCCGAGGCGGTCGGCGAGGGCGAGCAGCGGGACGGCCAGCGCCCAGAACGCCCCGGTGTCGGCGGCGGTCTCGGTGGTGGTGCCGCCGGCGCTGCTGCCGGGGGCGGCGCCCCAGTCGGGGCCCGCGGCGGTGTTGGCGTCGGAGGCGAACGGCAGGGCCATGCCCCGGACGTGGCGGACGGCCTCGGCGAGCGGGGCGCCCGGCGGGGTGACCGCGCAGGCGGTGCAGCCGCGCCGGTAGGCCTGCTCGACCAGGTCGGTCATGCCCTGTTCGGTGCCGCGCGGGGTGAGCAGGAGCAGCAGGTCGAGGGGGCCGGCCCAGCCGGGCAGGGTCCACCGGGACTGCTGCGGGGTGGGCCCGGAGGGACGGAGGAGTTCGACGGGGCAGGTGCCGGAGCTGAGCGCGCCCAGCAGGTCGGCGACGGCCGCCGCCTCGGGGCTGCTGCCGGCGATCAGCAGGGTGCGGGGGCGTCCGTCGGGCCGGAGTTCGGCCAGGCCCGCCTCCTCGGCGAGCCGCAGGGCGGTGCGGACGCGCGCGCCGGCGGCGGCGACGCCGAGCAGCAGCCCATGGACGTCTGCGCGCGCGAGCGCGTCGGGGTCCTCCAGCAGGGACTCGTCGAACACTGCGACCTCCCGGTCGGATGCGGCCTGGACCGGCCCGGCGTCGGGGCCGGGCTCACTCGGCCCGGTCGAACGGCGGGCGGGCGGCCATGTCGGGTCAGGAGGGGCGGCGGGCCTCGTCGACGAGCAGCACGGGGATCTCGTCCCGCACGGGGTAGGCCAGGCCGCAGGTGTCCGAGGTGCAGACGAGCTCGCTCGCCTCCTCGTCCTCGCGCAGCGGCGCGTGGCAGGCCGGGCAGGCGAGGATCTCCAGCAGGCTGGGTTCGACGAGCGGCATTGCGGTGTCCCTCCGGACGTGAGGCGGTGTGCAGCGGGCGGTCGAGGAGCCGGTCGCGCAGGCGGCGGCCGGATACGGCGTCGGATGCGGCGACCGGGTGGGGCGTGCGGCGAGCCGCCCGCTGGACCAGTGGCGTGCCCTCCGTGCGGCCCAGCCTATCGCCGCGGTTCAGGCGCGCACGATCCCCAGGACCTCGTCGCGGATGCGGGCGACGGTGGCCGCGTCGCGGGCCTCGACGTTCAGCCGCAGCAGCGGTTCGGTGTTGGAGGCGCGCAGGTTGAACCACCAGTCGCCGGAGGAGACGGTGAGGCCGTCGAGGTCGTCGAAGGTGACGTCGTCGCGGCCGGTGTAGGCGGACCGCACGGCCGCGGTGCTCGCGGCCTGGTCGGCGACGGTGCTGTTGATCTCGCCGGAGGAGGCGTACCGGTCGTACTCGGCGACGAGCGCGGAGACCGGCCCGTCCTGGGTGCCGAGGGCGGCGAGCAGGTGGAGCGCGGCGAGCATGCCGGTGTCGGCGTTCCAGAAGTCCCGGAAGTAGTAGTGCGCGGAGTGCTCGCCGCCGAAGACGGCGCCGGAGGCGGCCATCTCCTGCTTGATGAAGGAGTGCCCGACGCGGGTGCGGACCGCCTTGCCGCCGTGCTCGGCCACGACCTCGGGCACCGTCCAGGAGGTGATGAGGTTGTGGATGATCGTGGCACCGGGGTTCCTGGCCAGCTCGCGGGCGGCGACCAGAGCGGTCACGGCCGACGGCGAGACGGGTTCGCCGCGCTCGTCGACGGCGAAGCAGCGGTCGGCGTCGCCGTCGAAGGCCAGGCCGATGTCGGCGCCCGTCTCGCGGACCTTGGCCTGCAGGTCGACGAGGTTGCGGGGGTCGAGCGGGTTGGCCTCGTGGTTGGGGAAGGTCCCGTCGAGCTCGAAGTACAGGGGCACCAGGTCGATGGGCAGCCCGTCCAGGACGGTGGGCACGGTGTGGCCGCCCATGCCGTTGCCGGCGTCCACCACGACCTTCAGCCGCCGGATGCCGGACAGGTCGACGAGCGAGCGCAGGAAGCCCGCGTAGTCGCCGAGCACGTCGCGGGCGGTGAGGGTGCCCGGGGCCGCGTCGGTGGCCGGCACACCGGTCTGCGACCACTGCTCGGCGAGGCGGCGGATGTCGGCGAGCCCGGTGTCCTGGCCGATGGGCGCGGCTCCCGCGCGGCACATCTTGATCCCGTTGTAGCGGGCCGGGTTATGGCTGGCGGTGAACATGGCACCGGGCAGGTCGAGCCGGCCGCTGGCGAAGTACAGCTCGTCGGTGGAGCACAGGCCGATCTCGGTGACGTCCGCGCCGCGCGAGGCGGCACCGCGGGCGAAGGCCCGGGTGAGGCCGGGCGAGGACGGCCGCATGTCGTGGCCGACGACGATCGCGGTGGCGTCGGTGACGGTCGCGAAGGCCGCCCCGAAGATCTCGGCGAGCGGCTCGTCCCACTGGTCGGGTACGACGCCGCGCACATCGTAGGCCTTGACGATCTGCGACAAGTCGGCCACTTCGCACCTCTGCTGCACGCGTTCGGACGGTTGGGGACGCATCTCGCACCCTAAGGAGCCACAACCTACCGAAGCACGGCGACCTGCCGCGTAACGGGCCCGTACGGGCCAGGATTCGACACCCCGGCACGTGCCGCGCCGCGCGGACCGACGCCCTCAGGACTCCGGGCCTCAGGACTCCGCGGGCTCCATGACTCCGCGGGCTCTAGGACTCGGGTGACCGCAGCACCCGCAGATGGCCGCGCCGGGCGACCTCCATCGGGTCGATGTCGCGGCCGCCGGCACCCGCGGCGCGCTCCTGCGGCCGCGCCGCCTCGCGCACCGCGTTGGCCAGCGCCTCCAGGTCGTCGCCGCTGGGGCGCACCGGACCGGAGTCCGTCGCCAGACGCACCACTTCCCAGCCGCGCGGGGCGGTGAGCCGCTCCGAGTGCTCGGAGCACAGGTCGTAGCAGTGGGGTTCGGCGTAGGTGGCCAGCGGTCCGAGGACGGCCGTGGAGTCCGCGTAGACGTACGTCAGCGTCGCGACGGCGGGGCGGCCGCAAGCGGTGCGCGAACAGCGACGTACAGGGCTCACGAGGTTGGACGGTACCGCACTCTTGAGCGGGCCGCGACGACTCTCCGCCAGCTCACCCGCTCGTGTCGCCGTTCCGCGTCCGGAACCGATCACTCCGTCCGCCGGGCTCTGACCTGCACGGACAGCGCGGGGCCGGGTTGCCACTACCCGCGGTAACGGCCCGCCTGCCTGCGCCGGGGGTGACGGGGTCGGTCATGAGGTGGCGTATATCCGTCATATTCCTGGCCTGATGCGGTCCCACGCCCGGCATCCGGCGACAGCGAAACGGCCGCCGTCCGCTCTTTCGCGGACAAGGGCGCGATCCCATGCTGTACGTGCCTGCTCACAGGACTAGGCTCACGTCGATGGACAGCACGGCACCCACCCCACCGACCCCTCCCGCACCGCGTCCGCGCCACCGCGACCGCCACGGGCGCGGGATGCGCGGACCCATCGCGCCCCCGCAGGTGCCGCTCGCCCTCAGCCGCGCGGACGCCTTCGACGACCTCGTGCGGGACGCGGCGGACCGGCTGGAGCGGCGCTGGCCGCAACTGGCGGACGTGGAGTTCGCCGTGCAGGAGGTGCCGTGGCCGCAGGACGGCCCGGCCTCGGACGGGGACCCGGTGCCGCTGGGCCGGCTGATCGGTGCGGGCAAGGACCGCCCGAGCCGGATCGTCGTCTACCGGCGCCCGGTGGAGATCCGCGCCAAGAACCGCGACGAGCGCGCGCTGCTCGTCCACGAGGTCGTCGTCGAGCAGGTCGCCGAGCTGCTGGGGCTGTCCCCGGAGAACGTCGACCCCAAGTACGGCGAGGACTGAGCCCCCGGGACCTGCCCGCCGCACGTCGCGGGCCGGACCGCCGCACGCCAGGGCCGCGGGCCGCTCTCGGCGACCCGCGGCCCTGGCTCAGCGGTTGAGGCTCGGCGGTAGAAGCTCAGTGGTTGAGGATCTGCAGCCGGGACCCGGCCTTGGGCACGGACACCATGCCCCGGTCGTCCGGCATCGTCTGGATGGTGAACATCGGGATGCCGTCCAGCGGCAGCGCCAGCGTCCGTGACGCGTAGACCGTGCCGCCGCCGGGCTGCGGTTCGATCGTCACCGCGAACGCGCCGCTGCCCGCGCTCTGCGGCGCCAGGGACAGCGTCGAGCCCGCCTTGACCGTGACGGTCTTGGTGACCGCGTCGCCGCCGGACGTCCCGGCCGACGAGGTGATCTTCACGCTGGTGTCCTTGCCGGTGGCGGTCAGCGCGAGCGTCGTCCCCTTGGTGCGGTTGTCGGCGACGGTGGCGCGGGTGTCCACCGGGGCGGTCGCGGGCAGGAACGCCAGGTCCTGGGAGCTGCCCTTGCCCCGGGTGACGCGCAGCGCGGCGACCACCGGAACCGGGCTGTGCGAGGTGCTCGACGCGATGAGCAGCGACCCGGGCTCGCCCTTGGTGACGTCACCGAGGTCCACCGCGGTCGTCATCCCGCTCTTGACGTGCAGCGTCTCGTTCCCCGCCGGGGTGATGGAGCCGGTGGACGTGGCGAGCTTCAGCGTCAGGTCCGCGTCGTCGCCGCCCGGGTCGAAGACCACCAGCCGCACATCGCTGGCGTCGCCGGGGATCCCGGGCATCACCAGGCTGGTCGCCGGGTCCCCGGCGGCCGGCAGCCAGTCCGCGCCCTTGTTGCTGTCGGTGGCCTGCACGGCCGCGCCGACCCGGCCGCTGCGCGCGACGACGTGCAGCGTCAGGTCCTGCTCCTTGTCGGCGACGAGGGTGGACAGCAGCACGGGCTCCGCGCTGTCGCCCGGCACCGTGATGCCGTCGCCGGTGGCTGCCTTGAGCTGGCCGTCCTTGCCGTACATCTGGACGTCGACGACGGCCGGCGCCTCGTCCGGGTTGACCAGCTGCAGGTAGTCCTGGCGGCCGGCCGCGGTGCTCGCGCCGGCGAACCAGAACTCGCTGTCCGGGACCAGGCAGGAGGTGCCCAGCAGGCCGCGGGCCGCACCGGAGTCGACGACGGTGCTCTGCTGGACGGTCCATCCCGGGGCCAGCGAGCCGTCGGCGGTGCCGATCAGCGCGGGGGCGTCCGCCTTGTCGGTGGTCGCGGTGACCGGCTTCCCGGGCGCGGTCAGCGGCGCGATCGGCTTGGCCTTGGCCGCCGCCGGGACCAGGGAGGCCGTGCCGCTGCCGCCGGAGGATCCCGGTGTGAAGGACGTGTACGTGGTGGTCGCGAACTCCGACGAGGAGGGCGGCGGGCACAGCAGCGTGGTGCGCTGCACCGGCAGCCGGGCGGCCGAGGCGGCGGGCGCCGCGCTCGAGTCGCTGCCGCCGGTGAGCGACGCGGCGCCGGTCAGGACGACGAGCGCGGCGACGGCGCCGGCCAGGGAGATCGTGCTGCGGTTCACCGGTGGTCGCTCCCGTCACGGTGCTGGTCGCCGTCTGCGTAGTAGCCGGCGGGGTCGTTCGGGCCGGTGTAGCCCTGTTCCCCGTAGCCGTTCTGCTCGTCGTAGGCGTTCTGGTCCGGGTAGCCGTTCTGCTCGGCGTAGCCGGGCTCGTTGCCCTGGGGGGTGTAGGCGTCGTAGCCGGGCTGCGGCGGGACGTATCCGTAGCCGTCGCCGTACGCGCCCTGCTCGGCCCCGTAGCCGGACTGGTCGGGGTAGCCCTGCTGCTCCTGACCCTGCCCCTGCGCCTGCCCCTGCCACGGGCCGGCCGCGTCGCCCGCCTGGGCATAGGCGGGGTCGGCGTAGCCCTCCTGGTAGCCGTAGTCGGCGCCGGCCGGGACCGCGTACGGGTCGTACTCCGCGCCGCCGGTGCCGTAGCCGGTCCGGCCGGCGTACCCGGCCTCCTCGGACGCCTCCTCGCCGGCGGCCGCGCCCTGCTCGGCGGGCTGCTCGGCGGCCTCGGGCGCCTGCGCGGCCTGCTGGGCCGCGGCCTCCGCCTCGGCGGCGGCCTGCAGGCGGCGGGCCCTGCGGCCCTCGCCCGAGGGCTGCACCGGGACGGCGGCGGCCGCCTCTGCCTCCGGCAGGTCGTCGTCGATGTCGCGGCGGCGGCCCGGCAGGGCCAGCACGATCACCACGAGCAGCAGGAACGCCTGCGCGCCGAGCCAGCCGATGTGGGTCATCGGCTCCTTGTAGGTGACGTCCAGGTGGCCGCCGGACGAGGGCAGTTCGAAGCCCTGCGCCCAGCCGTCGACGGTCGTCGGGGTCAGCGGGGTGCCGTCGAGGGAGGCGTGCCAGCCGGCGGCGGCGGAGTCGGCGAGCCGCAGCACCCGGCCCGAGGGGCCCGCGGGCACGGTGGTGTGCGCCTCGACGTGGCCGGAGACCACGGAGACGGGCAGCGCGCCCTTGCTGGTGATGGTGATGCGGGAGACGGTCGTGTTGACCCGCCACAACTCGCTGCCGTCGGTCTGGCTGACCCGGGAGAGCCCCGGGGTGCTGTCCAGGACGCGGCTGAAGGAGCGCGGCGAGCCCTTCTGCGCCAGCACGTAGCGGACCGCGTAGCCGGCCAGCCGGCTGCCCTGGTCGGCGCCGGAGCCGGCGACGAGGTTGGCGACCACGGTGTCCAGCGCGGGGTCGGCGGGGGCCGCGGCGGCCAGTTCGGCGTCGCCGATCTTGGCGCCGGAACCGCGCACCAGGGCGTAGGTGACGTCGCCGGGGGTGCCGTTGAGCACGAGGGTGCGGGGCTGGTCGCCGGTGGTGGCCTCCTCGGCCACGAACGCCGGGACCTGCTGCGGGTCGCCGCGCCGGATCGGGCCGCTGGCGCCGTCCGCGACCCAGGTGAACGCGGCGAGCAGCGGTGCGACCACCGCGGCCAGGGCGATCAGGCCGGCGACCGGCTGGCGCCAGCCGAAGCCGCTGGCCGCGATGCGCTCCTTGGCGCCCTCGGCGCCGACCGCCGCGGCGGCCAGCAGCGCGAGGCCGTAGACCAGGGTGGCCGGGCCCGCCCAGTTCTTGCCGTTCTCGACGACGGCGAACAGCAGGCCGGCCAGGGCGGCGGCCCAGGCCGCGGTGACGGCGGTGCGCCGGGTGCCGCGCATCAGGGCGGCGAGCGCGGCCAGCAGCACGCCGACGAGCAGGACGCCGCCGGACGCCTTGGGGCCGCCGGGGCTGAGCAGCAGCAGGTCGAGGCCGGAGGCGCTCTTGGTGCCGTAGGGCAGGCCGGCCTCGTGCAGCAGGCGGCCGGGGTGGCCCAGCAGGGTCAGCGACCAGGGCGCCAGCAGCACCATGGGGGTGATCAGCAGCGCGGCCGAGCGCAGCACGTGCGGGACGACGAGCTGGGCGGCGCCGCCGACCAGCCGCCAGCCGAGGACGGACGCCGCGAGCACTACGGCTATCAGCCAGGTCACCGGCGTGAACGCGGTGGTGAAGGTGAGCATGAGGGCCAGCGCCCAGGTGGCGCGCCAGCCGGGTCGCACCCCGCGCTCGATGGCGGACTCGCCGAGTTGCAGGCCGGCGTAGGACACGGCCGCGCGGGCCATCAGCGGCAGCAGGATCGCGAGCACCGCGGTGCCCAGCCGCCCGGCGGCCAGCGCCCCGGTCGCGGCGGGCAGGAAGGCGTAGGCGACCGACGCCCAGGCGCGCAGCAGCCGCGACTCCACCAGCGGGCGCGAGGCGAAGTAGGCGGTGACGCCGGCCAGCGGCACCGAGGCGACGAGGAACAGCGTCAGCGTCAGGCTGGTGGAGCCGAACAGGACGGTCGCGAAAAGTGCCAGGACCGCGATGTAGGGGGGTGCGGACTCGGTGCCGCCGGTGCCCAGCGCGTGCCAGGACCCGGCGTAGGTGCCCCACAGGTCGGAGGCCCCGGAGCCGGCCGGCAGGAGGGCCCCGCCGGACAGGATCCCGCCGCCCAGCAGGGAGCGGCAGGCGGCGAGCGACACCACGAGCAGCACGGCGAAGAGCACCGGGCCGGGCTTGCGCGCCAGCCGCTTGAGCCGGGCGAACTGCTCGACCTCCAGGAACTCCCCGTCATCGTCGCCCGGTCCGGACTCGACGGCGCCGCCGTGGCGGCCGGCCGCCGCGGTGGACGCGTCGGCGCGGCCGGCGATGTTGCTGACGACCTGGTCGACGGTGGCGCGGACGGTGGCACCGGGCGGCGGGAACAGCGGCCGCAGTTCGGACGGCGGTACGGCGCCGCGGCCGCGTCTGCGCCGGGCGCCCAGCAGCCGGGCGGGCCGCAGCAGGACTCCGAGCAGGCCGACGATCTCGTCGACGGCCTGGCCGGGCACCTTGCCGACGAGGTAGGCGAGGGTGCGCAGCAGGGTGCCGACGATGATCCGCAGCGCCACGTACGGGAGCAGCGGGCCGCGGGTGTTGGCGAGCAGGGTGTAGACCGCGCCGGCCTTGTCCACGCGGTGCGGGTTGACCGCGGAACGCCCCGCGCAGTCCACCGGGCGGCGCTCGCGGGAGGCCGCCTCGGCGTGGCGCAGCACCGCGTCCGGGGCCACCAGGACGCTGTGCCCGGCGGACTGGGCGCGCCAGCAGAAGTCCACGTCGTCGCGCATCAGGGGCAGCCGGCGGTCGAATCCGCCCAGCTCCTCCCACACGTCGCGGCGCACCAGCATGCCCGCGGAGGACACCGACAGCACCTGGCGCACCTGGTCGTGCTGGCCCTGGTCCTGCTCGCGGCGCTCCAGTCCGGTCCAGCGGCGGCCGCTGCGGGCGATGCTGACGCCCACTTCGAGCAGCTGCCTGCGGTCGTACCAGGAGCGGAGTTTGGGGCCGATGATCGCGGCCGAGGGCGTGGTCTCCGCGGTGCGCAGCAGGGCGGCCAGGGCGCCGGGGTCGGGCTCGCAGTCGTCGTGGAGCAGCCACAGCCACTGCACGGGCTCGCCGTGCGGTGCCGGGGCCTCGTCGTACGAGTCGTCGTTCCAGGTGCGGTTGACGGGGTCCCAGCCGCTGCGGCGGGCGGCGAGGTACGGCAACTGCTCGGCGGTCAGCGGCGGGGCGGTGCGCACGGCCTCGTCGACGGCGGCACCGAAGCCGGTGCGCCGGGCGAGGTGGAGGACGCGCTGGTCGCCGAGCGCCTCGGCGAGCAGGCGGGCGGAGTCGTCGGCGCTGCCGGTGTCGGCGGCGATGACGTCCTGGACCGGGCGGTCCTGGGAGAGCAGCCCGTCGAGGGCCTGGCGCAGCCAGCGCGCGCCGTCGTGCGCGACGAGCACGGCGGTGACGACGTGGCGCGGGAACTCAGGGGTGCCGGCCGGATGGACGGCCGGTGATGGGCTGTTCACGGACATCGAGGTTCTGGCCCCGGTTCGCTGGACTGCGGTGGACGCAATCGTCCCGGTTGGTGCGGGACGGACGTCTCGGACGGCCCCCCACACTAACGGCTCACACCGTCGGCGCCGTCCGGGTGTGAGAACAACAGCAGCCCGCCTGCCCCGCCGGACGGCGGGCAGGACGGGCTGGAAGGCGGCTTTTCCCGGGCCTGCGCGGGGTCGGCGCGCAGGGGCGGTGCGTCAGCCGGACCTCAGACGACACCCTTCTTCAGGCGCCGCCGCTCGCGCTCGGACAGGCCGCCCCAGATGCCGAAGCGCTCGTCGTTGGCGAGCGCGTACTCCAGGCAGTCGGACCGGACTTCGCAGGCAAGGCAGACTTTCTTCGCCTCGCGCGTGGAACCGCCCTTTTCGGGGAAGAACGACTCAGGGTCGGTCTGCGCACACAGCGCGCGCTCCTGCCAGCCGAGTTCCTCGTCGGCCTCCTCGGCCAGCAGCAACTGGAACTGCTCGGTCATGCGCGCCCCTCGTCTGTCGTGCTTCCCCGTGATGTTGCCTGCCGTCATCCCTGTCCGGCTGAACGACACGAGTGAAATTACAAGTGCGTGGATCCAGGCCAGTCAAGCGGAGATCTGCTATTGGGCCCGTTATTCACTCCGCTGAACCAAGGGGTGACAGAAAGTGTTGAAATCATCTCAAAAACCCGCATGCGTCAACCCCGGCCCTGCCGACCCACCGTTCACACTTCGTCAGACGCAGGGGCGTCGCGCCCCGTTCCGCCCTCCGGAGTGAAGCGTCGTGGATCACATTTCGATCACAGAAGTACAACGTCACATCTGGCGGCGCGTTCTCCCAGACCGGAATCGGATCTGCATCGGATCTGCACGGATGCCGCACCACCTATCCCCACCATCCCATGTACAAACCTTTCCGCACCGGTCGTTACCGGATCAGGTGAACCTGAGCGACATACCGGACATCCGTTTGACAAGCAGCCCGGCCGCCCGGTCTCCTTGAGCGCATGTACGCCGAGCAGCACGCGCCCTTCCGGACTCGCCAGAGCGAGTCCTGCTGCGTCGCGCTCGCGCAGAGCTGTTGTCGTTCCTGTCGTTGCCGCTGATCCCCTTGCCCGGGCCGCTTCCCGGACCCGGCACTTCCCGCATCATGCGCATCACGAGGAACACACCCCATGGACTCCGCGTACTCCGACGTCGCGATCGCCGGTGACCCGCTCGCCCTGCCCCACCTGCTCCCCCCGGTGCCCCAACACCCCGGCACCGTCGCCGAGTTCGCCGGACTCGCCCGCTCCGTCGCCGCCGACCGCGCGCGCTGGGCGCCGCTGGTGCGCTATGACGCCACCACCCGCTGGTACGCCCGCCTGCAGACCGGCCCCGGCTACGAGGTGTGGCTGCTGAGCTGGCTGCCCGGGCAGGGCAGCGGCCTGCACGACCACGGCGGCTCCTCGGGCGTGCTCACCCTGCTCGACGGCAGCCTGCGCGAGCGCGCGCTGACCGCCCGCGGCGAGACCGGCCGCGCCCTGTCCCCCGGCGACCAGCGGGCGTTCGCCCCCGGCTACGTCCACGAGGTGGTCAACGACTCCCTCGAACCCGCGGTGAGCCTGCACGTCTACTTCCCCGGCCTGACGGAGATGACGCCGTACGCGTGCACGCCGGCGGCGCACGGCCGACCCGCGGGCGCCCCCACCGGGCACTGACCCCGCCGGGGCCGGCGGCGAGCCTGCAAGACTGGGCCCCATGCGAATCGTGGTTCTGGCCGGAGGCATCGGAGGCGCCCGCTTCCTGCGCGGCCTCAAGGCAGCAGCGCCGGAGGCGGACATCACCGTCATCGGCAACACCGGAGACGACATCCACCTGTTCGGGCTGAAGGTCTGTCCCGACCTCGACACCGTCATGTACACCCTCGGCGGTGGCATCCACGAGGAGCAGGGCTGGGGCCGGGCCGACGAGACGTTCACCGTCAAGGAGGAACTCGCTGCCTACGGGGTGGGGCCCGAGTGGTTCGGGCTCGGCGACCGCGACTTCGCGACCCACATCGTCCGCACCCAGATGATCGGCGCCGGGTACCCGCTCAGCGCCGTCACCGAGGCGCTGTGCGCCCGCTGGCAGCCCGGGGTGCGGCTGCTGCCGATGTCCGACGACCGCGTCGAGACCCACGTGCTGGTCGAGGCCGACGGCGAGCGCAAGGCCGTGCACTTCCAGGAGTACTGGGTGCGGCTGCGGGCCGCGGTGCCCGCGCAGGCCGTGGTGCCCGTCGGCGCCGAGGCGGCCAAGCCCGCGCCCGGCGTGCTGGAGGCCATCGCCGCCGCCGACGTGATCGTCTTCCCGCCGTCCAACCCGGTGGTCAGCATCGGCACCATCCTGGCCGTGCCCGGCATCCGCGAGGCCATCGCCGAGGCCGGCGTGCCCGTGGTGGGCCTGTCCCCGATCATCGGCGACGCCCCGGTGCGCGGCATGGCCGACAAGGTGCTGGCCGCGGTCGGCGTCGAGTCCAGCGCCGCCGCGGTCGCCGCCCACTACGGCAGCGGCCTGCTCGACGGCTGGCTCGTCGACACCGTCGACGCGGACGCCGTCGCCGGCGTCGAGGCGGCCGGCATCCGCTGCCGCGCCATCCCGCTGCTCATGTCCGACCTGGACGCCACAACCCGCATGGCCCGCGAGGCGCTCGACCTGGCCGAGGAGGTGCGCGCGTGAACTCCCCCGCTCCCACGCCGCGTTACGAGGTCTTCGGCGTGCCCGGCATCGGTGAGGTGCAGCCCGGGGCCGACATCGCCAAGCTCATCGCCGCCACCGGGGTCGCCCTCGCCGACGGCGACGTCCTGGTCGTCACCTCCAAGATCGTCAGCAAGGCCGAGGGCCGGCTGGTGCGCGCCGAGGACCGCGAGGCCGCCATCGACGCCGAAGCGGTCCGCCTGGTCGCCCGCCGCGGCCCGACCCGCATCGTGGAGACCCGCCACGGCTTCGTGATGGCCGCAGCCGGCGTCGACGCCTCCAACACCCCGGCCGGCACCGTGCTGCTCCTGCCCGAGGACCCGGACGCCTCGGCCCGCCGCATCCGCCGGGGCCTCTACGAGGACCTGGGTGTCCGGGTCGGCGTGGTCGTCACCGACACCTTCGGCCGGCCCTGGCGCAACGGGCTGACCGACGTGGCCGTCGGCGCCTGCGGCGTCCGCGTCCTGGAGGACCTGCGCGGCGGCGAGGACGCCCACGGCAACCCGCTCAACGTGACGGTCACCGCCACCGCCGACGAGCTGGCCGCGGCCGGCGAACTGGTCAAGGGCAAGACCGCCGGCATCCCCGTCGCCGTGGTGCGCGGGCTGCCCGCCGTGGTGGACCCCGCGCCCGCCGACGACGACCCGGGGGCCCGCGTCCTGGTCCGCCGCGCCGCCGACGACATGTTCCGGCTCGGCACGTCCGAGGCCGTCCGCGAGGCCGTCTCGCTGCGCCGCACCGTCCGCGAGTTCACCGGCGAGCCCGTCGACCCCGCGGCCGTGCGCCGGGCCGTGGCGCTCGCGGTCACCGCCCCCGCCCCGCACCACACCACCCCCTGGCGGTTCGTCCTCCTGGAGACCCCCGAGGTGCGGACCCGCCTCCTCGACGCCATGCGGGACGCCTGGGAGGCGGACCTGCGCCGGGACGGCTTCTCCGAGACCAGCATCACCAAGCGGCTGCGCCGCGGCGACGTGCTGCGCCGCGCCCCCTACCTCGTCGTCCCCTGCCTCGTCGCCGACGGCGCCCACCCCTACCCCGACGCCCGGCGGGCCGCCGCGGAGCGTGAGATGTTCGTGGTCGCGACCGGGGCGGGCGTGCAGAACTTTCTCGTGGCGCTCGCCGGGGAGGGGCTGGGCTCCGCGTGGGTCTCCTCGACGATGTTCTGCCGCGACGTCGTTCGCGACGTCCTCGGCCTTGCTTCTGACTGGGATCCGATGGGAGCGGTAGCCGTCGGGCGGCCGGCCGTTGCGCCTCCGGCGCGGGGGGAGCGGGAGGCTTCCGCCTTCATCGCCGTGCGCTGAGCTTTTCCCTCTCATCTCCCACCCGCCCACCCGTTGAACCAGTCCGTCGAGTGGACGTCTCTCGTGGTTGGGTCGGTGCCGCCCCGGGAGTATCTCCTCGGAACTGTGCGTGCGGCCTGCCCGCCGGGTTCCCCGGGAGTGTGCACAGTTCCTGCGGGGACACTCCCGGACCGTCCCCTCCCGCTTCGTCGGCGGCTGCCGCCCGGTGGGGGGTAAGGGGCTCTTCCCGGGCAACCCGGGAGTACCTGTTCACCCCCCACCGGCCCGTCAGCCGCCGACGAGAGCGGAGGGGACGGTGGGGCGGTGTCCCCGCAGGAACTGTGCGTGTGCCCTGGGTGCCGTGGTGGAAGAAGCCGCACGCACAGTTCCGAGGAGATACCGGGCCGGCGGCCCCGACCCACCCACGAGAGACGTCCACCTGACGGACTGGTTCAACGGGTGGGCGGGTGGGAGAAAAAGGGCGAACCCGAGGGAGCAAACGGGCCGACCCGAAGGGATCAGGAGCGCCAGGAAGGCGGATTGGGGGCGAGCCGCGGCCCACGCCGAGGCGGACTGGGCGCCCCCAGCAGAATCAGCCGGGCAGCCCGATGCCGCTGCCCGGCATAAGGCGCGAGCAACCCGAGCATCGTCGCGTCGTCCGACCTCCGCTCCCCGGTGAGCGCGAACCCGATCCGGTGCGGCAGATGCAGATCCCCGACCGTCACCTCGTCCGCCGCGCCATGGCTGCGCTGCAGCGTCTCCGCCGCCGTCCACGGCCCGATCCCGGGGATCGTCTGGAGGCGGGCGGACGCCTCGGCGGCGTCGAGCGCGGCCAGGGCGTCCAGGCGGGCGCCGAGCCGGACCGCGCGCATCACGGTGGACGCGCGCTTGTTGTCGACGCCGGCGCAGTGCCAGTCCCATGAGGGGACGCGGGCCCAGCCGCGGACGTCGGGCATGACGCGCATGCGGTCGGCCGGCGCGGGCCCGGGGGCCGGCTCGCCGTGCTGGAACAGCAGCAGCTTCCACGCCCGGTATGCCTCGGTGGTGGTCACCTTCTGCTCCAGGACCGCCGGGACGAGCGCTTCGAGGACCAGGCCGGTGCGGGTGAGCCGCAGCCCGGGGTGGCGGCGGTGGGCGTGGTGGACGACGCGGTGGCGCGGCGCGAAGCCGGACGGGTCGTCGTCCGCGCCGAGGAGGCCGGGCATCGCGTCGAGGAGCCACTGCGCGCCGGGCCCCCAGGCGTGGCCTTCGAGGGCGGCCGGGCTGCCGGTGATGCGCAGGGTGGCCGGGCCCTGGGGGGTGCGGCTGGCGCGCCACACGGCGCCGTCGGGCGTGATGCGGAACGCCGGATCGGTCCCGCCGCGGCGCAGCGGCATGACGGTGAGGCGGACATCCAGCGGCCCGGACGGCACCCACCGTCGCGTGGCGGCGGACGCAGCGCCGACACGGCTGGCGGGAATGGCAGGCACGCCGCCGAGCGTACTCGCCCCCTCCGACACCCCACCCCGCACAGCGGGGGGGCGGGGTCCCGCCAGGCGAAGGACAGACCCGGGCGCGGCCCAAGCCCCGGCCCCGGCCCCTCGAGCGCGGTGCAGGCGCCCCCGCTCAGGCGTCGGACGAGAAGCGGATCGCGCCCTGCTCGATCCGCGCCCCGCACCACACCCGGACGCCGTCGAGGAGTTCGTTGTCGGGGCCGATGTGGGCGCCGTCGCCGACGACGACACCGTCGAGGACGGTCCGGCTGCCGACGCGGGCGCCCGCCCCGACGAGGGAGTTCTTGACGACGGCGCCGGACTCGATCCAGGCGCCGGACAGGATCGCGCTGCCGTCGATCCGGGCGCCGGAGCCGATCACCGCGCCCGCGGCGACCGAGGTTCCGCCGGAGAGCTTGGCGTCCTCCGCGACGTCGGCGCCGGGCAGCACGAGCCGCTCGCCGCAGCGGCCGGGCACCGCGGGCGACGGGGCGCGGCCCAGGACCAGGTCCGCGGAGCCGCGGACGAACGCCTGGGGGGTGCCGAGGTCCAACCAGTACGTGGAGTCGACCATGCCCTGCAGGTGCGCGCCGGCGGCCAGCAGGTCGGGGAAGGTCTCGCGTTCGACGGAGACGGGCCGCCCTGCCGGGATCTCGTCGATGACGGACCGGGTGAAGACGTACGCGCCGGCGTTGATCTGGTCGGTGACGATCTCCTCGGGCGTCTGCGGCTTCTCCAGGAAGGCGGTGACGCGGCCGTCGTCGTCGGTGGGCACCAGGCCGAAGGCGCGCGGGTCGGGCACCTTCGTCAGGTGCAGCGAGATGTCGGCGCGGGCGCGGCGGTGGGTGGCGACCAGGGCGCGGATGTCGAGGCCGGTGAGGATGTCGCCGTTGAAGACGAGCACCGGGTCGCCGGGCGCGGAGTGCAGCCGGTGGGCGACGTTGCGGATCGCGCCGCCGGTGCCGAGCGGGTCGGTCTCGGTGACGTACTCCAGGTGCAGGCCGAGCGCCGAGCCGTCGCCGAAGTGGGGTTCGAAGACCTCGGCGAGGTAGGAGGTGGCGAGCACGATGTGCTCGATGCCCGCCGCCCGGGCGCGGGCCAGCTGGTGGGTGAGGAACGGCACGCCGGCCGCCGGCACCATGGGTTTCGGGGTGTGGACGGTGAGCGGTCGCAGCCGGGTTCCCTTGCCGCCGACCAGGAGGATGGCCTCGGTCGCTGCCGGCGTCGCGGCGGGGGCGTCGGTCAGGGGGACGTCCTCGGGGTGTGCACGCATGGGGAAGATACTGACATAAGCCTCAAAGCCGATGAATCAGCATCAGGAGAAGCAGCGCTGTGGCGCAACGGGCTGACCCGTACGGCGCACCCGACGCCCGAACGCACGGCGCACGCAGGCCAGCCGCTCCGCAGGCACCCCGGAAAGCGCCCGTATGTCGGCCGGTCCGCGGCCGTGCTCCGGCTGAACCCCGGCCGCACGGCGTATCCGATCATGCCAGGTAACCTGGCGTCCGTGACAGCCACCTCCGCGACCCCCGCACAACTCCTCTCCGACGCCCTGCGCGGCGACCCCGGCCGCCCGCTGATCACCTTCTACGACGACGCGACCGGCGAGCGCGTCGAGTTGTCGGTCGCGACGTTCGCGAACTGGGTGGCGAAGACGGCCAACCTGCTGCAGGACGGCCTCGGTGCCCAGCCCGGCGACCGGCTCGCGCTGCTGCTCCCGGCGCACTGGCAGACCGCGGTGTGGGTGCTGGCCGGGTTCTCGGTGGGCGTGGTCGTGGCCCCCGGCGGCGACCCGGCGGCGGCCGACCTGGTGGTGAGCGGCCCGGACACGCTGGACGCGGCGCGCGCCTGCGACGGCGAGCGGGTCGCCCTGGCGCTGCGGCCGCTGGGCGGCCGGTTCCCCCAACCCCCCGCCGGATTCGCCGACTACGCGGTGGAGGTGCCGAGCCAGGGCGACCGCTTCGTGCCGTACGAGCCGCCGGCCCCCGGCTCGCCCGCGCTCCAACTGCCGGGCGGCCAGCTGCTGTCGGGCGCCGAGGTGACCGAGCGGGCGCGGGCGGACGCCGCTTCGTGCGGTCTGGGACGCGGCGCGCGCCTGCTGTCGGACCTGCCGTACGACGGGTGGGAGGGCCTGGCCGCCGGCCTGCTGGCGCCGCTGGCCGCGGACGCCTCGGTGGTGCTGTGCCGCCATCTCGACCGGCTCACGGACGAGGCGCTGGCCAAGCGCAAGGAGAGCGAGCGGGTCACGCACACGGCCTGACCGCGGTCCACCGCGGCAACGGTCCGCGCCGGCGACCCGTCCAGGCCGTCCGCGCCGCTCGGCACCCCGCGCCCGGTTACGCGCTCCCACCCGCTCTCCCCGGTCCGGCTCGTGGCCACCGTCCCGCCTGCCCCAGATCCCCCGGGCATCGCGCGCACCCCACGCGCCACGGCCCTCACCTGGTCAACTCCCCCACCGAACAAGGTCCCTTGGGCAACCAACGTGCCTGCTCGACAGTCTGAACGAATGCCGGTCGGGCATTCGGGCCCGACCCCAGGGGGCCCCGGCGGGCACCGGCATCGGTGACCTAACCAGGGACGGCCACGACGTGACCACGCCAGCTCAGCCCCCGACGGACGATTCCACGCCCGGCTCCGGCACCCCGGCCGCCGCGGACGCCGTCACCGGCGAGGCCGCGGCCGATGCCGGCGGCCGGCCGCCCCGGCGGTTCCGCTGGCTGAAGATCCTGGCGATCTGCACCGCGGTGTGCGTGCTCGCCCTGGCCGGCGGCACCTGGTACCTGTACCAGCGCCTCAACGGCAACATCACCACGGACACGGTGACCGAGAACGAGCTGAAGGTGCACGCCTCGCAGCGGCCCCCGGAGACGCCGACCAGCGCCGAGAACATCCTCCTCATCGGCTCGGACAACCGCGGCAACGGCAACGAGAAGTACGGCCAGGACAGCGGCACGCAGCGCTCGGACACCACGATCCTGCTGCACCTGGCGGCCGACCGCGGCAGCGCCACCGCCGTCAGCATCCCGCGCGACCTGATGGCCCACGTCCCGGAGTGCACCAAGCCGGACGGCACCACCCTCCCGGCCCGCTTCGAACAGTTCAACTGGGCGTTCGAGCAGGGCGGCGCGGCGTGCACCATCCGCGCGGTGGAGGACATGACGCACATCCGCATCGACCACCACCTGATCGTGGACTTCACCGGCTTCAAGAACATGGTCGACGCGGTCGACGGCGTCGAGGTGTGCGTGGCGAAGCCGGTGCACGACACCAAGGCGCACCTCGACCTGCCGGCGGGCCGGCAGAAGCTCCACGGCGAGCAGGCGCTGGGCTTCGTACGGGCGCGCTACAGCATCGGCGACGGCAGCGACACCGAGCGGATGCAGCGCCAGCAGGCGTTCCTCGGCTCGCTGGTGAAGAAGGTGCGCAGCAACGGGGTGCTGCTCAACCCGGTGAAGCTGTACCCGCTGCTCGACGCGGCCACCAAGTCGCTGACCGCCGACCCGGGCCTGGACTCGCTGAGCAAGCTGTACGACCTGGCGCAGAGCCTGCAGAAGACACCGACCGGGCAGATACGGTTCCTCACCGTGCCGCGCGAGCAGTACGTCGCGGACCGCAACCGCGACCAGCTCCAACAGCCGGGCGCCGATGCCCTGTTCGCCGCGCTGCGGGCCGACCGGCCGGTCGGCGTCTCGGCCGACGGGACCGGCCCGTCCGGCAACGGCACGCCCGCCGGCACCCCGAGCGGGACGCCCACGGGCTCCCCCGGCACGACGGGACCCGCTGGCACCCCCAGCGGCACGCCCTCTCCCGGCGCCACGCCGAGCGGCACTTCCGGCGGGACGCCGAGCACCGCGCCCACATACCGGGGCACGACGGCCGATCAGGACGTGTGCGGCAAAGACAGCTGAAAAGCTGCTGAAAGCGGGACCCAAGTCATCGTCATGATGCGGCGATATGTCCCGACCCTCGGATGACAGAGCATTCGAACACGGACAACTCACCCCAACGTGGCCGCTAGTGTGGGCGATCGGACGATCCCGGACGGGAGGACCCGAGGAACCGTGGACACGCAAGGCCGCAGGGGCACCGACGCTGCGGAGCAGTGGGGGCTCGATCCGGCGACCGGCACGTACCGGCCGCTCACGGACACCGCGCCCGAAGCGCCGGCCCCGGCCCAGGGGACGCGGCGGCCGGCGGTCCGCCCCATGCCGCAGCAGGCCCGCGGTGGCGCCGCCGCTCCGGGCAGGACGGCACCGCCGGCGCGCAGGACAGAACCGCCCCCGCGCAGGGAGCCGCCCCAGGTACCCGGCCCGCGCCGGCGCGGCGGCGGTGTGCGGCGCCGCGCCCGGCCGCCGGTGTCGCGGCGGAGGAAGGTGCTGCTGTGGGTCGCGGGCGCCCTGGGGTTACTCCTGGTGGTGACCGGGGTCGGCGGTTTCCTGCTCTACGAGCGCCTGAACGGCAACATCACCACGGTCGACATCGGCGACGCGGGCAGCAGGAGCGTCACCCATGACGGCCCGATGAACATCCTGGTCATCGGCACCGACAGCCGGCAGGGCCTGGGCCATGCGTACGGGGACCCGGACAGCCTGGGCCACGCGGACACCACGATCCTGCTGCACATCGCCGCCGACCGCGAGAGCGCGACCGCGGTCAGCATCCCGCGCGACATCGTCACCGCCATCCCCGACTGCCCGACCCGGCAGAAGGACGGCTCGACCAAGGTGATCCCGGGCATCCCGCAGGGGCTCACCGCCCCGAAGTTCAACGCGAGCCTGGGGCAGGGCGGGCGCGATCCCGGGTGCACGATGCGGCTCGTGGAGCAGATGACCGGGCTGCACGTCGACCACTTCATGATGGTGAACTTCGAGGCGGTGAAGACCCTGTCGACGGCGGTCGGCGGCGTCGAGGTCTGCCTGGCGCGGCCGCTGGTCGACCCCAAGTCCCATCTGGACCTCAGCGCGGGCCCGCACGTCCTCAAGGGCGAGCAGGCGCTGGAGTTCGTCCGCACCCGGCACGCGCTGCGCGACCAGAGCGACCTGGACCGGATCAAGCTGCAGCAGAACTTCCTCGGCGCGATGATCCGCAAGGTCAAGTCGGAGGGCACGCTGACCAATCCGGCGAAGCTGTTCACGCTCGCCGACGCCGCGACCAAGGCCCTCACCGTGGACAAGGCCATCGGCTCGGTCGCCAAACTCAGCAGCCTGGTCCGCGACATCGCCGCCGTCGACGCCAAGCACATCACCTTCACCACGCTCCCTGTCGTCGACAACCCGAACGAGAAGGTGCACGCGACGGTCGTCGTCGACCGCACCCGCGCCCCGCAGCTGCTGGCGGCGCTGCGCGACGACATCCCGCTCACCGGCGCTGCCAGGCCCCGGCACAAGCCCGCTGCCGACCCGCGGCTGGCCGGCCCGAAGACCGCCCCTTCCGAGGTCTCCGTGACCGTGCTCAACGGCAGCGGCATCAACGGGGCCGCGCGCGGCACCGTCGTGTGGCTGCGCGACAGCAAGGGCGTCGGCGATCCGGTGATCGGCGGCAACGCGCCCGCGCCGCTCGCCTCGACGTCGCTGCGGTACGCGCCCGACCAGGCCGGTCAGGCGCGCACGGTGGCCGCCCTCATGGGGCTGCCCGCGTCCGCGCTCCACCCGGCCGCCGGCGCCGGCGGCACGCCGCCCGGCCCGATGACCCTCACGCTCGGTGGCGACTTCACCGCCGCCGGTACCCCGATCGACGCGCCGCCCGCGGCACCGCAGGGGTTGCAGAAGACCGAGGCGGACAGCACCGCCTGCGTGGGGTAGCTTGCGAACCTGAACGCCCGACCCTCGCAAGGAGGATCCGAACGCCGTGGACACGCAGGGCCCGGAGGCCGTGGACCCGGCGGACCAGTGGGTGCTGGATCCGGTCACCGGCGAGTACCGGTTGCGGACGGACCACCCGCAGGTCGCCGCGGACGAGCAGTACGCGCAGTCGTACCCCGATGCCGCGCAGGACGCCGGCCCGGCGTTTCCGGCCGCGGGCACGGACCCCGGCGCGGGAATGGGCCCGGGCGCCGCTGCCGATCCCGTCGGCCACCTGGCCGGAGACGTGCGCCCGGTCGGGTACGGAGACATGGGCGGGGACGCGAACCCCGTCGCGTACGGGGACATGCACGGCGGGACGAGCCCGGTGACGTTCGGCGACGTACACGGGGACACGAGCCCGGTCGGGTACGGCGACATGCATGTGGAGGCGACCCCGGTCGGGTACGGCGACATGAACGGGGACACGCACCCCGTCGCATACGGCGACATGAGCGGCGGGACGAGCGCCGCCGCGCACGGGGAACCCGCGGGCGACACCGCCGCGTTCACCGTTCCGGAGCAGGCGCCCGCCCCCGGGGCCGACGATGCCCTCGCCGGCTCCACGGCCATCGCGGCCACCGCTCCGGGCGCCAACGGGCCGCGTACGGCCGCCGGTTCGCGGACGTCCGGCGGCCGCAGGGCCGCCGCCTCGGGCGGGCGCCGCAGGGCCGCCGGCAGGTCCGGCCGCCGCAAGACGCGCGGACGCGGCAGCGAGGGCCGGCCCGCGGTGGTGTGGGCGGCCGGGGGGCTGGGGCTGGTCCTCGTCCTCGGCGGGGTCGGCGTCGCCATGGCGCAGCGCCACTCGGGCGGCCCCTCCGTGCACGCGATCGACGTCGGCGACGCCGCCGCCCCGGCCCTGTCCACCAGCGGGCCGATGAACGTGCTGCTGATCAACGCGGCGGGCCAGGCGAGTTCGGACAGTGGCGGCCAAGGGCAGGGCTCGGCGGCGGGGGCGGACTCGGCGGTGCTGCTGCACCTGTCGGCCGACCGCGGCGACGCCACCGCGGTGATCATCCCCGGCGACCTCGTCACCGCGATCCCCGACTGCCCGGTGCGGCAGGGCAACGGCACGACCTCGGTGGTGCGCGGCACCCCGGTCACGGGGACCTCGCCGACGTTCCGGGAGAGCCTGGGTGCCCAGGGGCGCGACCCGGGCTGCACGATGCGCACCGTCGACCAGTTGACCGGGGTGAAGGTCGACCACTTCGTGCTGGCCGACGCCCGCGCGATCCAGGAGCTGACGACCGCGGCGGGCGGTGTGCAGGTGTGCCTGAAGGCGCCGCTGTCCGACCCCGCCGCGCACCTCGACCTGGCCGCCGGGCAGCACCGGCTCACCGCCGCGCAGGCGCCCGGCTTCCTGACCACCCGCAGCGCGCCGCCCGGCCACGGCGACGTGGACGCCGCGCGGCTCCAGCAGGCGTACTTCGGCGCCCTGCTGCGGCAGTGGAAGTCCGGTGGGACGCCGGTCGGCAAGGACCTCGCGGACGCGTCCGCCCGCACCCTGGCCGTCGACCCGGCACTCGCCCGCTCGGGCGCGCTGGACACGCTCGCCGGTGAGATCGGCAAGGTGGACGTCACGCACGTCACGTTCGCGGCGCTGCCCACGGCGAAGGCGAGCGGCGGCGCGAGGGCGGCGACGCTCGACAAGGCCGCCGCCGCGCAGCTGTTCTCGCTGGTCACCCGGGACGTCCCGCTGTCGGCCGAGCCGCCCGCGCCCGACCCGAAGCTCGCCGGCCCTAAGGCCACCCCGCACGACACCCGCGTCACCGTGCTCAACGGCACCGGCGACTTCGGCGCGTCCCAGGACGTCCTCAACTGGCTGCAGAACGACAAGGGCGTCAACCGCTCCGCCAACGGCGGTGACGCGCCGGCCGCCCTCGCCGCGACCCGGCTTGACTACGCCCCCAACCAGGCCGACCAGGCCCGCTCGCTGGCCGCGATGATGGGGCTGCCCGCCTCCGCGCTGCACGAGGGCGCCAAGGACGTGCCCCCGCTCACCTACATGACCCTCACCCTGGGCAAGGACTACACGGCGCCCGGCACCCCGATCGCGCCGCCCCTGACCGCGCCCAAGGGCCTGGAGACGGCGACGGCCGACAGCACCGCCTGCGTGGGATAGGGTCGCCGCCGACCGTGCAATGCAGACCGTCCCTGTTCGTCATTGATCTGTGAAATTCTCACGGGGACACCAAGTCGGACCGCCGCGCTGCAACTTTCGGCGGCTCATGACCGTCTGACACACAAGACGGCTGCCCTGGCCGACCTAGGTGAGGGCGAAACGCCCGCTCTTTGGGGGGAAAGGCTTGTAATGCGCGACGACATGGCGCGGGGCAACGGCTACGGTTCCGCCCCAGGTCAGGGCGAACCCGCCTGGGACCAGGGGCTGTTCCGCGACGACGCGCGCGCGTACTCCCCCGACCCGGCCGGGCACCAGGGGGGCCCCGGCTACGGCGGCGGCACCGACGACGGCTACGGCGGTGCGGGCACCCGCACCCGCGGCGTGCCGGGCCAGCGGCGGCCGGAGCCCGGATCGCACCGCGCGGGCGGCGGAGGACGGGACGGCGGCGGACCCGACGACCCGGACGGCCCGGACGGTCCCGACGGGCTGAGCCCCGGGCACCGGCGGGGCGGGTCGCGCGGGCGCCGGAAGCCGAAGAGCCGCAAGCGCAGGGCCCTGAAGTGGGTGGCGATAGGCACCTCGGTCGCGGTCCTGGGCACCGCCGGCGCCGCGTTCGGCTACTACGAGTACCTGGCGAGCAAGATCCGCAAGGGGCAGCGCGTCAGCGGCGACACCCACGCGGTCAAGCCGAAGGCCAACTCCAACGGCGACACCCCGCTGAACATCCTCATCCTCGGCTCGGACTCCCGGGCGGACGCCGCGGACAAGAAGCTCGGCGGGGCCGCGGACAGCGTGGGCGAGCGGGCCGACGTGATCATGATCGCCCACCTGTCGGCGGACCGCAGCAACATGTCGCTGGTGAGCATCCCGCGCGACACCCGCGTGGACATACCCAAGTGCACCGACCCCAAGACGCACCACGAATACCCCGCCACCAACGACATCATCAACGCGTCGCTGGCCCGCGGCGGCGCCGGCTGCACCCTGGCGACCGTGCAGAACCTGACCGGCGGGCTCTACATCGACCACTGGCTGAAGATCGACTTCGCCGGTGTGGTGAAGATGGCCGACGTGCTCGGCGGCGCGCAGGTCTGCGTGCGGGAGAACGTGGACGACCACGCGACCAAGGCCCAGCCGGGCGGCTCCCACCTGCACCTGACGAAGGGCACGCACACCGTCAAGGGCGAGCAGGCCCTGCAGTGGCTGCGCACCCGGCACGCGTTCGGCAGCGACGCCATGCGGTCCAAGGCCCAGCACATGTACATGAGTTCGCTGCTGCGCAACCTCCGCAGCCAGGACCTCTTCTCCAACCCGGGCCGGCTCAACGACATCGCTACCAAGGCCATGGAGGCCTTCGAGGTGTCCTCCGAGATCGGCACGCCCAAGAAGCTCTACGACCTGGGCATGCAGCTCAAGAGCATCCCGCCGAACCGCACGACGATGCTGACGATGCCGCACATCGCCGACTACAAGAACCCCCAGGCGCACTACCTGCCGAGTCCGACCGCCGCCACCGTGTGGTCGCTGATGCGCAACGACATACCGATGGACGCCAACGGCAAGGCGAAGACGCCCGGTTCGTCCGCCAAGCCGACCACTCCGGCGGGCCCGGCGGCCGCGGCCCCGGCGACGATCCCGGTCAGCGTCTACAACGGCACGTCCGGCACCGAGGGCGGCATCCCGACCCAGCACCGCGCCGGGGACATCGCGCAGGTGCTGGTGACCAAGGGCTTCGCCAAGGCGTCCGCCGTCCAGGCGCCGGCGGCCAGCCCGAGCACCACGCTCGTCTACCCGACGAGCGGCGGTGCGCAGGGCAAGTCCGACGCGCTGTCCGTCGCCAAGGCCCTCGGCATCCCGGACAAGAGCGTCAAGGCGTCCGGCACCGTGCAGGCGATCACCCTGACCGTGGGCGCCGACTGGAAGACCGGCAGCGACTACGCCAAGACCCTGCCGACCGCCGGCTCGGTGCCGACGGACTCCGACGTGATGAACGGCTCCGAGGACCCCGAGAAGAACTGCATGGAGATCCTGCCGATCTACCGCTTCTGACCACCCGACCGCGGCCTTTCGCCGGCAGTCGACCGGAACCCGCCGGACTCCGGCGGAGAAATACGAGAGCAACCGGGATGAATCCACGGAGTCAGCCGTAGCGAATGCGGCATTCCGCATACTGCGACCCCGTGCGAGTTTGGACGGCACCGGCCCGGCCGAGATTACGAGTGTCAAATCCTCGGCAGGAATGGGGTTCGTGCCATGTCCCGCAGGCCGTACTTCCGCAACACCGCAGCAGCCGCAGGTGTCGTGACCCTTCTCACGGCGAGCCTGATCGGCCTCTCGAGCACCGACGCCGGAGCTGCCACGCCGACAAACCACTGTGGCAGCTCCTACGCGTTCCGACAGTCCTGGAGCATCACGGATTCGTGGAGCGCGGGACAGCTCACGACGGGGTTCATCGATGTCTACTACAACTCGTCGAACGGCTACAACTGCCTGACCGTCCGCGCCAACAGCAACGTGACCGGTGTCAACCACCTCATTGCGGGGATCAGGAAGAGCGGCGCCAGCAGCTACACCATCGACGGGCTGAACTCGAATTACACGCAGTACGCGGGGCCGGTGTACGCCTACGCGCCGGGAAGCTGCATCGACATATACGGAGAACTCAGCTACAAGGCGGTGTCCGGGTACGCCGGGCACGGGGTGAGCGTCTACGAGAACGTCCACTGCGGCTGACCACGGATCGCACTCCCCAAGGCCGGGCCCCGGGCCCGGCCTTGCCGCCGGCGCGCCCCTCGCCGGTTCCCGCGCGGCATATCCGGATCCGCTGGCTCCGGCTTCACGGCGCGTGAAAACGGAACTCAAGGGTCCCCGGACCGCGGAAGCAGGAAAGCGGAATTCCCTATTCACCGGGTTTCAGGCTCCATTGGCGGTGGCAGAGACCAACTGGCACTTCCGATCAGTCCATTCGCCCGCACATCCACGCCACCATGAGGGAAAGGAAGATCGCCGTGCGTGCTGCACGATTCCTGGTCGCGGGAGCAGTTGCCCTCTCCGCTGCCGGCGCGAGTCTCGTCGGAGCGACTTCGGCCAATGCCACGGCCGGCCCGTGCGCCTCCGAAGAGGCGTGCCTCTTCTTCAACTCGAATTACCAGGGGGCGACGTTCAGCGACGGCAGGGGGAACAGCCAGACGCCGGAGAACTACGGTGACCCCAACTGGTACACCTTCAGCAACGGGAACGGCGCCGGGTACTACGTCAAGAACAACGCGGCCTCCGTGTGGAACTACGACATGAACTACAGCCTCACGATCTACTTCAACTCCAACAACATGGGGCCGAGCCAGTACATCAAGCGGGGAACGGGTGCCAACCTGAACACCCAGCTCAAGAACAACAACGCCTCTCAGTGCTACGACTTCTTCAATGTCTGTCCCTGAGGGACTTCCTCCGGCCCACCGGTCGGGGCTCGTCCGGTCGCTGGCTCCCCTGGCCGCCGTGGTGGCGCTGGGCGCGCTGGCGACCGGGTGCGGCTCTCCGCGTCACCAGGCCGCCGGCCGGGGAGGTGACGCCACGGTGCCCGCCGCTCGAGACGCCGGGCAGGCGGCGTCACCGCGCCCCGTCGCCCGGCGGCTGCCGATCGAGGACTACCTCATCGGCCCGGGGCAGTACGGGCGGATCGAGAAGGCGGAGTCGTCCCTCGTCGGTGCGTGCCTGCACCGCTTCGGGCTCTCCTACCGGCTCCCGGCCCCGGGCCCCTCGCAGGACGGGGGACGGACCGACAACCGCTACGGCCCGGTGGACACGGCCGTGGCGGCCCGCCTCGGCTACCACAGCCCGGCCGCCCAGGACCCGCGGCAGCCCGATCCGCGGCCGAGTCTGAGCCCGGACGTGCAGAAGGTCCTGGGATACGGCCTGGACGCGCCGTCGGGACGGGGACTTCCCGCCGTCCCCGCCGGCTCCACCTATCACGGGGTCCCGATCCCGCGGGGCGGTTGCCTGGGCGAGGCCGACGCGGCTCTGACGTCCGGAGGCGGCAGGGTCACGGACGACCAGGTCGCCGTCGACATCAACGTCGACGACTACACGGCGTCGATGAACGACCCGAAGGTGCGCGCGGTGTTCTCCCGCTGGTCGGCGTGCATGAAGGACAAGGGCTACGCCTACCGCACCCCGCTCGACGCGAACAACGACGCACGATGGCACACCGCAGGTCCCTCGGCGGCCGAGAGGTCCGCCGCAGTCGCCGACGCCGGGTGCAAGGCCCGGAACGACGTCGTCGCGGTCTGGCAGGCGGACGAGGCCGCCGACGAGGACAGGGACATCCGGGCGCACGCCGCGCACCTGGCCGGGGTGCGGGAATCCATCCGGCGGACGCTCACGAAGACCGACGCGGTGCTCCGGTCCGCGGGGTGAACCGCCGCCGGGTGGACGGCACCGCGCGAGCCGGCGGCCGGGCCGGCCCGCGCACCGGCCGCCGTCAGAGGTCGGCGGTCGTCCCGGCGGAGGGCTGCGCCTGCTGCGCCGGCTCGGCCACCACGGCCGGGCGGCGGCTGGCGATCACGCGGCGGGCCAGCGAGCGGGGGCTGGTCAGGAAGCCGTAGCCCCAGCACATGTGCATGGTGGCCAGGGCGAGCGGGATGCGCAGCCGGGCGCCGAACGGCAGGCCGCGGCCGGCCGGGAGCGAACCGGCGGTGATGCCGGCGAGGTAGGCGGCGGGGACCAGCAGGGCCCACGGGGTGACCGCGACACCCACCACCAGGCCCGCCGCGTTGGCCAGCAGCGCGACCGGGGCGGCCAGGTAGCGGAGGTTGACCGAGCCGCGGTGGTAGCGGGTCACCACGCGGCGCCAGCGGCCGTAGTCCTTGTACTGCTTGGCCAGCGCGCGCACGCTCGGCCGCGGCCGGTAGGAGACCCGCAGGTCGGGCGAGAACCAGATGAGGTGGCCGGCTTCGCGGATGCGGTAGTTCAGCTCCCAGTCCTGGGCGCGGATGAACTCCTCGTTGTAGCCGCCCTGCTGCTCCAGCACCTCGCGCCGGAAGACGCCCAGGTAGACGGTGTCGGCCGGGGCGGCGGCGCCTCCGGTGTGGAAGGCCGCGTTGCCGACGCCGATCTTGGCGGTCATGGCCGCGGCCACCGCGTGCTCCCAGTCGTTCTCGCCCTCGGCGTGCATGATGCCGCCGACGTTGGCCGCGCCGGTCTCGTCGAGCAGCCGCACCGCGGTGGCGATGTAGTCCGGCGAGAGCATGCCGTGGCCGTCGACGCGGACCACGACGGGGTGCCGGGACGCCTTGATCGCCGCGTTGAGCGCGGCCGGCGTGCGGCCCGTGGGATTGGGCACGGTGCGCACCCGCGGGTCCTCGGCCGCCAGTTCCGCCGCGATGGCGTCGGTGCGGTCCGTGGACGGCCCCAGCGCGATGACCACTTCGAGCTCGCCCGGGTGGTCCTGCTCCAGGATGTGCCGGACCGCGTTGCGCAGGTGACGCTCTTCGTTGAGCACCGGCATGATCACGGAGACAGCCGGAGGCGCGGGGTTCGTGGCGGCGTTCATCAGCGACACGTTACCGCTTATGGGGGACCCCAGCGCGTGGGGTCAAGACCGACAGTCCTATTTGTCCCTAGCCTGAACGGGTTCCGAGCCCCCTCCCCGGAGGTCCTGCCCGTGCCGCCTACCCGGCGCCGCCCCCCGCCGCTCGACGCCCGCGGCCGTCCGCCCGCTCCGCGCCGGGAGCGCCCGCCCGCCGACGGGCGCGGACGGCAGCCGGCCCAGGGGCGCGGCGGTCCCGCGGTCGAGGGGCGGGGGCGGCCGTCGGCCGACTCCCGGAGCCGCCAGCCGGGCGACCCGCGTGCCCGCCGGACGGCGGATCCCCGCGACCGCCGTCCGGCCGATCCGCGGCGCCGCCGGATGGCCGATCCCCGCGGACCGCAGCGGGCCGCGCCGCGGCCGGCCCGCAACCGCCGCCGCCCGGTCCGCTGGGGCCTGCGGATCGCCGGCGGGCTGGCGGTGCTGGTGATCACCGCCAGCGGTCTCGGGCACGCCCTGGTCGACGGCATCAGCGGCTCCATCGGCCGGGTCGACGCCTTCGGCGGCATGCAGGGCCGCCCCAGCGGCTCCAAGGGCACCAACTTCCTGCTGGTCGGCACCGACGGCAGGGACGGGATCGACCCCCGGGAGAAGAAGCAGTTCCACCTCGGCGGCGCGCCCTGCCACTGCACGGACACGATCATGCTGGTGCACCTGTCGCAGGACCGGCAGCGGGCGACCGTGGTGAGCATCCCGCGCGACACCTATCTGCGGCTGCCGGACGCCACGACCCTGCGGGTCTCCGCCGGCTCCCGGGCCGGACGCTCCGCGTCCGCGGCTCCGGGCGGCTCACCGGAGCCGCCCGGAGCCACGCCCACCGCGGTCACCGGCACGCACCCGGCGAAGATCAACCAGGCGTACGCGCTCGGCGGCCCGAAGCTCACCGTGCGGACCGTCGAGCAGCTGACCGGGGTGCACATCGACCACTACCTGGAGGTCGACTTCACCAGCTTCATGAAGACCGTCGACGTCATCGGCGGCGTCCAGGTGTGCACGGCGGTCCCGCTGAAGGACTCCTTCTCGGGTCTGAACCTGCCGGTCGGCACGACCAGGCTGGACGGCGGCCAGGCCCTGCAGTACGTGCGCTCCCGGCACGTCGACGGCACGTCGGACCTGGGCCGCATGCAGCGCCAGCAGCGCTTCCTGGCGCAGGTGATCCACAAGATGACCAGCGGGAACGTGCTGAGCAACCCGCTGGAGCTGAGCCGGGTGGCGAGCACCGTGCTGGGCTCGGTCCGGGCCGACCAGGGGCTGAGCTCGACCGACCTGATCTCGCTGGCGCAGGGCATGAAGGACTTCTCGCCCAGCTCGTCGGAGTACGTCTCGGTGCCGCTGAGCGTCATGAACTACAACGTGCCCGGCATCGGCTCCACGGTGAAGTGGGACGCCGCGAAGGCCGGCAAGCTGTGGGCGGCGGTCCGCGCCGACCAGCCGCTCACCGCCCCGCGCCCGAAGGGCAGCGCGCCGCACCATGCCGCCGCGACCCCGGTGGACGTGGACCCGGCGACGATCAGCGTGCGGGTCGCCAACGGCACCGCGACGAACGGGCTGGGCGGATCGACCCAGCAGGCGCTGCACGCGACCGGGTTCGCGACGCCGGGCACGGCCACCACCGCGCACCAGCGCAGCGCGCGCACGGTGATCCAGTACGACCCGCGCTGGGACCGCTCGGCGCGGACCCTGGCCGCCGCGCTGCCCGGCGCGCAGCTGCAGCCGGCGCCCGGGCAGGGGCCGGTGATGAAGGTCACCGTCGGCGCGGACTTCACCAAGGTCGACCCGGTGGCGATGAAGGCCCGGCCGCAGCCCCCGGGCACGGCCGTCACCGGCGACCAGGAGGTCTGCCCCTAGCGGCGCCGCCCGGTCCGGTAGATCGGTCAGTCCTCGAGGCCCTCGGCGGCCCGCTCGCGGCGCAGCTCGACGATGGCACGGCGCCGGGCGAGCCGGTGCGTGCGGCGGATCTGGGCCTCCTGCCAGCGCCTGCGGTCCCGGTCGGTCTCGGGGATCAACTCGGGCACCCGGCGCGGGTGGCCCTCGGCGTCGACGGCGACGAACACCAGGTAGGCGCTGGCGACCTGCTTGGCCGGCCCGGACTCGTTCCACCGCTCGGCGACGACCCGCACGCCGATCTCCATGGACGTGGTGCCGGTCCAGTTGACCTGCGCCTTCACATGCAGCAGGTCGCCCACGCGGACCGGCTCCAGGAACGCCATCTCGTCCATCGCGCCGGTGACGGCCGGGCCCCCGGAGTGGCGGCCGGCGACCGCGCCCGCCGCGTCGTCCACGAGCTTCATCACCACGCCGCCGTGCACGGTGCCCAGCAGGTTGGTGTCGTGGGCGCTCATGATGTGGGAGAGCGTGATGCGGGAGGCGGACGTCGGCTTGCCCGGGATCACCGGGACGGCCGGGGTGGGCAGCGGGTCCGGCATGCCCTCCGGTGCGGCGGATGAGTCGATCACGGCATCCACCTTATGTCCGTTACACAACCGGTGCGGCCGGTGGTCCTATGCATCGGGTCTGCTACAGAACCTCCGGAGATTCTTGGTCACCCCTCGTGCGCGGGCACACTGGCCGACATGAACGGTTGGAGCGATGACACCGAGCAGCGCCGGCTCTCAGAACCGCCGCTGCCACCCGAACTGTCGCCGCGCAGGGCCGCCGCCGCGGGCGGGGTCCCGCAGGCCCGGCGCCCCCAGCCGGGCGACGGCCCCTCCGGCGGCTACGGCCCGCCCTCGACCGGCGGTCCCGGCGGCCCGTCCGGGCGGCGCCGCTGGAGCACCCGCAAGAAGATCGGCTACACCGCGCTGGGCCTGGTCGTGGTGCTGCTGGTCGTGTCCGTGTCCACCTACTTCTGGGCGGACTCCAAGGTGCGCCGCGAGGTCGACCTCAGCAAGGTCGAGGACCGGCCGCCGACGGGCAAGGGCACGAACTACCTCATAGTCGGGTCGGACAGCCGCGAGGGGCTCACCAAGCAGGACGAGAAGAACCTGCACACCGGTGCCGCCGCGGGCCAGCGCACGGACTCGATGATGATCCTGCACACCGGCAGCAACGGGAACACGATGATGAGCCTGCCGCGTGACTCCTACGTCACGATCCCGGCCTTCACCGGCCAGCAGTCGCACAAGCGGTACGGCGCCTCCACCCACAAGCTGAACCGCGCCTACGCCGACGGCGGCCCGGAGCTGCTGACCCGCACCATCGAGTACAACACCGGCATCCACATCGACCACTACGCGGAGATCGGCTTCGCCGGCTTCGTGAACCTGGTGAACGCGCTCGGCGGCGTGAACATGTGCCTGGACAAGGCCGTGCACGACAAGGCGTCCGGCGCGGACTTCAAGGCGGGCTGCCAGAAGATGAACGGCCAGCAGTCGCTGGCGTTCGTCCGGCAGCGGCACCAGGAGGCCGACCAGGACCTGGGCCGCATGCGCAACCAGCAGAAGTTCCTGTCGACCCTGGCGCACTCCGCCGCCTCGCCGTCCACCATCCTCAACCCGTTCAAGCTGTACCCGGTGATCGGGTCCGGCCTGGACACGCTCATCGTGGACAAGAAGATGAGCCTGTGGGACCTGACGACGATGTTCTGGGCGATGAAGGGCATCACGGGCGGCAGCGGCCACTCGGTGACGGTGCCGATCGCCAACGCCAACTACATGACCCCCAACGACGGTGACGCCGTGAAGTGGGACATGTCCAAGGCGAACCAGCTCTTCGGCGAGCTGAAGAACGACCAGAAGGTCACGGTCAGCGGGAACTGACCCGCCCCGGCACCACGGAGGCCCGGCTCCCCCCAGGGGGGCCGGGCCTCCGTGTGTCGTACGGGGTCGCGTCAGTGGCGCGCGGCGGGGTTCCGGCGACGCAGCGCGAAGACCGCGCCACCGCCGACCGCCACCAGCGCGGCCGCGACACCGGCGATCAGGCCCGTGTTGCTGCCGCCACCGGTCTCGGCCAGGTTCTGGCTGCCGCCGGCCGCGGGGGACGGCGCGTTGGTGTCCGCGACGGCCGGAGCGGAGGTGGTGCTGCTCGGCGTGGTGGCCGGGGTGCTCGGCGCGGTGGTCGCGGGCGTGCTCGGGGTCGCCGGGCTGGACGGCGAGGCCGGCGGGGTGGTCGGCGTGGTGGGCGTGGAGCACGCCTTGTCCGGCGTCGTGACGTCCTTCGTGCCGACCTGGCCGCCGCTCGTCTTCACCACGGTGACCGTGTAGGTGGTGCTCGGCTGCCAGTCCACGGGGAACGTCACGGTGACGCCCTCCTTGGAGCCGACGACGCCGGTCTTGTCGCCGACGCTCTGGCCGCCGGTGGAGACGGTGATGTTCACCGGGGTCTGCGAGTAGTCCTTGTCCACGACCTGGATGTAGCCGTGGCCGGAGTCGTCACACCCTGCGCTCGGGGTGAACTCACCGATGGAGCATGCGAACGCGTTGCCTGCGACGCCCAGTGCGAGCGCGGCTGCGGCGGAGGCAACGCCGATGGAACGCACCGCTATGGCGGTGCGGCGATTTGTGGACACGTTGTCCCTTCACGGGATCGGATCTCGTTGTGGGGTTGCCATCCAGCGCAGCCGTGCGGCCCCCCGTCGGCTGGTGATGACGTGCCTCAGCTCTACAAGTCCCCGCGCGACCTTGTCAATTGGCGCCAAATCGCCCACCCGGCCACGGGACCCGCGCAAACGTGCCCAGGAAGTTCACAACTTCACAGGGGTTTATTACAGAGTTGAGACGTACGGAGCGCTCCTCCGCCCCATCGGCTCCGTACGTCCCCGGAGTTGACCGTGCACGCCTCACGACACGCGGTCGCCCAGGCGGTCGAGGGTGTTGGTGGCGACGTAGTCGGCCATCGTGTCGTTGCGCAGGGCCTCCCACAGGGCGGAGGTGCCGTTGGGGTCGAGGAGGACCACGGACTGCTTCTGGATGGTGTCGAAGCCGCCGACGGGCGCGTTCATGAAGACCATGTCCGAGGAGCGCAGGTTGCGCATGTTCCACACCAGGGTGCGCAGTCCGGCGTCGGAGAGCCGGTCGTCGACGCTGACCACGGAGGTGACCTGGTCCAGGGTGTGCTTGAGCTTCAGGGGGTTGGTGAAGGTCCCGCCGGAGAGCATCTTCGACAGCACCGCGCGCAGGAAGTTCTGCTGGCGGTGGGTGCGGTCCAGGTCGCCGCGCGGCAGGCCGTACCGCTCGCGCACGTAGTCCAGTGCGTCGTCGCCGTTCATGTGGTGCGTGCCCGCGGTCCAGTAGCCGCCGGGGCCGTTGTACCGCTTGACGGTCTTGTCCACCGTGATGTCGACGCCGCCGACGGCGTTGGTGAGGTTCTTGAAGCCGCTCCAGTCGATGACGGCCAGGTGGTCGATCTTCACCTTGGTCAGCCGCTGCACGGCGTCGATGAGCAGCGGCGGCCCGCCCCAGGAGAAGGCGGCGTTGAGCTTGGCCTGGCCGTGGCCCGGGATCGGCACCCACGAGTCGCGCGGCAGCGAGACCACGTAGGCGTGCTTGTGGTCGGCCGGCAGGTGGACCAGCATCATCGTGTCGCTGCGCTGGGCGCCCGGCTTCCACTCCGGCGCCTTGGCGTCCTTGCCGGTGGTGGGCAGGTCGGAGCGGGCGTCGACGCCGACGAGCAGGAAGGTCTCGCTGCCGTCCTTCGACGGCGGGGGCAGCGCCGACCGCGGGACGTTCGTCGGGAAGGCGTTGGGGATGCGCTGGACGCGGCCGGTGTAGTGCTCGTACGCCCAGTACAGCGTCCCGGCGATCAGCAGGACGCCGGTGACCAGCAGCCCGAGTGCGGCGTACAGCACGCGCCGGGTCCGCCGCCGGCGCCTGGCCCTGCGGTCCGGGGCATCGGGAGACGAAGGGTCGGCCGCCGGGTCGGCCGCGGGGTCCGACTCCGGATCGGCCTCCGGATCAACCTCCGGGGCGGCCGCCGGACCCTTCCCGGATGCGTCCTCGGGATCTGCGCCGGGGTCGGCCGCGGGGCCGTCCGGCACGAGGGTGTCGAGCGCCTCCCCCCGCTCGGCGCCGTCCCCGGCCGGGGCCGGCCCGCCGCTGCCGCCCGCCCCCGCGTCTCTGCCGCCGCCGTCACCGCTGCCGTCGTCCATACCGAGCACCCCCACCCGACCCGCCCCGTAGATCCGCCATGCGACCTATGCACGCATTGTGGCCCTCCGCCTTCCCCCGCACCCCTGATTTGGCCGAGCCGGTGCCGACTATGCTCGGCCCATGTCTTTGAAGCTCACCGTGATCGGACTCGGCTACCTCGGCGCCACCCATGCCGCCGCCATGGCCGAGCTCGGGTTCGAGGTCCTGGGCCTCGACATCGACCCTGCGAAGACCGAACTGCTGGCGGCCGGAAAGACGCCGATGTACGAGCCCGGTCTGGAGGAGCTGCTGGCCCGGCACGTCGCCGGGATCGAGGGCTCCAGCGGGCGGCTGCGCTTCACCGACTCCTGGGAGGAGCTGGCCGGCTTCGGCGACGTCCACTTCGTCTGCGTGAACACCCCGCAGAAGCACGGCGAGTACGCCTGCGACATGAGCTACGTGGACAGCGCCTTCGCCATGCTGGCCCCGCACCTGCGGGAGCCCGCGCTGGTGGTCGGCAAGTCGACGGTGCCGGTGGGCAGCGCCGCCCGGCTCGCGCGCACGCTGCGGGAGCAGGCGCCGGCGGGCGAGGACGTGGAGCTGGCCTGGAACCCGGAGTTCCTGCGCGAGGGCTTCGCCGTGCAGGACACGCTGCACCCGGACCGGATCGTCGTCGGGGTGGCCGGCGGGCGCGCCGAGGAGCTGCTGCGCGAGGTGTACGCCACGCCCCTCGCCGAGGGCACCGCGTTCGTGGTGGCGGACTACCCGACGTCCGAGCTGGTGAAGACCGCCGCGAACGCGTTCCTCGCCACGAAGATCTCCTTCATCAACGCGATGGCCGAGGTGTGCGAGGCCGCGGACGGCGACGTCGTCAAGCTGGCCGAGGCGATCGGCCACGACGACCGGATCGGCCGCAAGTTCCTGCGGGCCGGTATCGGCTTCGGCGGCGGCTGCCTGCCCAAGGACATCCGGGCGTTCATGGCGCGGGCCGGCGAGCTGGGCGCCGACCAGGCGCTGACGTTCCTGCGCGAGGTCGACTCGGTCAACATGCGGCGCCGCACGCACATGGTGGACATGGCCAGGGACGCGGTCGGCGGCGGCTTCCTGGGCCGCCGGATCGCGGTGCTCGGCGCGACCTTCAAGCCGGACTCCGACGACGTGCGGGACTCCCCCGCCCTCAACGTCGCCGGGCAGATCCATCTTCAGGGCGGCCAGGTCACCGTCTACGACCCCAAGGGCATGGACAACGCCCGGCTGCTCTTCCCGACGCTCGGCTACGCGCCCACCGCGCTGGACGCGGTGCGCGGCGCCGACGCGGTGCTGCACCTCACCGAATGGCGGGAGTTCCGCGAGCTGGACCCGGCCGCGCTGGCGGAGGTCGCCGGCCGGCGCATCGTGCTCGACGGCCGCAACGCGCTGGACCCGGAGCTGTGGCGCAAGGCCGGCTGGACCTTCCGCGCCATGGGCCGGCCCGAGGCGTAGCGGCGGGCACCGCGCCTTCGGCACAGATTCCGTAGTGGCCCGGCATAGAAGCGGTAAAGCCGCCCGGCTGCGGCGCTGACCCCCCTCGCTGATCGTCTACAGTCCTGTAGACGATCAGCTGTGGCGCACCCGCGCCGGAGAGGCGGGGGTCGCCCCATGGAGCAGTCAGGACAGCCCGGTTACGGCAACGCGGTGGCCGCGGACACCGCGGGTCCGGCCCGCCATCGGCGCACCCCGGCCGCCGCCCCGGCGCGGGCGTGGGGCAAGGTGCCGGTGCAGATCACCGCCTGGTTCTGGCTGACCAAGGTGCTGACCACCGGCATGGGCGAGACCACCTCGGACTTCCTGGGGCGCGCGCTCAACCCGGCGGTCGCCGGCGCGATCGGCCTGCTGGGCCTGGTGGGCGCGCTGCTGCTGCAGTTCAGGACGCCGCGCTACTCGCCGTGGATCTACTGGTTCGCGGTCGTCATGGTCAGCGTGTTCGGCACGATGGCCGCCGACGTCGTCCACGTCATCGCCGGCGTGCCGTACGCGGTGTCGACGGTCGCGTTCGCGGTGCTGCTGGCCGTGGTGCTGGTCGCCTGGCACCGCAGCGAGGGCACGCTGTCGATCCACAGCATCACCACCCCGCGCCGGGAGCGCTTCTACTGGGCGACCGTGCTCACCACGTTCGCGCTGGGCACGGCCTGCGGCGACCTGACCGCGGGCACCCTGCACCTGGGCTACTTCTCCTCCGGCGTGCTGTTCACCGTGGCGATCGCGGTCCCCGCCCTCGCCCGGGTGATGGGCCTCAACGCGGTGGCCGCCTTCTGGTGGGCCTACGTGCTGACCCGGCCGCTGGGCGCGTCCTTCGCCGACTGGATGGGCGTGCCGACCCACCGCGGCGGCCTGGGCTGGGGCACCGGCCCGGTCTCGCTCGCACTGGCCGCCCTCATCGTGGTGGCCGTCGGCTACCTGGCGGTCGAGCACCGCAGGTCGGACGCCGCGGCGGAGACCTCGCCGCTCGGCTGACCCGGCCGCCCCGCACCTCCCCCGCCGGCGCCCGCGCCACTCAGGCGCCGTCACGGCACGGGCGCCCGGCAGAGCACGGGCGCGGGCGCGGGCGCGGGCCAAGCGTGGGCATCGGAAGAGCGCGGGCGCCGCGGGACCCGGCCGCCCGGCGATGCTCACGTGCCCGCGCGGCGCCGGCGGTAGCTGCGCATCTTCGCCCGGCTGCCGCAGATCGCCATCGTGCACCAGCGGCTGCGCCCGGCCGGGCTGCGGTCGTAGTAGGCCCAGCGGCACTCCTCGGACGCGCAGGCCTTCAGCCGCTGCCAGGTGCCGGCCGCGACGGCCCCGGCGACCGCGGCGGCCACCGCGGCGGTGAGCGCCGCCAGCCCGGAGAGCCCGTCCGCCGGCCGCACCGCGGCGCCGCCCTCCGCGTCGGCCACCAGCCGCAGCTGCCCCGCCGCCAGCAGCGTGTTCAGCACGCCGAGCACGTCGGGCGGAACGTCCACCCCGGCGTGCGACGAGCACACGTCGCGCAGCGCCTCGCGCAGTACCAGCGCCCCTGCCAGCGCCTCCGCGTCCAGCGGCCCGGCGGCGATGCCGCGCGCCCGCACCCACGCCGTCAGGTCGGCGGGCGCCCGCCACTCCTCCGCCCCGCCCTCCAGGTCGACCGTGTTGACCAGGTCCTGCACCAGATCGAGGGGGGCGGGCGCGGGATCGCGTACTCCAGGCTGCTCCACCCTTGCGACGTTACCTCCGTACGGCCATGATGGAGTAACGGTTACCGGCTGACACCCATACACCGGTAACGCCATGCCGCGAAAGGAGCTCCCATGATCGGCACCCTGGGCTCGGTGGTCCTGGACAGCCGCGACCCCAAGGCCCTGGCCGCCTTCTACGCCGAGGTGCTCGGCGGCACCATCACGGCCGAGGACGACGGCAGTTGGGTGGACCTGGAGAACGAGGGGCGGCAGAACCTGTCGTTCCAGCTCGCACCGGACCTCATCCCACCCGCCTGGCCGGACCCCGCACGCCCGCAGCAGTTCCACCTCGACATCGCCGTGGAGCGCGCGCAGATGGACGCCGCGGAGAAGCGGGTGCTCGACCTGGGCGCGAAGCTGCTGGAGGGCGACGGCGACGGCGCCCGCAACTGGCGGGTCTACGCGGACCCGGAGGGGCACCCGTTCTGTCTCTGCGCCTGCTGAGCGCAGTGCCTTCCCGCTCGTGAGAAGGGGGCGCGTCCCGGCCGTCGAGCCGGGCGCGCCCCCGCGCGGTCACCGCCCCCACTACCACCCGTCGTCACCCGGACGCCGTACCGTAGCCCGATGGGTGGAAGCTGCTGCTGCCTTCAGCAGAGCCGACGAGGGGACCTCCGACAGCGGTGGCCGTAACGACAACTCCGCCGCCGCAGCGGCGGCGCCGAAGCGTGCCGTGGCGCACGCTCGCCGGACTGCTGCCGGCGCTGCTGGTCGGGGCCTGGATGGCCGGGCACTGGTCGGTGATGGCCGACGGCGGCCGCGACCTGATGGCCGCGCATCTCGGCTGGCTGCTGGCGGCGCTGGCCGCCACCGCCCTGGGCTGGGTCGCCAACGCCTGCGCCCGGCAGGGCACCGTGCACGAGCGCCTGCCGGTCCTGCTGCTGGTGGTCACCCAGTTCGCGTCGACCGCCGCGGGCCAGCTCGCCCCGGCGGGGATCGGTGCGAGCGCGGTCAACCTGCGGTTCCTCCGCGCGCACGGCCTGCCGCTGATGCGGACCTCGGCCGCCCTCGCGCTGTACTCGCTGGCCGAGTCGATCAGCCGGGTCACCCTGCTGCTGGCGCTGCTGGTGGCGTTCCCGCACGCGCTGCACACCGCGGGCCTGCTGCCCGGCCGCTCGGGCCTGCTGCTGGTGGCGGTGATCGCGGCGGTCGTGCTGCTGGCCGCTGTCGCGGTGCTGGCCTCGATGCGGCGGGTGCGTGCCGCGGTCCGGATCTTCCTGGTCGCCGCGCTGGCCGACCTGCGGTCGCTGCACGGCCGCCCGTCCCGGGCGCTGGCGCTGTGGGGCGGGTCGCTGGCCTTCCCGGTGCTGCAGGCGGCGTCGATGTCGGCGGTGGCGCTGGCGCTCGACATGCCGGTGCCGGCCGTGCACGTGGCGATCGCCTACCTCGCGGCCACCTGCCTGGCGGCGCTGGTCCCCAGCCCCGGCGGCATAGGGTCGGTCGACGCCGCCCTGGCGCTGGCGCTGGTCGCGGCCGGTTCGCCGACCGCGACCGCGGCCTCCGCGGTGCTGGGCTTCCGCATCGTCACCGTGTGGCTGCCGCTGGTCCCGGCCGCGGTGGCGCTGTCCGCGCTGATCCGGCGCAAGGTGCTGTGACGCGCCCACGGGCGGGCGCGTCGCGCGGCCCGGCGGCAGAGACTAGTTCGGAGTGCCGCCATCCAGGTCGGCGAGCGTCGCCACCGACGGCCCGCGCTTGCCCTGCAGGGTGCGCGCCGCGGACTCCGCGTCCCGCAGCACGCGGACGGCGTTGCGCCAGGTGAGCCGCGCCAGGTCGTCGTCGGACCAGCCGCGCCGCAGGAGTTCGGCGATCAGCTGCGGGTAGGAGGCGACGTCCGGCAGGTCGCCGGGTGTGAACGCGGTGCCGTCGTAGTCGCCGCCCAGGCCGATGTGGTCGACGCCCGCCACCTCGCGCATGTGGTCCAGGTGGTCGGCGACGGTCGCGGCGGTCGCCATCGGCCGCGGGTGCGCCTCCTCGAACGCGCGCTGCACCGCGATGCCCTCGGGCGTGGTGTCCAGGGCGTGGAACCCGTGGTCGCGCATGTTGGCGTCGGCCCGCAGCGTCCACTCGATGGCCGCGGGCAGGATGAACTTCGGCACGAACGTCGCCATCGCGACACCGCCGTTGCCGGGCAGGGCGGCGAGCACGTCGTCGGGGATGTTGCGGACGTGGTCGCAGACCGCGCGGGCCGAGGAGTGCGAGAAGAGCACCGGGGCCTCCGCCACCCGCAGCGCGGCGCGCATGGTGTCCGGGGAGACGTGCGAGAGGTCCACCAGCATGCCCAGGCGGTTCATCTCCCGGACGACCTCCTCGCCGAAGGCGGTGAGGCCGCCGGGCACCGGCGCGTCGGTCGCCGAGCCGGCCCAGGCGGTGTTGTCGTTGTGGGTGAGCGTCATGTAGCGCACGCCCAGCTCGTACAGGCTGCGCAGCACGCCCATCGAGTCGTCGATGCTGTGCCCGCCCTCGGCGCCCATCAGCGAGGCGATCCGGCCGCCCGCCCGGGCCGCCTCCATGTCGTCGGCGGTCAGGGCGAGCTGCAGGTCGCCGGCGTGGCGCTCGGTCATCCGCCGCACCACGTCGATCTGTTCCAGGGTCGCGGTGACCGCGTCCGCCCCGGTCAGCTCGGTGGAGACGTACACCGACCAGAACTGCGCGCCCACCCCGCCGGCCCGCAGCCGCGGGATGTCGGTGTGGGTGCGGGCGCTCTGGTCGGCCGCGATGTCGAGCCGGTCCAGGTCGTACGAGACCTGCTTGCGCAGCGCCCACGGAAGGTCGTTGTGCCCGTCCACGACGGGATGGGCGGCGAGCAGGTCACGGGCGCGTGCGAGGAGGTCCATGCAGGAGAGCCTATTGGCCGAACCCGAAGGCCGGCGCACCCGACACCTTCGCGCGCAGCCGCCGGCCCTTCTCGGTCGCCTGCTCGGTCAGCGACTCCTGGAACTCCCGCATCCGGCCGAGCAGTTCGGGGTCGTGGGCGGCGATGATGCGCACCGCGAGCAGTCCGGCGTTGCGGGCGCCGCCGATGGAGACGGTGGCGACCGGCACCCCGGCCGGCATCTGCACGATGGACAGCAGCGAGTCCATGCCGTCGAGGTACTTCAGCGGCACCGGGACGCCGATGACCGGCAGCGGCGTGACGGACGCGAGCATGCCCGGCAGGTGCGCGGCGCCGCCGGCGCCCGCGATGACCGCCTTCAACCCGCGGTCGGCGGCCTGCTCGCCGTACTCCACCATCTCGTGCACCATGCGGTGCGCGGACAGCACGTTGACCTCGTAGGGGACGGCGAACTCCTCGAGCGCCTGGGCCGCGGCCTCCATCACCGGCCAGTCGGAGTCGGAGCCCATCGCGATGCCGACCAGCGGGGTGCGGCCCGCACCGGTCTGCTCCGGCTCTTCACTCATCGATCGTCCCTCGCAGGTATCCGGCCGCGTGGGCGGCGCGCTCGCGCACGTCGGCCAGGTCGTCGCCGTAGGTGTTGACGTGGCCGACCTTGCGGCCGGGCTTCACGTCCTTGCCGTACATGTGGATCTTCAGCCCCGGGTCGCGGGCCATGCAGTGCAGGTAGGCCGGGTACATGTCGGGGAAGTCGCCGCCGAGCACGTTGGCCATGACCGTCCAGCGGGCCCGCGGGCGCGGGTCGCCGAGCGGGAGGTCGAGGACGGCCCGCAGGTGGTTGGCGAACTGGGAGGTGACCGCGCCGTCCATGGTCCAGTGGCCGCTGTTGTGCGGGCGCATGGCCAGCTCGTTGACGAGCACCGCGGGGCTGCCGTCCGGGCGCCGGACCTCGAACAGCTCGACGGCCAGGTGCCCGACGACGCCGAGCTCGCGGGCGATGGTCAGGGCGAGCTGCTGGGCGTGCGCGGACAGCTCGTCGGACAGGCCGGGCGCCGGCGCGATCACGGTGTCGCAGACGCCGTCGACCTGGACGGACTCCACGACGGGGTAGGAGACGGCCTGGCCGTGCGGCGACCGCACCACGTTCGCGGCCAGCTCCCGGACGAAGTCGACCTTCTCCTCGGCGAGCACCGGCACCCCGGCGCGGAACGGCTCGGCGGCCTCCGCCTCGGAGCGGACGACCCACACGCCCTTGCCGTCGTAGCCGCCGCGGACGGTCTTCAGCACCACCGGGTAGCCGTCGCCCTCCGCGGCGAACCGCGAGACGTCCGCCGGGTCGGCGACGATCCGGTGCCGCGGGCAGGGCACGCCGATCGCGTCGAGCCTGGCCCGCATGACGCCCTTGTCCTGGGCGTGCGCCAGTGCCTCGGGGCCGGGCCGCACCACGACGCCGTCGGCCTCCAGGACGCGCAGGTGCTCACCGGGCACGTGCTCGTGGTCGAAGGTGAGGACGTCGCAGCCGGCGGCGAAGGCCCGCAGCGTCTCCAGGTCGCGGTAGTCGCCGACAGTGACGTCGGCCACAACCTGGGCGGCGGAGTCCTGCGGCGTGTCGCTGAGGATCCTGAAGCGGATACCGAGGGGGATGCCCGCCTCGTGGGTCATACGGGCGAGCTGGCCGCCGCCGACCATGCCGACTACGGGGAATGTCACGGTTCTTCCTGCCGAGGGGTACGCGGATGGCACGAGGGGACCAGTGCGCGTCCTAGCCCCGCCGGATGGCATTTACCAGGGTATCCGCCGTACGACCGCACGAACAACGAGCCGTGATCGCCGTAGGATCGCACCACGTGGTTAGCATGAGGGGGTTGTACCCGTCCCCGCACCGGGACCGCGAGCAGTTCGAGGCCAGGTGCCCGCTCCCCACAGACAGGGCCGAACGATCACCATGAGCGGACTGCGCGCGCTGCGTTCGAACGTGATGCTGCTGCGCCGGGAGATCGCCAAGTTCGGCGTGGTGGGCGGCGCCGGCGTCGCGGTGAACATCGGCGTGTTCAACCTGATCATGCACAACACCGGGCTCCAGACGGTGCGCTCCTCGATCATCGCCACGGTCGTCTCGATCGTCTTCAACTACCTGGGCTTCCGCTACTTCACCTACCGGGACCGCGACAAGGCCGGGCGCACCCGCGAGATGGGCCTGTTCCTGCTGTTCAGCGCGATCGGCCTGGTGATCGAGAACGGCATCCTCTACCTGGCGACGTACGGCTTCGGCTGGGACAGCGCGCTGCAGGCCAACATCTTCAAGTTCCTCGGCATCGGGGTCGCGACCCTGTTCCGCTTCTGGTCGTACCGCACCTGGGTGTTCCGGGCGATGCCCGGCGCGGTCCAGCAGGCCGAGGCCATACTGGCCGAGTCCCGCGCGAAGGAGCAGCCCGACGGCGGCGCGAACGCCCCGGCGAAGAAGCGGCTGTGACCGGGCGGCCGGCACGGGCCGCGGTGGTCCGCGGGCGGTGAACGCCCGCCGCCGGGGCCGCGCGGGGGACGGGGCTCCCGTCAGCCGATGACCTCGCCGTGCGGCGGCTCCGGGGCGCTCTCCTGCGCCAGGAACAGCGCGAAGACCGGCGGCCGGTGCTGGAGCAGCTCCAGCCGCCCGCCGTCCGCCTCGGCCAGGTCGCGGGCGACGGCCAGGCCCAGCCCGGTGGAGTTGCGGCCGCTGACCGACCGCTCGAAGACCCGCGTGCCGAGGTCCGGGGGCACCCCGGGACCGTCGTCGCTCACCTCCACCACGGCCTGGGTGCCGGTGACCCGGGTGTGCAGGGTGACCCTGCCCGCGCCGTGCATCAGCGCGTTCTCGATCAGGGTGGCCAGCACCTGGGCGACCGCGCCCGGCGTGCCGACCGCCCTCAGCCCGCGGGCCCCGGACAGCACCATCGAGCGGCCTTCGCCCTGGTAGGCCGGGCGCCACTCCTCCACCTGCTGCCGGATCACCTCGTCCAGGTCGAAGTCCACCGCGGAACCGCTGCGCGGGTCGCGGGAGTTGGTCAGCAGCCGCTGCACGACGTCGGTGAGCCGCTCGACCTGGCCGAGCGCGATGGTCGCCTCCTCCTTGACCGTCTCGTGGTCGTCGGTGGCGACGATCTCCTCCAGCCGCATCGACAGCGCGGTCAGCGGGGTGCGCAGCTGGTGCGAGGCGTCGGCGGCCAGCCGGCGTTCGGCGGTGAGCATCCGCCCGATGCGCTCGGCGCTGGCGTCCAGCACGTCGGCGATCCGGTCCAGCTCGGGCACGCCGTAGCGGCGGTGCCGCGGCCGCGGATCGCCGGAGCCCAGCCGCTCTGCGGTCTCGGCGAGGTCGGTGAGCGGGCTGGTCAGCCGCCGGGCCTGCAGCACGGCCAGCACGACGGCGGCCAGCACGGCCAGCAGCGCCACCGCCAGGATCACCAGCAGGGTGCGGCCGATCTCCTGGCTGACGGTGGAGCGGGACTCCTCGACGGTGACCGACTCGCCGTGGTCGCCGCGCTGGGTGGAGGTCAGCACCGCGCCCTTGGGCCGGGTGCCCAGCCGCACCTCGGCATGGCCGGGGACCCGGACGACGGCGAACCGGTCGTCGGCGATCTGCCGGTCCAGGCCCTTGGCGTCGATGGACTCGCCGGCCAGGATGCGGTTCTCCACGATCCCGGTCAGCCGTACCGCCTCGGACTCCACGCCGTCCCTGGCGGTGCTCTCGATGGCGTGGCTCTCCACCAGCACCAGGGACAGGCCGAAGACGCCGATGACGACGAGCACCACGGCAAGCGTGGAGGCGATCAGCCGGCGTCGCATCGGGGCGCGGGATCAGTTCTTCTCGAAGCGGAAGCCCACACCGCGGACGGTGGAGATGAAGCGGGGGTTGCCCGCGTCGTCGCCGAGCTTCTTGCGCAGCCAGGAGATGTGCATGTCGAGGGTCTTGGTGGACGACCACCAGGTGGTGTCCCACACCTCGCGCATCAGCTGCTCGCGGGTGACCACCCGGCCGGCGTCCCGCACCAGGACCCGCAGCAGGTCGAACTCCTTGGCGGTGAGCTGCAGTTCGTCGTCGCCCATCCAGGCGCGGTGCGACTCCACGTCGATCCGCACGCCGTGGGTGGAGGGCTGGGACGGCTCGGTGGTGCCGCGCCGCAGCAGGGCCCGGACCCGGGCGAGCAGTTCGGCGAGGCGGAACGGCTTGGTGACGTAGTCGTCGGCGCCGGCGTCCAGCCCGACGACCGTGTCGACCTCGTCGGCGCGGGCGGTGAGCACCAGGACCGGGAAGGAGTGGCCCTCGGTGCGGATGCGCCGGCAGACGTCGAGGCCGTCCATGCCGGGCAGGCCCAGATCGAGCACCACCAGGTCGACGGCGCCCAGCAGCGCGGTCTCCAGTGCGGTGGGTCCGTCCTCGCGCACCTCGACCTCGTAGCCCTCACGGCGTAGTGCGCGTGCGAGCGGCTCCGAGATGGATGCGTCGTCCTCGGCCAGAAGTACGCGGGTCATGGGCTTGATGGTAGTCCGCACGGAGCAGCCGCGACCGGGAGGTGCCGAGAGCCGTGGACCTCGGCCCGGACCCTGCTCCTCGTGAGCTTGGTCACACAACGTGACGCACGTCGCATAATCGCCCATACCACACATCTGGGTGTCATACAGTATTAAACGCCCGTTCATGGATAGTCATGCAGCCGTCCGGAAACGGAGCAGTCCTGCCGCGGAGCCCGGCCTGGCGACGACGCCGTGCCGCCCGGTGCCGCGGCATCCCGGTCCCGTTTCCGCGGGGCCTTCCCCACGAGGACTCAGCACATGGCGACCAGCCTGACGACGAAGGACGCCCGCGAGCACGCCACCGGCGCGCCCTCCGGCCGCACCTTCTTCGGCCACCCCCGCGGTCTGGCCACCCTCTTCATGACCGAGATGTGGGAGCGCTTCAGCTTCTACGGTATGCGCGCGCTGCTGCCGCTCTACCTCATCGCGGGCGGCCCTGCCGCGGGCAAGGGCTCCCAGGCCGGCGGCCTGGCCATGAACGCGGCGACCGCGACGGCCATCTACTCCATCTACATGGCGATGGTCTACCTGCTCGCCATGCCCGGCGGCTGGTTCGGCGACCGCGTGTGGGGGCCGCGCAAGACGGTGGCCGTCTCGGCGGGGATCATCATGGCCGGCCACCTCACCCTGGCGCTGCCCGGCGAGGGCCCGTTCTTCGCCGGCCTGGCGCTGGTCGCGCTCGGCTCGGGCCTGCTGAAGGCCAACATCTCCACGATGGTCGGCCACCTCTACGACGGCCCCGACGACCCGCGCCGCGACGGCGGCTTCACCGTCTTCTACATGGGCATCAACATCGGTGCCTTCGCCGCGCCGCTGGTGATCGGCACGGTCGGCCAGAACTACAGCTGGCACCTGGGCTTCGCGCTGGCCGCGGCCGGCATGGCTCTGGGCCTGCTGCAGTTCCTGATCGGCACCCGGCACCTGAACCCGCGCAGCAGCGTCGTCCCGAAGCCGCTGAGCCGCGCCGAGCGCACGTCGGTGCTGCGCAAGGGCCTGGGCTGGCTGATCGCCGCCACCGCGTTCTACTCGGTGGTCGTGCTGACCGGCACGTACACGCTGAACTGGGCGCTGGTGCCGATCACCGTCGTCGGCCTGGTCATCCCGGTCGCGGTGCTGGTGCGGATCAAGCGGGACCGGGAGCTGTCGCAGTCCGACCAGTCGAAGATGACCGGCTACATCTGGTTCTTCGTGGCCGCCGCCGTGTTCTGGATGATCTACGACCAGGGCGGATCGACGATGTCGATCTTCGGCGACACCAAGGCGTCCGGCGAGCTGTTCGGCATCGGCTTCCCGTCGTCCTGGTACCAGTCGGTGAACCCGCTGTGGATCATGGCGCTGGCCCCGGTCATCGCGTGGGGCTGGATGTGGCTGGCCCGGCGCAACCAGGAGCCGAGCACCACGGTGAAGTTCGCCCTGGGCCTGGTCCTGATCGGCGTGTCCTTCTTCGTCTTCGTGGTGCCGATGGCGCTCGCCACCGGCGACACCAAGGTCAGCCCGATGTGGCTGGTCGGCGTCTACCTGGTCCAGACCGTCGGCGAGCTGTGCCTGTCGCCGGTGGGCCTGTCGGTGACGACCAAGATGGCGCCGGCCAAGTACGGCAGCCAGATGATGGGCGTGTGGTTCCTCGCGGTCACCGCGGGCGACTGCACCACCAGCCTGCTGTCCCTGGCGGGCGTGAACCTCAACGGCAGCGGCACGGTGGCGCTGGAGGCGGCGCTGGCCTGCATCGCCGGCTACGCCGTGTGGATGTTCCGCGGGCGCGTCACGTCCCTGATGGGCAACGTGCGCTGACCGCCGGCGCGGGCCGTCCGCGGACCTGCCGCAGACCGCCGCGGGCGGGCACCGGAATTCCGGTGCCCGCCCGTTCGCCGTCCGCGCGCGTTCGCCGTCCCCGTCCGGCACCGGCCCGGCACGGCTCAGCCCAGCGGCCAGGGGCGGGCGACGGCGCCCAGCCGGTTCCAGGCGTTGATGACGGTGATCGTCCAGATCAGCTCGGCCAGCTCGGTCTCGTCGAACTGGGCGGCGGCGCGGGCGAACACCTCGTCGCCGACGTGCCCGTCGGTCAGGCGGGTGGCCGCCTCGGTCAGCTCCAGGGCGGCCCGCTCCCGCGCGGTGAAGAAGGGCGTCTCGCGCCACACCGGCAGCGCGTACAGCCGCCGCTCGCTCTCCCCCGCCTCCCGGGCGTCCTTGGAGTGGGTGTCCACGCAGTACGCGCAGCCGTTGAGCTGCGAGGCGCGCGCCCGGACCAGCTCCAGCAGCGAGCCTTCGAGCCCCACCTCGCGCGAGGCGGCGTCGAGGGCGTTCATGGCCCGGTTGATGTGCGGCGCGAGGGTGTCGACGGCGAGGCGGACGGGCGGGACGACGATCGTGGACGGGGAAGCGGCGGCGTTCTCGATGCTCTGTGTGCTCATGGCCTCGACGCTACGGCGCGAGTGGACCCACGATAAGGTCCAGTTCCATGGCTGATTCCTGGCCCACTTCCGACCCGTCCGGTCCGCTGCCCGCGTCGTCCGGGGCTGCGTCGTCCGGGTCCGCGGATTCCGGGCCCACGGATTCCGGGCCCGAGGCTTCCGGGCCCGCGTCGCCGGGCGTCGACCTGCATCTGGACCTGGCGGCGGCGCCGGGCTCCGGCGGCCGCCGGGCCGCGCTGGAGCGGGCGCTGCGGGACGCCGTCCAGGGCGGGCGGCTCGCCCCGGCCGCCCGGCTGCCGTCCACCCGGCGGCTCGCCGAGCAGCTCGGCCTGTCCCGCGGCACGGTGAAGGCCGCCTACGACCAGCTGATCGCCGAGGGCTACCTCACGGCGCGGCAGGGCTCGGGCACGGTCGTCGCCGAGCGCCCGGGCGCCCCGTCCCCGGCGCGGCCGCCGGCGTCCGGCGCTCAGCCGCCGCCGCGCCACGACCTGCGGCCCGGCAGCCCCGACGTCACCTCGTTCCCGGCCGCGGCCTGGCTGCGCGCCACCCGGCGGGCGCTGGCCGCCGCGCCCTCCGCCACGTTCGACTACGGCGACCCGCGCGGCACCCTCCAGCTGCGTACCGCGCTCGCCGGGTACCTCGGCCGGGCCCGCGGGGTGGTCGCCGACCCCGAGCGGATCGTGGTGACCTCCGGCTACGTCCAGGGGCTCGCGCTGCTGGTGGCCGTCGCGGCCCGGGTGGTGGCGATGGAGGACCCCGGGCTGCCGTTCCACCGCGAGGTGGTGCGCAGGAACGGCGGGCAGGTGGTGGCTTTGCCCACCGACGGCCGCGGCGCCCGCACCGGCCTGCTGGGCGGCGCGGTGGACGCCGGCGCGGTCGTGGTCACCCCGGCGCACCAGTACCCGACCGGCGTGACCCTGCACCCGTCCCGGCGGCACGCGCTGGCCGCCTGGGCCCGCAGCGGGGGCGGGCTGGTGATCGAGGACGACTACGACGGGGAGTTCCGCTACGACCGCCAGCCGGTCGGCGCGCTGCAGGGCATGGCGCCCGACCACGTGGTCTACCTCGGCACCGCCTCCAAGACGCTGGGTCCCGCGCTGCGGCTCGGCTGGATGGTGCTGCCGCCGCGGCTGGTCGGACCGGTCGCCGAGGCGAAGCTGTACGGCGACTTCCACACCGGGGCGATCGGGCAGCTGGCCCTGGCCGAGCTGATCGGGGACCACGGCTACGACCGGCATGTGCGCGCCGTCCGGCTGCGCTACCGCAGGCGCCGCGACCTGCTGGTGTCCCGGCTGGCCGGCCGGTACGCGCCGAGCGGGATCGCCGCGGGGCTGCACGCGCTGGTACGGCTCGATCCGCGGGGCCCGGACGAGGCCGAGGTGCGGCGGCGGGCCGCGCGGGCCGGGCTGGCGCTGGGCACGCTCGGTGACCACTGGCACACACCGGCCGGGGGCGGCGTCCAGGACGGGCCGCAGGACGCCGCCCTGGACGGCACCGCGGAATCCGCGCCGGACCGGCCGCAGGGCCTGATCATCGGGTACGGCACGCCGGGCGAGGGCGGCTATCCGGCCGCGCTGGACGCGCTGGTGCGGGTGCTGCGGGACTAGCCGGCGCTGCCGGACCAGGTGGTGGTCCAGGACCGGCTGGTGCTGCGGGACCGGCGCGGGCATGAGAGCGCCGGCGGGGCATCCGCCGACGGGGAGGTGCCGGGCTCGCTCAGGACGGTGCGGCGAGCTCCGCCCAGACGGTCTTGCCGGGGCGGTCGCCGTTGCGCACCACGCCCCAGTCCAGGCACAGCCGCTGGACGATGAACATGCCGTGGCCGCCGGGACGGCCGGAGCGGTGCGGGGTGCGGGGCGCCGGATCGCCGGTGCCGCCGTCCACGACCTCCATGCGCAGCGCCTTCGGGTGGCGCCACAGCCGCAGCTCCTCGGGGCCGCCGGCGTGCAGGCAGGCGTTGGTCACCAGCTCGGAGACGACCAGCAGCACGTCCTCGGCGGCGGCCCTGCGGTCGGCGGTGGACGCGGGCAGCCAGCCCCACTCGTGCAGGGCCTGGCGGGTGAAGTCGCGGGCCCGCGGCACGATGCCGCTCTCACCGGTGAGCGCCAGACTCAGCACCTGCTGCTGGTCGTGCGCCACCGCGTGCCCGTCCACCCCGGGACCCGCACCGGAGTCGCCCGTGTCCGGACCGCGGTCGTCCGCGGCGTAGGGCCGGGTGGTGCTCATCTCAGCCTCACCTCACGGATGTCCGGCGTGGGTCCGTCTGTCTCCTGCCCGGTCGATCTCCGGGAACACGTCCGCGGGGAGACAAAAGCCCGTGCCCCGCGGGTCACCTCAGCTGCGCGCAGCGCCCCCACCCGCACCCCGGCCTACTCCTGAAGTGCCTGGTCAAGCGTGTCGTGCACGGTGAAGACGGCTTCCGCGCCAGTGATCTCGAACACCCTGGCCACCGTCGGCTGCATCGCGGCGAGGTGCACTCCGCCGCCCATCTGCTCCGCCCGCAGCCGGGCGCCGAGCAGCACGTTGAGACCCGTGGAGTCGCAGAACACCAGGTTCGCGCAGTCCACCACGAGCCGGGAGACCCCGGCGTCCATGGCTTCGGCCAGCGGGCCCGACAGCAGTTCAGCGGTGTGGTGGTCCAGCTCACCCGACGGGGTGAGGACCGCCGACCTGCCGTGATGCCCCACCTCGACATGCAGCCTGCCGAGGTCGGCCGTTCCGACGGCCTCGCGGTCCATGTGCGCTCCTTCGTGATCCCGGTGAAGCGCTTTGACCCTACGCGTTCGCCGCACCCGACGGTAGTCGGCCTCTTTCGGGTCCTGAACTTGCGCCATCAGAGGGAAAAGCGGTAGGGGTGGAATACGGCTAAGGAGGCCCACGGCCACGGCACAGCCATCCGCCCGCCGCAAGAGAGGGATGAGCACATGACACCCCGGCTCGGCCTGGATCACGAGCAGGAACAGCAAGGGGCAGCGCCCGTCCGCGATAACACCGACAACACCGACAACGCTGACAACACCGAGAACACCGCGGTCACGGCGATCGCAGGAAGCGCCGAGAGCGCGGAGAGCGGGACGGAGAGGGACGCGCAGGCGGTACCCGACGGCCTGCCGGAGATCCCGCCGTACGACGAGATCGGCCCGGTGGACGCACGGGCCCTGTCCAAGACGCTCTTCGCCCGGCTGCAGGGGCTCGACGAGGGCACGCACGAGTACTCCTACGTGCGCAACACGCTGGTCGAGCTGAACCTGGCGCTGGTGAAGTTCGCCGCGTCGCGGTTCCGCACCCGCAGCGAGCCGATGGAGGACATCATCCAGGTCGGCACGATCGGGTTGATCAAGGCGATCGACCGGTTCGAGCTGAGCCGCGAGGTGGAGTTCCCGACCTTCGCGATGCCGACGATCGTCGGCGAGATCAAGCGCTTCTTCCGCGACACCAGCTGGTCGGTGCGGGTCCCGCGGCGGCTGCAGGAGCTGCGGCTCGACCTGGCCAAGGCCGGTGACGAGCTGGCGCAGCAGCTGGACCGCACCCCGACCGTCGCGGAGCTGGCCGACCGCCTCGGCCTGCCCGAGCACGAGGTCATCGAGGGCATGTCCGCCAGCAACGCCTACACGGCCAGCTCGCTGGACGCCCAGCCCGCCGAGGACGACCCGGAGGGCGCGCTGGCCGACCGGATCGGCTACGAGGACCACGACCTGGAGGGCGTGGAGTTCGTCGAGTCCCTCAAGCCCCTGATCGCGCAGCTGCCGCAGCGCGACCGGACCATCCTGAGCCTGCGGTTCGTCGGCAACCTGACGCAGTCCGAGATCGGCGAGGAGCTGGGCATCTCGCAGATGCACGTCTCCCGGCTGCTGAGCCGCACGCTGCTGCGGCTGCGCCGCGGGCTGCTGGTCGAGGAGTGAGACCCGGCCGCTCGGCATCCGGGACGTTGTCCGCCCGGCGGTGATACCGCCGGGCGGTGGTGTGTGTGCGCCCTGATGTGCGTGCGCCGTGGTGTGTGTGCCCTGGTGTGCGTGCGCCCCCGCCCGGTGAGCGCCGGGGAACCGCGCCCGGTGGGGCGCGCTCAGCGCCGGTAGGCCAGCTTCCCGCCGCGCCAGACCGCGCTCGTCAGCGGCACCCCCGGGCGGTAGGCGAGGTGGACGTGGCTGGGCGCGTCCAGCAGCTGCAGATCGGCCCGCGCACCGGCGGTGATGGTGCCGACGTCGTCGCGCCGCAGCGCGCGGGCGCCGCCGTACGTCGCGGCGTGCACCGCCTCGTCGGGCGTCATCCCCATGTCGCGGACCGCGACGGCGATGCAGAACGGCATCGAGCTGGTGAAGGACGAGCCGGGGTTGCAGTCGGTGGACAGCGCGACGGTGACGCCCGCGTCGAGCAGCCGGCGCGCGTCCGGGTAGACCGCCCGGGTGGAGAACTCCGCGCCGGGCAGCAGGGTCGCCACGGTGGCGCCGCCGCTGCCGGCCAGCGCGTCGACGTCGGCGTCCGTCAGGTGGGTGCAGTGGTCGGCCGAGGCGGCGCCGAGTTCCACCGCGAGCTGCACGCCGGGGCCGTGGGTGAGCTGGTTGGCGTGCACCCGGGGGGTCAGGCCGCGGGCCAGGCCGGCCTGGAGGACCGCACGGGCCTGGTCGCCGTCGAAGGCCCCCTGCTCGCAGAAGACGTCGACCCAGCGGGCGTGCGGGGCGCAGGCGTCGAGCATCTCTCCGGTGACCAGCGCGACATACCCGGCCGGGTCGCCGGCGAACTCCGGGGCGACGATGTGCGCGCCCAGATACGTGGTCTCCGGGGTGTGCTCGCGGGCGATCCGCAGGGCGCGGGCCTCGTCGTGGGTGGTGAGGCCGTAGCCGGACTTGGTCTCGACGGTGGTGGTGCCCTGCCGCAGCGCCTCGGCCACATAACGGCCGACAGCCGCCGACAGCTCGTCGTCGGACGCGGCGCGGGTCGCGGCGACGGTGGTGCGGATCCCGCCGGCGCTGTAGGGGCGGCCGGACATCCGGGCGGCGAACTCGGCGGTGCGGTCGCCGGCGAACACCAGGTGGGAGTGGGAGTCGACGAACCCCGGCAGCAGCGCGCGGCCGCCCACGTCGACCGCGTTGTCCGTGGCGGGTGCGCCGGCGGCCGGGCCGGCCCAGGCGACGCGGTCACCCTGGACGACCACCGCGGCGTCGCGGAGCAGTCCCAGCGGGCCGGAGGCGGGGTCGGCGCCGGGGAGCGACGGATCGTTGGTGACCAGGCTGCCGATGTGGGTGATGAGCGTGCTGGCCGTCATGGCCGTCGTTCTCCGTTTCCTCGGGTCAGCCGGTGGTCGCGCCGTGGGTGGCGGTGGTGATCGCGGCGGCCAGCGCCGCCGGCACGTCGTCGATCAGCTGGTGCTGCCCGTCGCGGACGACGTGCCGGCCACCGACTACGGTGTGCCGCACGTCGGCCGCGGTCGCGGCGAACACCGCGGTCTCGGCGCCGAGCCGGGGCGGCGGTCCCGCGGTGCGCACCGAGTCCAGCGCGACCGTGGTGAAGTCGGCGAGGGCACCCGCCTCCAGCCGGCCGGCGTCCGGCCAGCCGAGGCAGGCGTGGCCGTCCTCGGTGGCGGCGCGCAGCAGCTGGGCGGCGGTCCAGTGGCCGCGGGTGCGGCTGCGCAGCCGCTCGTCGAGTTCCAGCGCCCGCGCCTCCTCCAGCAGGTCGATCACCGCGTGGCTGTCGCTACCCAGGCTCAACGGGCTTCCTGCGCGCCGCAGTTGGGGCGCCGGGCCGATGCCGTCCGCCAGGTCCCGCTCGGTGGTGGGGCACATGCACACGGTGCTGCCGGCCCGGCCGAGCAGGGAGATGTCCTCGCCGGTGAGGTGGGTGGCGTGCACGGCGGTGGTGAGCGGGCCCCAGAAGCCGGAGTCGGCGAGCAGGCGGGCGGGGGTGCGGCCGTGGGCGGCGACGCACGCCTCGTTCTCGGCCGGCTGCTCGGACAGGTGGATGTGGGTGGGCACGTCGCGGGTCCACTCGGCGAACGCCTTGTAGCCGTCGCGGTCGGAGAACGCCCGCACCGAGTGCAGGGCCGCGCCGATCCTGGCGTGCTCTCCGCCCTCGAGCTGCGACCAGCGCGCGTGCCAGCGCTCGGCCGTGCCGTCGCCGAACCGGGCCTGCGTCCCCTCCAGCGGGCGGTAGCCGCCGCGGGACAGGCCGCCGTGCAGGTAGGCGGTGTCCAGCAGGGTGATCCGGATGCCGGCCTCGGCGGCGGCCGCGATCAGCGCCTGCCCCATCGCGTTGGGGTCGGAGTAGGGGACGCCGCCCGGCTGGTGGTGCAGGTAGTGGAACTCGCCGACGCAGGTGATCCCGGCCAGCGCCATCTCGCCGTACACCGCGCGGGCCAGCGCGAAGTACGAGTCGGGGGTGAGGTGGAAGGCGACCGAGTACATGATGTCGCGCCAGGTCCAGAAGGTGCCGGTGCCGACCTGCACGGTGCCGCGCAGGGCGCGGTGGAAGGCGTGGCTGTGGGCGTTGGCCAGGCCGGGCAGGGTCAGCCCGCGCAGCACGGTGGCCCCCGGCGGCGGCGCGGGCGCCTCGGTGCGCAGCTCGGTGATCCGGCCGTCGGTCGCGGTCAGCGCGACGCCCGGTTCCACCCGGCTGCCGAGCCAGGCGTGTTCCAGCCAATACGTCACCTGCACGCGAGACCCTCCAGTACGTCGGCCAGTGCCGTCACCCCGGCCGTGCAGTCGTCCTCGGCCGCCGATTCCGCCGGGGAGTGCGAGACGCCCGTGGGGTTCCGTACGAACAGCATGGCGGTCGGCACCGCGGCCGAGAGGATTCCGGCGTCGTGTCCCGCGCCGGTGGGCAGAACGGGTGCCGGGGCGTCCGGGCTGACCAGGCCGGCGAGCGTGTCGCGCAGCTGGTGGGCGAACTCCACCACCGGGGTGAAGGACTCCCGGGTGACCCGCACGTCCACCCCGTCGCGGGCGCCGCGTTCGTGCGCCGCCTGCTCGATCGCGGCGACCACGGCGGCCAGGGTGTCCTCGTCGGCGGCCCGCGAGTCCAGCCAGCCCCTGACCAGGGACGGGATGGCGTTGACGCCGTTGGGTTCGACGGCCACCTTGCCGAAGGTGGCCAGCGCGCCGGCCAGCCGGGCCTTCTTGCGGGCCGTGAGCACGGTGGTGGCGTAGGTGAGCATCGGGTCGCGGCGGTCCTCGAGCCGGGTGGTGCCGGCGTGGTTGGCCTGGCCGTGGAAGTCGAACCGCCAGCGGCCGTGCGGCCAGATCGCCGACGCCACGCCGACCGGGTTGCCGCCGAGGTCGAGGGCGCGGCCCTGCTCGATGTGCAGCTCGACGAACGCGCCGATGCGGGCGAGGCGTTCGGGGTCGGGGCCGATGGCGTCCGGGTCGTGGCCGGCCGCCTCCATGGCCTGCGGCAGGCTCACCCCGTCGGCGTCGCGCAGCTCGTGCGCCTGGCGCGGGGTGAGCTGGCCCGCGGTCAGGCGGGAGCCGACGCAGGCGAGTCCGAAGCGGGCGCCCTCCTCGTCGCCGAAGTTCACCACCGCCAGCGGCGCGGCCGGCCGGGCGCCGCGGGCCCGCAGCTCGTCGAGGGCGGCGAACGCGGCGACCACGCCGAGCGGCCCGTCGAACGCGCCGCCGTCGGGCACCGAGTCCAGATGGGAGCCGGTGACGACGGCGCCGCCCTGGGACGGATCGCCGAGCCAGGCCCACTGGTTGCCGTTCCGGTCGACCTCGTAGGCCAGGCCGCGGGCGGTGGCCTCCTGCCGGAACCAGGCCCGGCAGTCCGTGTCGGCCGCGGTCCAGGCGTAGCGGCGGTAGCCGCCGGACCCCGGGTGCCGGCCGATCGGGAGCAGGTCGCGCCACATGCCGTGGAAGCCGCTGCCGCCGCCGGTGGTGCCGGGGGCGGTCGTGCCGGGTGCGCCGCCGGTCACCGGTCGCCGCCCTCCCGCATGGGGACGCGCACCCCGCGGTCGGCGGCGACCTCGTCGGCGCGGTCGTAGCCGGCGTCGACGTGGCGGATGACGCCCATGCCGGGGTCGTTGGTCAGCACGCGGCGGATCTTCTCGCCGGCCAGCACGGTGCCGTCGGCGACGGTGACCTGCCCGGCGTGGATCGAGCGGCCGATGCCGACGCCGCCGCCGTGGTGGATCGACACCCACGAGGCGCCGGAGGCCACGTTGACCATCGCGTTGAGCAGCGGCCAGTCCGCGATGGCGTCCGAGCCGTCCAGCATCGCCTCGGTCTCCCGGTACGGGGAGGCCACCGAGCCGCAGTCCAGGTGGTCGCGGCCGATCACGATCGGGGCCTTGAGGGTGCCGTCGGCGACCATCTCGTTGAACCGCTCGCCCGCTCGGTCCCGCTCGCCGTAGCCCAGCCAGCAGATCCGGGCCGGCAGGCCCTGGAAGTGGACCCGCTCGCCGGCCATCCGGATCCAGCGGGCCAGCGAGTCGTTCTCCGGGAACAGGTCGAGGATCGCGCGGTCGGTGGCCGCGATGTCGGCGGGGTCGCCGGACAGCGCCGCCCAGCGGAATGGGCCCTTGCCCTCGCAGAACAGCGGCCTGATGTAGGCGGGGACGAAGCCGGGGAAGGCGAACGCTCGCTCGTAACCCGCGAGTTGGGCCTCTCCGCGGATGGAGTTGCCGTAGTCGAAGACCTCGGCGCCGGCGTCCTGGAAGCCGACCATGGCCTCCACGTGCCGGGCCATGGACTCCCGCGCCCGCTGGGTGAACTCGGCGGGCTTGTCCGCCGCCAGCGCGGCCATGTCGGCGAAGTCGACGCCCAGCGGCAGGTACGCCAGCGGGTCGTGGGCGGAGGTCTGGTCGGTGACGATGTCGATCGGGGCGCCCATGGCGAGCAGTTGCGGGACGAGTTCGGCGGCGTTGCCCAGCACGCCGATCGACAGCGGCCGGCGCTCGTCGCGGGCCTGTGTGGCCAGCCGCAGGGCGTGCTCCAGGGAGTCGGCCCGCACGTCGAGGTAGCGGTGCTCGATGCGGCGGGTGATGGCCCGCGGGTCGCAGTCGATGCACAGCACCACGCCGCCGTTCATGGTGACGGCGAGCGGCTGCGCGCCGCCCATGCCGCCGAGGCCGGCGGTGAGCGTGATCGTCCCGGCGAGGCTGCCGCCGAACTTCTTCTCGGCGACGGCGGCGAAGGTCTCGTAGGTGCCCTGCAGGATGCCCTGGGTGCCGATGTAGATCCACGAGCCGGCGGTCATCTGCCCGTACATGGTCAGGCCGAGCGCCTCCAGGCGGCGGAACTCCTCCCAGGTCGCCCAGTCGCCGACCAGGTTGGAGTTGGCGATGAGCACGCGCGGCGCCCACTCGTGGGTCTGCATCACGCCCACCGGCCGGCCGGACTGGACGAGCATCGTCTCGTCCTGCTTCAGGCCGCGCAGGGTGCGCACCATCGCGTCGAAGGAGTTCCAGTCCCGGGCGGCCTTGCCGGTCCCGCCGTAGACCACCAGCTTGTCGGGGTGCTCGGCCACCTCCGGGTCGAGGTTGTTCTGCAGCATCCGCAGCGCGGCTTCCTGCTGCCATCCCTGAGCGCTCAGCTCCGTGCCGCGCGGTGCGCGCACCGGCCTCGGTCCCGTCATCGGTCCGGCCTCCTCGTCGTGATGTCGTCCATTCACATCCTGATTGGCTGAATAGCTCTAGTCAACAAGGTCCGCCCAGTGGACCGGGTGGCGGCGCCGCGAGACGAGGTGATGGGATGGCTGTCATGACGGATGAGCTGGGGATACGGCGAGGGCACGCCCTGCGTGCGGCGGTGGAGCACGGGCTGGTCGGCGAGCAGGAGCCGGTGGTGGGCCTGCTGGACATCACCGGCATCGAACAGTCGGCGACGGCCCTGCACGCCGCTTTCGCCACGCCCGGCGTCGAGATCACGCACACCTTCGCCGTCAAGGCCGCGTCCCTGGTCCCGGTGCTCGCGCTGCTCGGCGAGTGCGGCCTGGGCGCCGAGGTCGCCAGCCCCGGCGAGCTGGCGCTGGCCCGCGCGGCCGGCATCCCGGCCGCGCGCACGGTGCTGGACTCCCCCGCCAAGACCGTCGCCGAACTGCGCGAGGCCCTCGCCCTCGGCATCGCCGTCAACGCCGACAACCCGCAGGAGCTGGCCCGTATCGACGCCCTGCGCCAGGAGAGCGGCTCCGCCTCGCCCGTCGGGCTGCGGGTCAACCCGCAGATCGGCGCGGGCAGCATCGGCGCGATGAGCACCGCGACGTCCACCTCCAAGTTCGGTGTGGCGCTGCGCGACCCGGGCGCCGAGGAATGGGTGCTGCGCGCCTACGCCGAACGCCCGTGGCTCAACCGGCTGCACACCCACACCGGCTCGCAGGGTGTTCCCCTGGAGCTGATGGCCGCGGGCGTCAGGGCGGCCTACGAGCTGGCCGAGCGGATCAACGCCGCCGCCGGCCGGCAGCAGGTGACCGTCCTGGACATCGGCGGCGGCCTGCCCGTCAACTTCGACTCCGACGAGACGACCCCAAGCTACGCCGACTACGCCGGCCTGCTGCGGGCCGAGGTCCCCGGCCTGTTCGACGGGCGCTACGGCCTGGTCACCGAGTTCGGCCGGTCGCTGCTGGCCAAGAACGGCACCGTGCTGGCCCGGGTCGAGTACGCCAAGTCCGCGGGCGGGCGGGCGATCGCGGTGACGCACGCGGGCGCGCAGGTCGCCACCCGCACGGTGTTCGTGCCGGACGCCTGGCCGATCCGGGTGCAGGCGCTGGACGCCAAGGGCCGGGAGAAGGCCGGCGAGCCGGTCGTCCAGGACGTCGCCGGGCCCTGCTGCTTCGCCGGCGACCTGGTCGCCAAGGGGCGCCCGCTGCCGCTGCTGGAGGCCGGCGACCACGTCGCCCTGCTGGACACCGGCGCGTACTACTTCTCCAACCACTTCGCCTACAACTCGCTGCCCCGGCCCGCCGTGCACGGCTACACCGCCCGCACGGACGGCACCGTGGAGTTCGTGCCGGTGCGGACCGCGCAGTCCGAGGCCGAGCTGATCGCGGAGAGCGGCGGCGGCCTGCCGCCGCTGCGCCGCGGGCTCTGAGCGACCGGCCGGGGCGCCGGGCCGCCGCTCAGCGGCGGCGCCGGCCCCCTCCGGGTGCGGCGTCGCCCGCGGCGATCCCGGTCAGCTGGTAGGCGGCCGGGTCGCCGTCGGGCCGCACCCACAGCAGCGCGTCCTTGGCGCGCTCCATCCCGCCCAGGCGCAGCGACCTGGCCCACAGGCCCGCGCCGATGCCGCCCAGCAGCATGCCGCCCGCGCAGGGCAGGCCCGCGTTGGACGCGAGGGCCAGCACGAACGCCAGCGCCAGCCACCACCGGCGCCGCCGCAGCCACGTGCGCACGGTCACCCTGCGGTCCTGGAGGTACACCGACTTCGCGGCCCGCGACGCCGCGCGGGCCCGCACCTCGTACCGCCCGCCGCGGATCGCGAACGCCGCCACCGCGGCCACGAGGAACAGGGCCGCGCCCGCCATCACCCCGATCCGCCGGCCCATGGGACTGAACGTCACCGCCGTGCCCGGCACCGCCGCGACCACGCCCAGCCACCACAGCCAGCTCGCCGCCGCGCGCACCGTCACCGCAACCCGCGCCAATGTGTAGGCCCCGCGCACCACGCTGCGCTCCCTCCTTCGTCAGCCGTCATGTGTGCTGCGGAGAGTACGTCGCGTTTCTCAGATTCTCGTGAGGAAACCGGCCCGGTCCATGAGGAAACCGCCCCGCGCGGCGTCCGGCGGGGTGTGGCGCTGCCCCCGCTCAGTCGACGAACACCCCGCGGGCGGCGGCGTGCGCGTCGAACTCCTCCAGCCGCGCCTGCGCGTCCGGCAGGTCGTCGCACATCGACTCCAGCAGGACCCGGCCCAGCAGCATCGGCGCGCACGCGGTGTCGAAGGCCAGCCCGGTGCCGACGGCCGCGGGCAGCAGCAGGTCGCTGTGCGCGGCGACCGGCGCGAACGCGCTGTCGGCGACGGTGACCACGGTCAGCCCGGCCTCCTTCGCGTACGCCAGCGTGTCGACGGTCTCCCGCGGATGCCGCGGCAGGGCGAAGCACAGCAGCGCGCTCGCGCCGGCGCGCACCGCGGCGTCCAGCCGGTCGGCGAGCATCGTGCCGCCCTCGTCCAGCAGCCGCACGTCCGGGTGGACCTTGGCCGCGAAGTACGCGAAGCCGCGGGCCTGGGCGCCGGCCGCCCGCAGCCCCAGCACCGGCAGCGGCCGCGAGGCGGCGAGCACCGCCCCCGCCCTGGCGACCGGACCGGTGTCGGCGAGCAGCGTCGCCAGGTGCTGGAGGTTCTCGATCTCGGCCTGCACCGCCTGCTGGTACTCGTTGAGCGCGGCGCTGTCCGGTGCGGCGGCCGCCGGGGCGACCTCCCGCAGATGCCGGCGCAGCGCCGGGTAGCCGTCGAAGCCGAGGGCGACCGCGAACCGGGTCACGGACGGCTGACTGACGCCCGCGAGTTCGGCGACCTCCACGCTGGACAGGAACGGCGCCTCGTCGGCCTTGCGGACCAGGCAGTGCGCGATGCGCCGCTGCGTCGGGGTGAGCCGGTGCGCCTCGAACAGCCGCAGCAGCCGCGCCGACGCGTGCCCCGCGCCCGCGTCTCCCGCACCGGCTGTGCCCGCGCCCTGCGCGCCGCCCGTCCGGTGCACGCCGTCCGCACCGCGCGCGGCGCCGTCCCCGCTGCCCATCGTCGTCCGTCCCTGGCCTCGTCCGCCCGGTCACCACCGGCCGTTATTCACTCGCCCCTGACTCTGCATGAGGATATGCAGTCCGGCAACCCCGGCGGCGCCCCGGACGAGCCGCCGCGCACCCCCGGCGCACCCGCGCGCCCGCCCATCCGCGCCCGTCGGCACGTCAGCACATCGGCACGTCGGCCGGTCAGCCCGCCGGCACTTCGGCACTTCGGCACGTCACCAGCTCCGCCCGCGCGGCCTCACCAGCCGCCCAGCACCGCGGTCAACTCCCGCACCCCCGCGCAGTTCCAGTACGCCTCGCCGGACTCGGCGTGCACGCCGTAGACCGCGACCACCTGGAAGATCAGCGCCAGCACGTCGGCCACGCATATGCAGACCGCCAGCGTGCCCTGCCAGCACTCCGCACCCTGCTGCCCCGCGCGCCGCGCCGCACGGAAGAACAGCACGCACACCACGGCCGCCGCCGCCCCGCACAGCAGCGACGCCCAGGCCATCGCGACGAGCGTCCAGGGCACCGCCAGCCGGTGGCACAGCGCCGCGGCGTGCTTGCCGTGCTGGTCGTCCTCCACCGCCGTGCCGATCAGCAGCAGGAACCCCAGCACCGCGAGCCCGGGCGCCAGCAGCACCCCCCGCCGCCAGCGCGGCCCCGGCAGCAGCACCTCGCCGTCTCCGGCGCCCCGCGCCGGTCCGGCCGCCGCCACCGGCTGCTCCGTATCCACCGATCCCGCCGCGTCCCCCGCGGCCCGGTCCTCCGACCGGCCGGGCGACCCGTTCGCCGCCCGCTCGCCCACATCCCCCATCACGGCCCCCGTACCTCGTGCCCGTCCCCGGAAAGCCCCGGACCCCGCCGGACGCCGGCCTCCCCGGCCGGCCCGCACGGCAGTCCGCGGCGGCAGTACCGGCAGCTGCCCGTGACGGACCCTCACTCGACGGCCCGTCACTCTGTGCAACCGCTCACGTTCCGGTCAGCGTAGCCCAAGGGGCCGGGCAGGTGTCCGACACCTGCCCGGCCCCTGTGGACAACTCCTGGACCGCTCCCCGGGGATCAGCCCCGGCGGGACTCCTCCAGGTCACGCGGGTCGCGCGGACCGCCGCCGTCGCCCGGACCGTCCTGGCCCGTGCCGGACGGCAGGCTCTGGGCCCGGTCCGCGTGGCCCGGCCACCAGGCCGCGTGCCCGATCAGGGCGGTGAGGCTCGGCGTGAAGAACATCGCCATCACGAACGCGGCGATCACGATGCCGAACGCGACGGTGAAGCCCATCTCCATCAGGAAGTCGTTGCCGGACAGCATCAGCGTCGCGAAGGTCGCGGCGAGGATGAAGCCGGCCGCGCCGATCGTCGGGCCCGCGTGCTTGAGGGCCTCGCTGGCCGCCTCGCGGGGCTCCCGGCCCTCCTGGGCCTCTTCCCTGAGCCGGGCGATCATCAGGATGTTGTAGTCCGTGCCGATCGCCACCACGAACAGGTACATGATGATCGGCAGCATGAAGATCAGGCCGTCGCCGCGGCCGAAGATCCACACCGTGGTGCCGAGCGTCGCGCCGAAGCCGAGGCCCACGGACGCGATGAGGTACCACGGCGCGACCACGCTCCGCAGCAGCAGGCCGAGGATCACCATGATGAGCACCGCGGCGACCGGGAAGACCGTGCGGTAGTCGTGGTTCACCGCCGCGTTGATGTCCTTGTAGATCGAGGACGTGCCGCCGACGAGCGCCTCGGTTCCGGGCGGCGCGTTCTCGTGGGCGACGGTGCGGACGTCGCCGACCGCGGCGATCGCCTGGTCGGTGGCGGCCTCGTACTTCAGCGTCACCGTGTAGTTGGCGGTGGTGCCGGCCTTGTTGACGTCCTTGGCCTGGTCGAAGGTGACGCCGGCCACGCCGTCCACTCCGCGCAGCTTGGCTGCGAACCCGGTCAGGTCGCCGCTGAGCGCCTTGCCGTCCTTGCTGGTGACGTAGACGTTGGTCGGTGCGGCCGCGCCCGCGGAGTACGCCGTGCTGAGCGTGTCCTGGACGACCATCGACTCCTTGGTCTTGGGGATGGAGCCGGAGGCCAGGTCGTAGGACGCCTTGTAGCCGAAGGTGCCGATGGCCAGCACCAGCATGACCGCGCCGGAGACGACCGCGACCATCGCGGGCTTGCGGGCCATCAGCCGGCCGACGGCCGCGTACCGGGTGCCGCGCGGCTCCTCGCGCCACTTCTTGCCGGGCCAGAACAGCGCCCGCGGCGGGATCAGCGAGCAGATCGCCGGGAACAGCGTGAGGCCCGCCAGCAGGGTCACCGCGACCAGGATCGCCAGGGCCGGGCCGAGCTGGGTGAGGAAGCCCAGGGTCGACAGGGCCAGCGCGCAGAAGGCGATGATGACCGCGCCGGCCGCCGAGGCGATGGCCTCGCCGACCCGGGCGACCGCGTTGATCATCGCCTGCTTGGGTTCGTCACCGGCGCGCAGGCGTTCGCGGTAACGGAACATCAGGAACAGGAAGTAGTCGGTGCCGACGCCGAGCACCACCACGATCAGCAGTGCCGAGATCGAGCTGTTCGCCTGGAGTCCGAAGATCTTGGTGGCGTCGGCGATCAGCGCGTTGGCGACGGTGAAGACCACGCCGACCAGCAGCACAAGGGGCATGATCGCCACCAGCGGCGATCGGAAGATGATCGACAGGGTCACGATGATGATCAGCAGCGAACCGAACAGCGCCACGGCGTCCGAGGTCTTGCCGGCGTCCTGCTGGTCGAGGCCCTGCGCGGCCTGACCGCCGACCTGGACCTTCAGCGCGGTGCCCTTGGCGAGTGCGGTCGAGTCGTCGCGCAGCGCCTTGGCGGCGTCGGCCTGCTTGGGCTGGCCCGCGGACTTCTTGTCCATCTGGACCAGCGCGGTCTTGTACTTGTGGTCCTTGGACTCGCTGCCGTCGACGATCTTCTGGACCTGGTCGATCTTCTTGTCGCCCAGCCCTGTGGTGATCCGCGTGATGTCCGCCTTGTCGGCGGTCGTCAGCGGCTTGCCGTCGGTGCGCTGGTAGAGCACGATCGCGGCCGGGGTGAAGGCCTGCGGGAACGCCTTCTCCTGGACGTTCATCGCCTTGATCGACTCGTAGCTGCTGGGCAGGAAGCTGCTCTCGTCACTGTTGGACGGCAGGCTGGGGGCGGTGGCGACGATCGCGACGGCGGCGATCACCCACGCCACGATCGTCCATACGGGATGGCGGACGACGGTGCGTCCGATGCGGTGGAACATGCGGTGCTGCCTCCATGGCAGGACGTATCACCGCCACCCTTTGGAGCGGTTCCCGGGTATCGGCGACCCGGACGGGCGGTCGCCGTCCGGTAATGGGGTTCGGTTGTTGCGCCACGAGCCTACTTGCCGACCGGCAAGGGACAACTTCGGGGCCATCTACGCCTATCCCGCTCACAGGGGTGGAAGCAAGCGCTTTTGTGGCTTGCCCATCGCGTTTCGCGGCAGCTCAGCGAGGAACCGCACCCTGCGGGGCCGTTTGTGCACCGACAGCAGGGCCGCCACGAAGTCGGTCAGCTCCCGCTCGGCGACGCCGTCGGCCACCACATAGGCGACGATCTCCTGCCCGAGGTCGTCGTGCGGGACGCCGACCACCGCCGCCTCGCGGACCGCGGGGTGGGCCAGCAGGGCGTTCTCGACCTCGCCCGCGCCGATCCGGTAGCCGCCGGACTTGATCAGGTCCGTGGAGGCCCGGCCGACGATCCGGTGCGTGCCGTCCTCGTCGATCGAGGCGATGTCGCCGGTGCGGAACCAGCCGTCGGCGGTGTAGGCGGCCGCGGTGGCGTCCGGGCGGCCCAGGTAGCCGTCGAACAGCGTCGGCCCCTGCAGCTGGAGTTCGCCGATGCCGTCGGCGGACTCGGCGATCCGGGTGGTGATCCCGGGCAGCGGGGTGCCGACGGCGCCGGGCTGCCGCGGACCCGACGCCCGCGCGCTGAGCGTGATCAGCGACTCCGTCATGCCGTAGCGCTCCACCGGCTCGTGGCCGCTGAGCGCCTTCAGGTCGTGGAAGACCGGCGCGGGCAGCGCCGCGCTGCCCGACACCAGCAGCCGTGCCGCGGACAGCGCCCGCGCCGCGGGCTCGTCGCGCACCACCCGGTGCCACACCGTGGGGACGCCGAAGTACAGGCTGCCGCCGGCCGCCGCGTAGGCCGCGGGTGTGGGCCGTCCGGTGTGCACCACGCGACTGCCGACACGCAGGGCGCCGAGGACGCCCAGCACCAGGCCGTGCACGTGGAACAGCGGCAGCCCGTGCACCAGGGTGTCCTCGGCCGTCCACTCCCAGGCCGCGGCCAGGCCGTCGAGGTCGGCCGCGATCGCGTCCCGCCCGATCACCACGCCCTTGGGCGGGCCGGTGGTGCCGGAGGTGTAGAGCACCATCGCGGCCTGCCCGGCCGGCGTTCCGGTGAAGTCGGCGCGCTCGCGGAAGTCCACCGGCACCACCTCGGCGCCGGAGTCGTGCAGGATGTGCTCCCGCTCCTGCGGTCCCGCGTCCGGCGGGACCGGCACCAGGGGGACGCCGGCCAGCAGCGCGCCCACCGCGGCGGCCACCGTCTCCAGCGACGCGGTCGCCTCGATGGCGAACGCCTTGGTCCCGGCGGCGCGGCGGGCGACCGCGCCCGCCGCCCCCAGCAGCTCCTCGTACCCGCAGGACCGCCCGTCGACCGTGACGGCGTCCTTCCGGTCCCGCCCGTCCGTGCCGGCGCAGAGCGCGGTGAGCACAGGCGCATGGGGCATCGCGGATCCTCCTCAAGGACGGCAGACCCCCGAGGAAATCGGGGGCTAACCCCAGTGTCGCCCACCCCCGCTCCTGTCTACGGTAGGGCTATGGACGCCCGCGACCCGGAACTCACCAAGGAACTCTCCGCCACCTTGCAGGCGCGCAAGGATCTCGGACCGGAGTACGAGTCGGAGCTGGTCGACTCCTTCATGGAGAAGGTGACACAGCGCGTCGACAGCCATGTCGAGCAGCGGGTGCGCCGTGAACTGGCCCAGCAGCAGACCTCGTTCGCCCGCGCCGACCGCCGCCCCATCGGGCCGCCGGAGCCGAACCCGCGCTTCGCACGCTACGGGTTCGCCGGGATCACCCTGGTGCTGGCCATCCCGCTGTCGGCCATCGGCGCGGCCAACGCCGGCGCGACCGGACTGTTCATCAGCTGGGCGGGCATCGTCGGGGTGAACGTCGCCCAGAGCATGGGCTCGATCTTCGGGCCGCGCTCCAAGCAGGACAAGGACGACTGGTCGTAGCCGCCGCGGGGGCCCGCGGGCCTCGTGGAAGGCGCCGGGCGCCAGGCTGCGTGCCCGGCGCCCGACCGCGCCCGGCGAAGGGCGCCGGGAGGAGAAGTGAGGCGGGAACCGCCGCACCCCCGAGGCGAGCTCGGAGGGCGGGACGACGGCGGTTCCCGCGGGACGCGGGCCGGGTCAGGGCCTGGCCGTGCGCGTCCTGGCCACCATGGATCCGGGAGCCGCTCCGGAAGCCCTGGTGCCGTCGGTGTGCCGCGCCGGCCGGCTCCTGCGGGACCCCCGTGGTGTTCGGTGGGTTCCCGTTGGCCGCCCGGTGCGACATCACCCAATGTGCCGGAGGCGTGTTAAGCCCGTGCTGCGTCGACGTGTCGCGGGTGTACCACTTCCGCGAACCCTGGTCCGGCTCAGGCGGCGCCGTGACCGGCCAGGAAGGCCAGCAGGTCCTGGCGGCTGACCACCCCGGTGGGCTTGCCCTCGACCAGCACGATCGCCGCGTCGGCGTTCTCCAGGACGCCCATCAGGTCGCCGACCGGCTCGCCGGAGCCGACCTGCGGCAGCGGCGGGCACATGTGCTTCTCCAGCGGGTCCTCCAGCGTCGCCTTCTTGCCGAACAGCGCGTGCAGCAGTTCGCGCTCGACGACCGAGCCGACCACCTCGGCGGCCATCACGTCCGGGTGCCCGGCGCCGGGCTTGACGACCGGCATCTGCGACACGCCGTACTCGCGCAGCACCTCGATCGCCTGCCCGACCGTCTCGTCCGGGTGCATGTGGACCAGGTTGGGGATGGTGCCCTGCTTGTTGGCGAGCACGTCGGCGACCCGCGCCTCGCCCTCGCCCTCGTCGAGGAAGCCGTGCGAGCTCATCCACTCGTCGCTGAAGATCTTCGACAGGTACCCGCGGCCGCTGTCCGGCAGCAGCACGACCACCACGTCGTCCGGTCCGAGCCGCTCGGCGACCTTGAGCGCGGCCACCACGGCCATGCCGCAGGAGCCGCCGACCAGCAGGCCCTCCTCGCGGGCCAGCCGGCGGGTCATCTGGAAGGAGTCCTTGTCGGAGACCGCCACGATCTCGTCGGCGACGTCGCGGTCGTAGGCGGTCGGCCAGAAGTCCTCGCCGACGCCCTCGACCAGGTAGGGACGGCCGGAACCGCCGCTGTACACCGAGCCCTCGGGGTCCGCGCCGACCACCTGCACCCGGCCCTCGCTGACGTCCTTGAGGTAGCGGCCGGTACCGGAGATGGTGCCGCCGGTGCCGACGCCGGCCACGAAGTGGGTGATCCGCCCGTCGGTCTGCTCCCACAGCTCCGGGCCGGTGGAGTGGTAGTGCGACAGCGGGTTGTTGGGGTTGCTGTACTGGTCGGGCTTCCAGGCGTTGGGCGTCTCGCGCACCAGCCGGTCGGACACGTTGTAGTACGAGTCGGGGTGCTCGGGGTCGACGGCGGTCGGGCAGACCACGACCTCGGCGCCGTACGCCCGCAGGACGTTGATCTTGTCCATGGACACCTTGTCGGGGCAGACGAAGATGCAGTGGTAGCCCTTGGTCTGGGCGACCATCGCCAGGCCCACGCCGGTGTTGCCCGAGGTCGGCTCGACGATGGTGCCGCCGGGCTTGAGCTCGCCGCTGCGTTCCGCGGCCTCGATCATGCGCAGCGCGATGCGGTCCTTCACCGAACCGCCGGGGTTGAAGTACTCGACCTTGGCCAGGACGGTCGCCTGGATGCCCTCGGTCACGCTGTGGAGTCTCACCAGCGGGGTGTTGCCGACGAGGCTGATCATCGAGTCGTGAAACTGCACCGTTGTCTCCGGGTTCTCCGTGATGGTGCGGCCAGCCTATTGGTGCCGTCCGCGCCCCGCACGAAACGTCGGCGGCCCGGTGGGCGTTGACGTGGGTGTGACGGCTGCGACGTTGGTCCGGGAGCCGCGTGGGGCACCACGTCGGTGTACGGGCCCAAGCACAGGAAGGTGGCCTGCTCGATGTCGAGGGCGAGGGTGGCACGGCGGATCGCGACCGCCGCTGCGTACGGCGGTGGCGGGATCGGCCTGGTCGGCGGCGCGGCCGTCGGGCTGCTGCTGACCGAGGTCCGGCTGGCCAAGCGGCTGGTCGGCGGCTCGGGGGACGTGCCGCCGCGGGCGGACGGCCGCTACGGTTCGGCGTTCGCGCACCACACCGACGAGCCCGCGCTGCGGCTGGGCTTCCTCGGCGACTCCACGGCCGCCGGGCAGGGCGTGCGCCGGGCCCGGGAGACCCCGGGGGCGCTGCTCGCCTCGGGCCTGGCCGCGGTCGCGGAACGGCCCGTGCGGCTGGTGAACGTGGCCCTGCCCGGCGCCAAGTCCGACGACCTGGACCGGCAGGTGTCGCTGCTGCTGGACTCCTCGGTGCCGCCGCCGGACGTGGCGGTCATCATGATCGGCGCCAACGACGTGACCCGGCGGATGCCGCTGGCCACCTCGGTGCGGCTGCTGTCGGACGCGGTGCGGCGGCTGCGCGCGGCCGGCACGGAGGTGGTGGTCGGCACCTGCCCTGATCTGGGCTCCGTCGAGCCGGTCTACCAGCCGCTGCGCTGGCTGGCCCGCCGGGCGAGCCGGCAGCTGGCGGCGGCGCAGACCATCGCGGTGGTCGGCCTGGGCGGCCGCACCGTGTCGCTCGGCGACCTGCTGGGCCCGGAGTTCGAGGCGCGGCCGCGGGAGCTGTTCGGCCCGGACAACTACCACCCGTCGGCCGAGGGCTACGCCACCGCCGCGATGGCACTGCTGCCGACCCTGTGCGCCTGCCTGGGGCTGTGGCCGGAGGCCGACGAGCAGCCGGACGCCCGGCGCGGCGAGGGCTTCCTGCCGGTCGCCGAGGCGGCCGTCGAGGCGGCGTCCGAGGGCGGCACCGAGGTCACGGCGGCCCAGGCCGGCACGGGACCGCGCGGACGCTGGGCGCTGCTCAAGCGGCGCCGCCGCCGTCCGCTTGAGGATGAGGAGCAGCCGCAGCAGGAGGGCACAGACGGCACTGACGGCGCCGCCTCCGCCGCGGCGGGCGGCACGACAGGCGACGCGGCGGGCGGCACGGGGGACGGCGCGTCCTCCCGCTCGGCGTAGCATCGGGTAAGCAAGCGCTCAGAAAGTAGCCCGCATCACAGCAGCGGTCTGATGACTCGCCGCGATACCTGCGGGTAACTTCCCTGGGAGCCCGCAACCGAGTCCGCCCCCTGCGCCGCCGAGGAGTGCCGCGATGCCCGAAGCCGTCATCGTCTCTGCCGCCCGTTCACCCATCGGACGCGCCTTCAAGGGGTCGCTCAAGGAGCTGCGCCCGGACGACCTGGCCGCCACCATCATCGGGACGGCGCTGGCCAAGGTGCCGCAGCTGGACCCGCGGGACATCGACGACCTGATGCTGGGCTGCGGGCTGCCCGGCGGCGAGCAGGGCTTCAACATGGGCCGGATCGTGGCCGTGCAGATGGGCATGGACCACCTGCCGGGCTGCACCGTCACCCGCTACTGCTCCTCGTCGCTGCAGACCACGCGCATGGCCATGCACGCGATCAAGGCGGGTGAGGGTGACGTCTTCATCTCGGCCGGCGTCGAGATGGTCTCCCGCTTCACCAAGGGCAACTCCGACAGCCTGCCCGACACGATGAACCCGCTCTTCGCCGACGCCCAGGCGCGCACCCTCAAGCGCGCCGAGCAGGGCGGCGGGGAGTGGCACGACCCGCGCGAGGACGGGCTGGTACCGGACGCCTACGTCGCGATGGGCCAGACCGCGGAGAACCTGGCGGCGCTCAAGGGCATCACCCGGCAGGAACAGGACGAGTTCGGCGTCCGCTCGCAGAACCTGGCCGAGGCCGCGCTCGCCAACGGCTTCTGGGAGCGCGAGATCACCCCTGTGACGCTCCCGGACGGCTCGGTGGTGGCGAAGGACGACGGGCCGCGCGCGGGCGTCACCCTGGACGGCGTGGCGGGCCTGAAGCCGGTGTTCCGCCCCGACGGGACGGTCACCGCGGGCAACTGCTGCCCCCTCAACGACGGCGCCGCCGCCCTGGTCGTCATGTCCGACACCAAGGCCCGCGAGCTGGGCATCACGCCGCTGGCCCGCGTGGTGTCCACCGGCGTCTCCGGGCTCTCCCCGGAGATCATGGGCTACGGCCCGGTCGAGGCGTCGAAGCAGGCCCTGCGGCGGGCCGGTATGTCCATCGGCGACATCGACCTGGTCGAGATCAACGAGGCCTTCGCGGCCCAGGTGATCCCGTCCTACCGCGACCTCGGCATCGACCTGGACCGCCTGAACGTCAACGGCGGCGCCATCGCGGTCGGCCACCCCTTCGGCATGACCGGCGCCCGCATCACCGGCACCCTCATCAACAGCCTCCAGTTCCACGACAAGCAGTTCGGCCTGGAGACGATGTGCGTCGGCGGCGGTCAGGGCATGGCAATGGTCCTGGAGCGGCTGAGCTGAGCCGCAGCGGACGGTAGGGGCCGCCCGAGGCACGAGGGCGGCACCTGCCGGCAGCGAAGGCGAAACTCAGCGCGACCACCAGCACGCACGGCTGAGCTGAGCCGCGGCGGACGGTAGGGGCCGCCCGAGGCACGAGAACGGAATTCGGGCGGAGTTCCACTCAGGGTAATTGCACGAATGCAAGGAGCACGCGGTGTGACATAAGTCGCAACGAAATCGCCCCCGGGATCTGATTTTTCCCCGGGGGCGCCCCGTTTGCGCAGGTCAGATGGCGGGCAAGGTGGCACCACACAGGGGTGGAGCTGTCCTTTTCATGCCGCTTTCATGACGTTCCGCACTGCGAAGGCCAGGGGTTTACCGGCAAAGTGATGTGTGGGGGAAGTTTCGCCCGCCACTGTGGTGGGCATTGCTCGGGTCGCATCAGTCGGGAGTACGTCAGTGAGTGCCAACTTCACCGTCCTGCTGGTGGCCGCGGGTCTCGCCGTGGCCGCGGGTTCCGCCGCCCTGCTCTCCGCCCGTGGCGTCCGCCGCGAGCTGTCCGCCCTGCGCCGTGACCTCGCCGCTCTTCACGTGCCCGCCCCGCGCGAGGCCGACGTCGACATCCGCGCCGCGGTCGCCGGCGCCCTGGCCGACGAGCGCGAGCGGGAACTCGCCGAGGCACGGGCCTTCTGGGCCGAGCAGGAGGCCCGCGAGGCGGCCGGCGACACCGGGTTCTTCCGCGGCGGCCTGTACGGGGTGTCCGGGGACGCGGGCAGCGCGTCCGGCGCCTCCGAGACCCCGGACTACGAGGTCCCGCCGGTCCTCCCCTACCTGCCGCGCCAGGCGGACTTCGCCGGCCTGGAGCCGGCCGCTGAGGCCGCGGCCGACGCGGGGACCGAGCCGGAGGCGACCGAGGTCACCCTGCCGGCGCCGGGCATGATCCCGCACCCCTCCGGTCCGGACTTCGTGCCGTCCCCGGTCGTCGCCTCCCGCGACCAGACCTCGGAGCGGCTCTCCGACCTCGCCGACGCGCGCATCCCGCTCGCCGACGTGCGCCCGGGACCGCTCGGCACCCTGGACGTGTACGTCTTCGCCGACGGCACCACGCTGTGCATGACCCCAGGCCACCGGGAGACCGCGCTGCAGCTGTCCAAGGCACTGGACCGCGGCGAAGTGCCGGTGCTGCGCGGCGGATCCGCGATAGCCGGCGCGTACGCGCTCACCTTCGCCTACGGCGACGAGAGCGTGTACGTCCTGGCCGACCGGGTCGTGGCCTCGCTCTGACCGCCGCCGCGGCCCGCACGGGCCGCCACGGCCCCGACACGGGCCTGCGCGGCCCCTGTCCGCCGTGTTCGGGCGGCACCTCGCCCAACCCCGGTCAGCCGACCGCCTTGGCGGCGCGCGCCACCCGCTCCAGCGCCTCGGCCAGCACCGCCGCTGCCTGCCCGGAGCCGGACACTTCGCCTGCCGGCACGGCGTCATCGCCCTCGGCTCCGGCACCGGCTCCGGCGCCCTGGCCCGTCCCCAGCGCCCTGACCAACTCGTTTCCCGCGACCGCCAGTTGGTCACCGACCACGAAGATGCCGTCGTCCGGGACCTCGCGCGGCTCACGCCCGGGGAACTCCAGCAGCTGCGCCTGCCGGGCCAGCCAGCGGGCGAGTTCGAGGCCCTCGGCCGCGGCACCCGCCTGCAACCGGCGTTGCGGAAGCGAGCGCAGCCGTCCGGCGAGGCGTTCCACGGCGGTGTGCAGGGCGGCGGTTTCGGGCATACCGGGGACCCTACCGGGGCGCGCGAAGTGCCTCCCACTCCTTTCCGGTGGCGCGGGATGGTTGCCAACAACCGACCATTCGGGCACCGTGGGGTGACCGGACCACATACCGGAGGCGCCGATGTCCCAAACGCACTTCTCCGAGGAAACCCACCGGAACCTGCTCGACCGCATCCCCCATTGCACCGGCCGCGAGATCAACGAGTGGCTGCGCGCCCTCGACGACGGCCCGTCATTCCTCCGCTTCGACGACAAGGTCAGCTGGCTGCGCAGCGAGCACGACCTCTCCTACGGTCACGCCAAGGCCCTGGTCCATGAGTACGACCTGCGCCGGGCTGCCCGCAACCTCCTGTAATGCCGGGCCTGTTCGGCCCCCGTTCCCCCTCATCCCCGTCCTACCCTCACCCGACGCCGCAACGGGCCGCAGGGAAGCTCGCGCTTCCCTGCGGCCCGTTCGCCCCTCATGCGGCCCTGGCGGCCGCGGTCAGTCGCGCAGGATCGCGATCAGCCGCAGCAGCTCCAGGTAGATCCACACCAGCGACAGCGTCAGGCCGAACGCGGCCAGCCACGACTCGTTGCGCGGGGCGCCGTAGCGGATGCCGTCCTCGACCTGCTTGAAGTCCAGCGACAGGAAGAACGCGCCGAGGCCGATGCCGAGCAGGCAGAAGACGATGCCCAGGCCGCCGGTGGCCAGGCCCAGGCCGTCACCGCTGCCGAACGCCGCGAACAGCAGGTTGACCACCATCGCGAGCACGAAGCCGATGGCGATCGCCATGCCGATGCGCTGGTAGCGCGCGGTGACCCGGATGATCCGGGCCCGGTAGGCGATGAGCATGCCGGCGAAGACCGCCATGGTGCCGAGCACCGCCTGCACCGGGGCGCCCTGCCAGGCGTCGTTGTACGCGCGGCTGAGCACGCCCAGGAACAGGCCCTCGAAGATGGCGTAGCCGAGGATCAGGGCCGGCGACGGGGTGCGCTTGAACGACTGGACGATGGCCAGCACGAACGCCACCATGGCCGCGCCGAAGGCGATGCCCATCTGGTCGCCGAGCGCGAACCAGCCGATGACGACGCCCACCACGACGGTGCCCAGCGTCATCGCGGTCCGCATGACGACGTCGTCGATCGTCATCCGGCCGGTCTGCGCGGGTCCCGCGGCCGGGGCGGAGTACATCTCCTCCATCTGCTGGGGAGTCAGGGGCTGCGGCTGCTCGTACGGGTGGTGCGGTGCGCCCTGCTGCGCGGGGCCGCCCTGCTGGCCGTAGGGGTTCGCGCCGTACTGCGCGTAGGGGTTGCCGCTCTGCTGGGCACCCGTGCCGAATCCGGCGTACTCGTTCCCGCGGGTGAAGCCCCGCCGGGAGAAGACCGGGTTGCTGCTCCTCATCTCACTCCTCCATGGCCGCGTGTTGCGACTCTGCGCCTCAAGAGTAATGGCTTGGCAAAATGCCATGCGTACGCCTGGAGGAGGATCTTCCCCCCGACTCGCCCCTCAGTCACCCCTTTCCGTGGATCGCGGGCCTATCCGGTGGACGCCGCGCCTCGCGCGCGGTATCACTGAGGAGTGGAGACGAACACGCGTTCGAACATCAGGGAGCAGGCCATGCCACGCCCCGACCACACCCGCGCGCTGCACGCGGCGCTGATCGCCGCGGAGCGCGGCCTGCCGGTCATCCCCCTGTCCCGCAGCAAGCTCCCCGCCGTTCGCTCCCCGCACCGCGACGAGGCGCGGGCCAGTGCCTGCCGCGGCGAGTGCGGCCGCCCCGGCCACGGCGTGCACGACGCGACGACCGATCCGGCCGCAATCCGCGCGCTGTTCGCGGTCGCCCCCTGGGCCACCGGCTACGGCATCGCGTGCGGTCTGGCACCCGTCCACCTCGTCGGCGTCGACCTCGACGTCAAGCACGGCGCGAACGGGATCACAGCGCTGCGGGCTTTGGCCGAATCCCGCGGTTTCGCCGTCCCGCAAACGGTTACCGTGCTGACCCCCAGCGGGGGCCGCCATCTGTGGTTCAGCGCGCCGCGGCCGGTGCCCAACTCGGTGGGCCGGCTGGCTCCCGGGATCGACATACGCGGCGCCGGCGGGTACGTCGTCGGCCCCGGCTCGCGCACCGTGGCCGGCCACTACCTGGTGGCCCCGGGCACCGCGGGCCATCCACTGGCCGAGGCCCCGCCGGCCCTGCTGCGGCTGGCCGATCCGCCCCCGCCGCCGCCCCGCGCGCCGGAGCCCGACCACCCGCGCCATCCGGCGGAGAAACGTGCCGCCGCGCTGGTGCGGTTCGTGCTGGATTCACGCGAAGGAGAGCGCAACGGACGGCTGTTCTGGGCGGCCTGCCGGGCGTACGACGCGGGATTCGGCGAGGCGCTGGCGCCCGCCCTGGTGACGGCGGCGGTCCACACCGGGCTGAGCGAGCAGGAGGCGGCCGCGACGGTCGCGTCCGCGGGCCGCCTCCGGGCGTCCGCAGAGCCCTGAAAGGGCTCTGCGAGTGCCCGGAGCCGGACTTGAACCGGCACGCCCACTCAGGGGCAGCGAGGTTTAAGCTCGCCGTGTCTGCGTTCCACCATCCGGGCCGGCGGGGCGCAGTGAAAGCGTATCCGTGTCGGGCGTCGCGAACAGGACGCCCAACTTGCCATGTTGTCTTATTTTAGGCGTTACTGATGGCCCATCAGGTGCAAGAGGCCGGTCCCGCCGCACCACAGGGCAGTTCACAGCAGTAACAGCCCTTACACACAAGTGACGTGATTTCGCTCTCCGCGACCGGGCGCCGACCCACCGTGGGGGCAACGTTTCCCCAGGGCGCGCGGCCTGCGAGGGCGGACACGGGCTACGAGAGCCACGCGGTGCGGGTGGCGGGCATGCCCGAGGCGCCGTCGTCCGGGGTGCGCACGGCGAGGACCTGGTTCACGCCGATCCGGTTGCGCTGGAACGACACCGCGCACGCCGCCATGTACAGCCGCCACACCCGGGCCCGGCCCTCGGAGGTCGCGGCGACCGCCGCGGGCCAGGCGTCGTCCAGGTTGGCCACCCAGGCGCGCAGCGTGCGGGCGTAGTGCTCGCGCAGCGCCTCCACGTCGCGCACCTCGAAACCGGCCTCTTCCAGCCGCGCCACGGTGGTGCCGACCGGCGACAGCTCCCCGTCGGGGAAGACGTACCGGTCGATGAACTCGTCGACGCGGTAGCCCTCCTCGTCGGCCATCGGCCGCCGGGCGATCTGGTGGTTCAGCAGCCGGCCGCCGGGCCGTACCAGGGCGTGCAGCGTGCGGGCGTACTCCAGATAGCGCTCGCTGCCGACGTGCTCGGCCATGCCGATCGAGGAGATCGCGTCGTACGGGCCGTCCCTGACGTCGCGGTAGTCCTGCACCCGGATCTCGATCTGCCCGGTGAACCCCGCGTCGGCGATCCGCTTGCGGGCGTAGGAGGCCTGCTCGCCGGAGAGCGTGATGCCGGTGGCCCGCACCCCGTAGTGCTCCGCGGCGTGCAGCACCATCGATCCCCAGCCGCAGCCGACGTCCAGCAGCCGGTGGCCCGGCTGGAGCTGCAGCTTGCGGCACACCAGGTCGAGCTTGGCGTACTGCGCGTCGCCCAGGGAGGTGGGGACGGCGCCGGGGCCGGCGTCCGCACCGCCGCCGGGGACCGCCGCGGCGCCCGTGCCGTCGAGCGGGTCGCCGGTGAAGTCCGGCCAGACCGCGCAGGAGTAGACCATGGACGGCCCGAGGACCATCTCGTAGAAGTCGTTGCCCACGTCGTAGTGGTGGGAGACGGCCACCTTGTCGCGGCGCCTGGTGTGCGCGGAGCCGGCCCTCCTGCGGACCTCCTCCGGCGGCGGGGCGGGCGGCAGTCCGGGGCCGGACAGGGCCAGCGCGCTGCGGGCCAGCCGGTAGGTCACCGGGTCGCGCAGGGCGGCCGCGGCCTTGCGGACGGATTCGGCTGTGCCGTGGGCGGGGCCGGGTTCCGGCCGCTCCCACAGGAGTTCGGCGAGCAGGTCGAGGGCCTGGTAGAGGTCGCCCTCGATGTCGAGGTCGCCGGCCACCCAGGCGCGGGCGAGGCCGAGTTCTCCCGGCCGCCAGAGCAGGCGGCGCAGGGCTTTGCGCCGCGCGAAGACGAGGACGGGTGCGCCGGACGGCCCGGCCTCGCTGCCGTCCCAGGCGCGCACGCGCAGGGGGAACGGAGTCGAGAGAGCGTGTTCGGCGAGTTCAAGGATGCGAGGAGCCGCGTCAGCCATGACTTGAGCGTACGACCGGAAATCGCCGGTGACCCGGATATCTACCTTGTAGATACACGTAGTTGACCCGGAAGGCTGCCACCAGGAGTCTCCGGGGGCCGGCGGGCGGTTTCCGGCGGTTCGTGCGGAGGGTGAAGGCGGTCGCGCGGGGGGCTTCCGGTCGGCGGTCCGGCGGCGCGGCGCCGCGCCGTCCCGCGGCCGGCCCCCGGCACGCCGAAGGGCGCCCGCACCACGGATTGGCGGGCGCCCTTCGGCTCATACGTGCGTGCCGGGGTCCTTCGTCAGGACGCGGCGGCCTTCTCGGCCGGAGCCGGCTTGGCCGCCGGGGCCGGGGCCCCGGTCGCCTGGGCCGGGATCGGCCGCGCGGCCTCGTAGAACTCCTCGCGGGGGTTCTCGATCGCGCCGAGGGAGACGACCTCGCGCTTGAGGAACATGCCGAGCGTCCAGTCGGCGAAGACCCGGATCTTGCGGTTCCAGGTCGGCACGGCCATGCCGTGGTAGCCACGGTGCATGTACCAGGCCAGCCGGCCCTTGAGCTTGATCTTCGTCTTGCCGAGGACGATCATCGCGACGCCCTTGTGGAGCCCCAGGCCGGCGACCGCACCCTTGTTGGCGTGCTTGTAGTCGGCCTGCGGGAAGCCGCGCATGCCGGACACCACGTTGTCGCCGAGGACCTTGGCCTGGCGCAGCGCGTGCTGGGCGTTCGGCGGGCACCAGGCGCCCTCGCCGGCGGCGAGGTCGGGGATCTGGGCGTTGTCGCCGGCGGCCCAGATGTAGTCCGAGCCCTGCACCTGGAGGGTGGCCGCGGTGTCCACGTGGCCGCGCGGGCCGAGCGGCAGGCCGAAGCGGGCCAGCGCCGGGTTGGGCTTCACGCCGGCGGTCCACACGATGGTGGAGGCGTCGACCTCGAGCCCGTTGGCGAGCACCACGTGCTTGTCGACGCACGACTTCATCGACGTGCTGAGGTAGACCTCGATGCCGCGCTCCTGCAGGTGCTCCAGCCCCCACTTGCCGAGCTGCGGGCCGACCTCGGGGAGGATCTTGTCCGCGGCGTCGACGAGGATGAAGCGCATGTCCTCGCGCTTGACGTTCGGGTAGTACTTGGCGGCGTCGCGGGCCATGTCCTCGACCTCGCCGATGGTCTCCGCACCGGCGAACCCGCCTCCCACGAAGACGAAGGTGAGCGCCTTGCGGCGGATCTCCTCGTCGGTGGTGGAGTCGGCCTTGTCCAGCTGCTCCAGCACGTGGTTGCGCAGGCCGATGGCCTCCTCGACGCCCTTCATACCGATGCCGTTCTCGGCCAGGCCGGGGATCGGGAAGGTGCGGGAGACCGCGCCGAGCGCGATCACCAGGTAGTCGAAGGGCAGCTCGTAGGACTCGCCGACGAGCGGCTCGACCGTGGCGACCTTGCGGTCCTGGTCGATGGTGGTGACCCGCCCGGTGAGCACCTCCGCCCCGGGAAGCACGCGTCGCAGCGGGACGACGACATGCCGCGGGGAGATGCTGCCGGCTGCGGTTTCGGGAAGGAAGGGCTGGTACGTCATGTACGAGCGGGGGTCGACGACCGTGACGGTCGCCTCGCCGTACCGCATCTTCTTCAGGATGCGGCGCGCCGCGTACAGGCCGACGTAACCGCCGCCTACTACGAGGATCCGTGGACGCTCCGTGGTGCTCATGCCTCGAGTATCCAGCACGGGAGAGGGGGGTCCTCGTGAGCCCCTTCACAAGGTGCTGGACACCCTCTGCTACACTGCGCGACTTCATGACCTGGGCCGGGAGGCGCCGGCCGGGTCGCACCGGTCCCCCGCCGTTTATACATGGCGCTGAGCAGCGTGGATCGGGCCCCCGGTGGCCGGGACCGTGTGGCGCGTAACCCCCCGGAAACACCGACGCGCCAGGGATTCCAGGGGGGTTGGCACTGTGAGCCTTGGAAACTTGGGCCACCGCACGGGAACTTCATGTGAAGAGTTTCACAAAGGTTTTCCGGCGCCCACGATCCGGACACCCCGCGGCCCGCTCACCAGGTGCGGCGCACCCTCAGCTGAGCACACTCCAGGCGATTCCGTCCAGGATGTCGTGCTCGCTGACCACGACCTCCTTCGCCCCCGTGCGCTCCATGATCCGCAGCAGCACCAGGGCGCCGGCGGCGATCACGTCGACCCGGCCCTCGTGGATGACGCGGTGGGCGGCGCGCTCGGCGTGGGTGGCCGTCAGCAGGTCCGCGCTGATCCGCCGGACCTGCTCCAGCGACACCCGGGCGTGGTGGATCACCGCGGAGTCGTAGACGTCGAGGCCGAGCGCGAGGGCGGCGACGGTGGTCACCGAGCCGGCCAGCCCGACGAGGGTGCGCGCCTGCTCCAGCGGCACCGCGGCGCCCGCCTCGTCCAGCGCCGCGTCGACGTCGGCGGTCATCGCGGCGATCTGCGCGGGCGCCGGCGGGTCGGTGATCGCCCCGTCGTGCACCAGGTGCCGCTCGGTCATCCGCACGCAGCCGACGTCCACCGAGCGGGCCGCGCGCACCTCGCCGTCGCCGAGCACGAACTCGGTCGAGCCGCCGCCGATGTCGACCACCAGATACGGCGTCTGGAGGCCGTGCTCGCCGGTCAGTTCGCGGGTGGCGCCGGTGAAGGAGAACTCCGCCTCCTGGGCGCCGGAGATCACCTCGGGCTCGACCCCGAGGATGCCGACGACACCGCGCACGAACGCGTCGCGGTTCTCCGCGTCGCGGGACGCGGACGTGGCCACGAAGCGGATGCGGTCGGCCGGCACGCCGTGCTCGCGGATCACCTCGGCGTACTCCCGGCACGCCGCGAACGTCCGCTCCAGCGCCTCCGGCGCGAGGCGCCCGGTGCGGTCCACGCCCTGTCCCAGCCGGACGATCCGCATCCTGCGGTCGAGGTCCTTCAGCTCGCCGGTCGCGGGGTCGAGGTCGGCGACGAGCAGGCGGATGGAGTTGGTGCCGCAGTCGACGGCGGCCACACGCGTGGTCACTCGGGCTCCTCGGAGGTCGTGTCGGTGGCGGCCGTTCCGGGGGCGGCCGGCGGGGTCACGCAGGGGCCCTTGGCCCACCAGTCGGGCAGCAGGTCGAGGGTCTCGTCACCGAGCGGGTTGACGCCGCGGCCCACGGCCAGCGCGTGGCCGGCCAGCACGTGCAGGCACTTGACCCGGTCGGGCATGCCGCCGGCGCTGGGGAAGCCCTGCAGCACCTCGATGGCGTCCCGGCGCGCGATGTAGTCCTCGTGCGCGGCCCGGTAGGCGGCGGCCAGGTCCTCGTCCTCGGCGAGCCGGGCGGTCATCCGCTTCATCACGCCGTCCGCCTCCAGCGTGCCGATCGCGGAGGCCGCGCGCGGGCACGTCAGGTAGTACAGCGTCGGGAAGGGCGTGCCGTCCTCCAGCCGCGGCTGGGTCTCCACCACGTCGGGGTTGCCGCACGGGCAGCGGTGCGCGATCGCCCGCAGCCCGCGCGGCGGGCGCCCCAACTGCGCGTGGACGGCCGCGACGTCGGCCTCGGTGGGCGGCGTCTCGGCCGGCGGCAGGGGCGGTTGCGTGGCCGGGGGCGGGGTCGGGGTGTGGTCCTCGGAGCTGTTCATGAGAGGTTCTGGAGCCTTCTGCCTCGGCGCGAGGCATGTCGGATGCGCGGACGCGTCGGCGCCGGCGTGCCGGCGGCTCCGCGCCCCGGGCGGGTGCAGGTCAGTGGGGGCGGGAGGCGGCGGACGCGTCGGCCCGGTCCACACCGTTCCACAGGTTGTCGTACCACGGGCGGTGCGCGGCGGCCTCGCTCGTGGCGCGGTGCTCGGCGGCCGGGTCGCCGGCGGCCGGCGGCCCGCCCGCGACCTGGTAGCCGGTCTCACCGGGCATCACGTAGTGGAGGTGCTCGCGGGCCTGGGCGCGGACGTAGTCCGGGTCCTGCCAGCGGGCCTTCTCCTGGCGCAGCTGCTCGACCTTCTTCTGCGCCTCCTGCGCCTGGCGGCGCTGGTCGGCGATGTCGGAGCGCTGGGAGACGTACTGCCGCATGGGGTAGGCCAGGGCCACCACCAGGGCGCACAGCACCAGGGCGAGCAGAGCGGCCCGGCCGGTGAGCCTGCTGCGCCGCACCGGGCGCCTGGCCGCGGCCCGGTACACCCGGGCCTGCGCCTCCTGGCCGATGGCCTTCAGCCGGGCCGCGGTGGAGAACCGGTCCGCCCCCACGAGTCACTCCCCTCGTCACCGTCACGCGTACGTCCCCGCCCACGGTACGGGACCGGGTGCGGGGACGTACGGAGCGGCGGGGGACGGCACGGACCGCGCCTCCCCGGGCGGGACCGGCCCGGCTCCCGCGGTGGGTCAGCCCTTGAAGCGCGGGAACGCGCTGCGGCCGGCGTAGACCGCGGCGTCGTCCAGGATCTCCTCGATGCGCAGCAGCTGGTTGTACTTGGCGACGCGCTCGGAGCGGGCCGGGGCGCCGGTCTTGATCTGGCCGCAGTTCACGGCGACGGCCAGGTCGGCGATGGTGACGTCCTCGGTCTCGCCGGAGCGGTGCGACATCATGCACTTGTAGCCGTTGCGCTGGGCCAGCTCGACGGCGTCCAGCGTCTCGGTGAGCGAGCCGATCTGGTTGACCTTCACCAGCAGCGCGTTGGCGGTGTTGTTGTCGATGCCCTTCTGCAGGCGCTCGGGGTTGGTGACGAACAGGTCGTCGCCGACGAGCTGCACCTTCGCGCCGAGCTTGTCGGTGATGGTCTTCCAGCCGTCCCAGTCGTCCTCGAACAGCGGGTCCTCGATGGAGACCAGCGGGTACGCGTCCACCAGCTCCGCGTAGTACTCGGTCATCTCGGCGGCGGTGCGCTGCTTGCCCTCGAACGCGTAGGCGCCGTCCTTGTAGAACTCGGAGGCGGCCACGTCCAGCGCGAGCGCGACGTCCTGGCCCGGGGTGTAGCCGGCGAGCTTGATGGCCTCCAGGATGAGGTCCAGGGCCTCGCGGTTGGAGCCGAGGTTCGGCGCGAAGCCGCCCTCGTCGCCCAGGCCGGTGGACAGGCCGCGGGACTTCAGCACGCCCTTGAGGGTGTGGTAGACCTCGGCGCCCCAGCGCACGGCCTCGGAGAAGGACTCCGCGCCGATCGGCGCGATCATGAACTCCTGGATGTCGACGTTGGAGTCCGCGTGCGAGCCGCCGTTGAGGATGTTCATCATCGGGACCGGCAGGACGTGCGCGTTCGGGCCGCCCAGGTAGCGGAAGAGCGGCAGGTCGGACGCCTCGGAGGCGGCGTGCGCGACGGCCAGCGAGACGCCCAGGATGGCGTTGGCGCCCAGCGACGACTTGTCCGGGGTGGCGTCCAGGTCGAACATCGCCTGGTCGATCAGCCGCTGCTCGGTGGCGTCGTAGCCGACCAGCTCCGGGCCGATCTGCTCGATCACGGCGAGGACGGCCTTCTCGACGCCCTTGCCCTGGTACCGGTTCTTGTCGCCGTCACGGAGTTCGAGGGCCTCGAAGGCGCCGGTGGAGGCGCCGGACGGGACGGCCGCACGCCCGGTGCTGCCGTCGTCGAGGCCGACCTCGACCTCGACGGTGGGGTTGCCTCGCGAGTCGAGGATTTCCCGGGCTACGACGACGTCGATGGACGGCACGTTGTCTCCTTCAGAGAGCTGAGATGTCTTCTCGCCTTTTTTCGGGACGAGCCTAACCGCCCGGGGGCCGTGGACCGGCGGTCGGCCCGTCCCCTGAGACGGGTGTCGGCCGCCCGGGCGACACGCCGCGACGCGGCGGACCCCGCCCGGGCACGTCTGGGGGGAGTGCGTGCCGGGGCGGGGTCGCGGATGGGTTGCGGCGCCGTCGTCGCGTCAGCGCAGCGTCAGGTGCTGACCCGGGTAGATCAGGTTCGCGTCCTTGACGGTGTCCTTGTTCAGCTCGAACAGCTTGTGCCAGCCGCCGGCCACGTGGTGCGCCTCGGCGATCTTCGACAGGGTGTCGCCGTGGCGGACCACGTAGCTGCCGTGGCCCTTGGCGTAGTGCTTCCACGACGTGGCCGAGTGGGACGAGGCGGTGTGGCTGCTCGAAGAGCTGTAGGAGCTGGAGGAGCTGCTGGAGCTGCTCGACGAGCTGCTGCTGGAGCTGGCCGGAGTGGAGGTCGAGCTCGAGGAGCTGGACGAGCCGCCGGGGTTGATGTCGGGGGACGGGCCGCCCGCGGTCAGGCCGCCCGCGGAGGCGCAGGACCACGCGGACGGGCCCTGCAGGGCGAGGAGCTTCTCGGCCACGGCTATCTGCTGGTCCTTGGTGGCCAGGTCGGCGCGCTGCGCGTACTGCAGACCGCCGGCCGCCGCCCAGCTGGACTGCGAGAACTGCAGGCCGCCGTAGTAGCCGTTGCCGGTGTTGATGGCCCAGTTGCCGCCGGACTCGCACTGGGCGACCGCGTCCCAGGTGGCGACCGAAGCGGCCGAGGAGGAGGTGGCGCCGATCAGCGGAACGGCGATCGCGGTGCCGGCGACGCCGGCGACGGAGGCGAGACGCACGAGCGTCTTGGCGGAGGGACGACGGTGCTTACCCATGGAGAATTCCTCACCGACGCCTGCGAGGTCAGCTGTCGGGTTCGGACGTGAGTTGCCCGGCCGGGCCGCGTCGGCGGCGTGGAGATCGGCTTCACCCCGAGCCGGACGCGGTGTCGTACGCCCTCGCAGCGGGTTGCTGTCCGGTGCTGCGCGGCGTACGTCTGCCGGTCCGGCGGAAGACTTTGGGTCCCCCGCTCCTGCCTACGGCGCTCTCGCGTCGACTGTTCCCGTCGGCCGGCGGCAGGACTCGGCGTTCCGTTCCGGCGGGGCTCGCTGTGGCGAGCGAGAAGACGGTAAGCACACCCCCGTGAGGAGTTCAAACATTCCGATTTCGGACACCAACTGCGGGCGCATACCCGGCGAGTGGGGTAAACCGCAGGTCACGAGGGTGGATCTCAGCGCTCTGCGAGCGGGCGGTCACAGCGACCGGCGAGACCCTTGTCACATCCGAGACGCCCGCCGGAAAGCGGTTCGTCCGTTTTGTCGACCGGCCGCCATGACCCTTGATTTCAGCCGATGTTGAGGATCTGTCCGGGTTTGATGAGGTTCGGGTCGACGCCGATCACCTGGTGGTTGGTGTCGTAGAGCGCGTGCCAGCCGCCGTCGACCTGATGGTCCCGGGCGATCGAGGAGAGCGTGTCCCCGAGATCGACCGTGTACCTGCTCACATCTGAAGTGCCCGACTTGTCGCCCTTGTTGGCGTTACCCGGGGTAGTCGAGTCCGTCCTGCCGGAAGTGCCCGAATCGTCCTTGCCGGTGATCGAGTACAGCTCGGTCCGGCTCGCCTGGTCCGCGGCCGCCAGCTGCTCGTCGGTCGGGCTGTACGGCTTGGCGTGGCGCCCGCCGCCGGTGCTCGGAGCCGAGGGCGTGGTGGCGCCGTCGGACGGCGTACCGGAGCCGCTCGGGGCACCCGAGTCGCCCGGGGCGCCGGTCGACGGGTCCTCACCGGGCGAGGTCGCCAGCGGCCCCCCGGGGTCGGTGTTCGAGCCGCCGGTCACCCAGCCGTGGGAATCTGATGATCCGTCCGATCCGCCCTGATCATCCGAATTGCCCGACTCGTCCGAGCCGGTCGACGGCGTGGTCGCGCTCGCGGACGGCGTGCCGGAGATGCCGGGCAGGATGCCGGTCGGCACCGGCACGTCCGGCAGGGTGGGCAGGGGCACGCCGGGCAGCGTCGGCGTGGCCGACGGGGTGCCGGGGTCCACCTCGGGCGTGCCCTGGTCCTTGAACAGCCCGGTGTTCTTCTCGCAGCCCGGCCACGCGCCGGGTCCCAGGTCCGCGAGGATCTTCTCGGCCACCGTGATCTGCTGGGCACGGGACGCGAGGTCCGGGCGCGACGCGTACGCGTCGCCGCCGTACTGGTCCCAGGTGGCCTGGGTGATCGCCAGGCCGCCGTAGAAGCCGTTGCCGGTGTTCGCACTCCACAGGCCGCCGGTCTCGCAGACCGCGACCTTGTCCCAGGTGCCGTTGTCCGCGGCCTGGGCGACGGACGCCCCCAGCAGCGGGATCGCGATGCCGGCACCTGTCGCGGCCGCGGTCGCGACGGTCACGACGGCGGCCGGGGTGGGCCGGGGGCGTCGGTGCCTGCCGTTGCCGGACGAGAGCATGCGGTACGCCTTTCGTTTGGCCGTACGCGCCCGGCGCGGGCATCCGCCGTGAGGGCGGCGGTGCGGCCACCCGGCGGCTGCCCGTTCCTGTGGGGCGGGCGCGTGGCGCGAGCCGTGGATGCCTCGCGCTGACCGCAGAACGTAGCGGTGATGGCCAACGGATCACAAGCCGATGTAGCGGGCATCACGTCATGGTCACGGACCTGACAGATCGTCACTTTCCTTTGCCCGTACGGGTTCCGGCTGCGGGGTGAAGGCCACCGGCAGGGTGCGAAGTCCGCGCATGATCAGGCCGCCCCGCCACCGGAGTTCGCCGGGTTCGGCGGCAAGCCGCAGATCGGGCAGCCGGGTCAGCAGCGCGGCCAGCGCGGTCCTCGCCTCCAGCCGGGCGAGCGGCGCGCCGAGGCAGTAGTGGATGCCGTGCCCGTATCCCAGGTGCGGGTTGTCCCGGCGCGCCAGGTCCACGGTGTCCGGCGCGGCGAAGCGGTCCGGGTCGCGGTCGGCCGCGGCGAGCACGACCAGCACCGGGTCGCCCGCCGCCACCGGCTGCCCGCCGATGGCCAGCGGTCCGGTCGCGTACCGCCACGTCGCGAGTTCCACCGGGCCGTCGAAGCGCAGCAGCTCCTCGACGGCGGTCTCCAGCAGGGCGGTCTCGCCGCGCGCCAGCGACTCCTGGAGGGCCGCACGCTGCACCGGGTGCCGCAGCAGGGTGTGCATCCCGTTCCCGATGAGGTTGACGGTCGTCTCGAAACCGGCGAACAGCAGGATGAAGGCCATGGCGGCGGCCTCGTTCTCCGTCAGGTGCTCGCCGTGGTCACTGGCCCGGATCAGGCCGGAGATCAGGTCGTCGCCCAGGTCGCCGCGCTTGCGGTGGATCAGCTCCACCAGGTAGGCGCGCATCCGCTTGACCGAGCGGGCGACACCGCCGCGCGGGCCGCCGCCGTGACGGATCATCATCCCGGCCCAGTCGCGGAAGTCGTCCTGGTCCTCGGCCGGCACGCCCAGCAGGTCGCAGATCGCGTAGATCGGCAGCGGGAACGCGAACTCGTGGATCAGGTCCGCGCTCCCCTCGGCGGCGAAGCCGTCGATGAAGCGGTCGGTCAGCTCCGCCACCCGCGGCGCGAACTGCGCCACCCGGCGCGGGGTGAACGCCTTGGACACCAGACGCCGCAGCCGGGTGTGGTCGGGCGGGTCGATGTTCAGCAGATGCGTCATCAGGTCCGCGCTGCGCTCCCCCGGGATGCCGGTCTTCCCGCGCGACCCGGCCTCGTCGGCGTGGTGGACCGGGTTCTTGCTGAGCCGCGGGTCGGCCAGCGCCTCCCGTGCGTCGGCGTAACGCGTCACCAGCCAGGCGTCCACCCCGCTGGGCAGCCGGGTCCACCGCACCGGCGCGTGCTCGCGCAGATAGGCGTACGCCGGGTAGGGGTCGGTGGCGAACTGCCAGGAGAACAGCTCAGGCACGGCGGCGGGGGTGCCGGCCGGTCCGCTGCCAGGAGGGCCGGCCGGTCCGCCGCCGGGATTTCCGCCGGAAGTGCCGCTGTCCGCGGGGAGGGAGCCGGGGTCGTTCACCCCTCGACGGTATCGGCCGCGGGCCCGGTGCCGGCGGCGGCCACCGCGGCGGCCAGCGCGTCCCGGCTCAGGCGGTCCGCCTGCCGTGTCGTCTCGGGGAGGCGGTAGGCGGGCGCCAGCGCCAGCACCTGCGCGCAGGCCGTGGGCAGGTCGACGAGGTGGCCGGTGGAGACGTAGACGGGCTTGACCCCGTCCTGGGTGCGCAGCACCCGGCCGACCGTCTCGCCGGCGTCCACCAGGTCGGCGTGGGAGCCGCGCGCCCCGGCCAGGGCCGCGGGGTCGTGGCTGCCGACGAACGGGGTCTTGGCGACGCCGGCCGTGGGCAGCCCGGTGAGCACGCCGAGATGGCAGGCCAGCCCGAAGCGGCGCGGGTGCGCCAGGCCGTGCCCGTCGCACAGCAGCAGCTCGGGAGTGGTCCGCAGCGCGCGCAACGCCTCGACCAGGACCGGGAGCTCGCGGTACGCGAAGAGGCCCGGGACGTAGGGGAAGGTGCTGGTGGCGGTGGCCGTCGCGCGCTCGACGACCCCGAGGGTCGCGGTGTCGATCACCACGACCGCGGCCGCGACCAGGTCGCCGGTGCCGCGGCCGTCGCCGGCGTAGGCGACGTCGAGCCCGGCGACCAGCCGCGGGTGGGCCGGTCCTGGACCGCGGTGGTCGGCCAGCGGCCGCAGCCGGTCCTGCAGGGCGAGGGCCGCGGCCGGATCGGCGGGCCAGGCGTGGGGGACGTCGACGCGCACGCTCAGCGGTCCTCTTCCCGCCCGGGGCCGGCGTCCCCGCCGGCGGTGCCGCCGGAGCCGTCCTGGGCGGGATCCGCGAGCCCGGGGTCGGCCTCGCCCCAGGGGGTGGTGTCGGCGGGGTCGGGGCCCGGGGTGCCGGTCCTGGCCTCCGCCTCGGCCTGCCGTACGGCGGCCCGGTAGCGGCGGGCGGCGTGGCGCAGCGCCGCCTCGGGGTCGATGCCCGCGGCCTGGGCGGTGGCCGCCTCGGCCAGCAGGTGCTCGCCGAGGGTGTCCTCGTCGTCGTACAGCGGCGCGGGCGGGGTGACCGGGAGCGGCAGCCCCGCGGTGCGGGCGCGGCCGGTGAGCTTGGCGGCCAGCGCGAGCGCGGGCGACGCCAGCGGCACCCCGTCCGTGACCGACTCGCGGGACTTCTCCACGCCCTTGAGCCGGACCCAGTTGGCCTGCACCTGCTCCGGTGTCTCGGCGATCTCGTCGCCGTAGATGTGCGGGTGGCGGTGGATCAGCTTGGCGACGAGGCCGGCGGCCACGTCGTCGATGCCGAACGGGTCCTCGGGGTCGCCCTGGGCGATCGCGGCGTGGAAGACGACCTGCAGCAGGACGTCCCCCAACTCCTCCTTGACCGCCTCCCGGTCGCCCTCCTCGATCGCCTCGACCAGTTCGTACATCTCCTCGATGCCGTACTTGGCGAGGTCCTCGTGGGTGCGCAGGCTGCTCCACGGGCACTCGGCGCGGATCTGGTCCATCACCTGGACGAGGTCGATCAGCCGGGCGCCTGGCAGGTCGTAGGAGCCGGGGAGCAGCTCCAGATCGGGCATCTGCACCCGGCCCGAGCCGCCGAGCCGGGCGAGTTCGTCGGTGACGGCCGGCGCGGCGCCGCCCGAGGGCGGCAGGTACACCACGGTCCGGCCGCCCTCGGTGGCGTCGACCAGCTCCCGCCCGCCCGGGTCGGCCAGCTCGCAGCGCACACCGGCCTCGCGCAGGTAGGGCAGCTGCGGGTGCCCGGGGTCCGCGCACAGCACCCGGTCCGCCGCGTGCAGCACCTGCCACGCCTGCCAGGACAGCTGGCCGGGCGCGACCCGGTGGCTGGTGGTGAGCAGTACCAGGCGTCCCGGGGCGGGCACGCCGCCGTTCTCGTCGTTCACACCTCGAACGTACCCCGCCGCGCCGGCCGCCGGGTCACGCGCCCGTGGGTGCGGCGACCTGCGTCTTGCTGACCAGCCACGGGTCGGACGCGCTGCCGATGGCGCCCTTCTTGGCGTCCCAGGTGCCGTACCGCGGGTTGATCGTCACGCCCAGGCTCTTGGAGGTCTTGACCACCGCCTGCTGGAGCGCGGCGTTGCCGCCGTCGCTGCCCGGCTGGTAGCCGAGGTGCTGGATGACCTTGGCGAAGGCGACGTTGCGCCGGAAGAAGTGGTCGATGTCCTTGGGCGCCACGCCGTACTGGGTGAGCAGCGTGGAATCCAGCTGCGCCTCGTTGCCGCCGAACTGCTGCAGCGCGGCCTGGTGTTCCTGCGCGACCTCGGCGTCGGTGACGGTGAGCCCGTTGTCGGCGAGGGTGCGGTCCAGGACCTGGTCCTCCACCAGCCGGCCGAGCAGCTGGGTGGGCAGGTTGCCGGCGGACTCCAGCAGCTGCTGGCCCTGCGGCGAGCCCGCGGCGGCGTCCCGCAGGTCGTTGACCTCCGACTGCAGGGTGGCCACGGTGATCCGGTGGTCACCGACGACGGCCGCGGCGCCGGTGTGCACCGGTCCCGATCCGCACGCGGTGAGCGCGGGGGATGCGAGCAGCAGTGCTGCGGCGGCCAGCGGGACGGCGGTGCGGCGGCGGACCATGGTGCCTCCAGGCAGGAGAACGAAACAACCTCGCGATGCTGATGTGATGATCGGGGACGAGCTTATTGAGCCCGCCCCACGGATATCCAGCACTCCGCCCAACGCTTTGGCCACGACGCAAGCTACAGCCAGCATTCACCGTGTGCTCGCGACGGAGTCGTCCGGGTGTTTACGTGTCCTTTGCAATCTCGGGTGCGCCCTGTGACCGACAGGGCGCAGCGGGGGCCGCCACCTCCGCGTCCACTCCCAACCCGAGGTACGGGCAATGACATTGATGGTCCTGAACCATCGCCACGCGAGACCACTGCTGGTGGTGCTCGCCACCGCGGCCGCGCTGGCGGCCGCCCCCACCGCCGCCTTCGCGGACGGCGGTGCCCCCGCGCCGGTCACCGGCGGAATCCCGCTGATCGACACGACCGAGAAGCTCGGTCCCGGGATCGGCCTGCAGCATGTGAAGGCACTCGACCAGAAGGGCTGGTACGACGCCCGGTACATGACGGTCGACCTGTCCGGCAGCTCGGTCCGCACGGACCTGCTGACCTCCGGACCGGTCGCGTCCGGCGGGCCGCTCAGCGAGGCCGCCGACAAGGCCGGCGCCGTCGCCGGCATCAACGGCGAGTTCTTCGACATCGGCAACTCCAACGCGGCCCTCGGCGGCGAGGTCCAGGACGGCAAGCTCCTCAAGTCGTCCGACATCAGCGGCCGCCAGCACGTCGGCGTCAGCACCGACGGCGTCGCCCAGCTGGTGAACCTGGCGGTCGACGCGCACGCGAGGTTCGCCGGCGCGGACCACAAGGTCCTGTCGGTCAACGCCGCGAACGGCGGCGGGATCCCGGCGGACGGCCTGGTCGCCTTCACGTCCGCCTGGGGCGACTACAGCCGCAACCGCGGCCTGACGGGCGTGGCCGACGCCCAGATCGCCGAGGTGCTGGTCCGCGGCGGCACGGTCGTCTCGGTCACGCCGGCCGGCCCCGCCGGCTCGGGCACCGTCCCGGACGACGGCTTCGTCCTGGTCGGGCGCGGGACCGCGGCGGCCGCGATCCGCGCGCTGCAGCCCGGCGACCCGGCGACGCTCGCCTACGACCTCGCCGACAACGCGGCGAAGAAGATGCGGTTCGCGCTCGGCCACGGCGGCACCATCGTGTCCGGCGGCCAGGTCGTCAAGGGCCTCGACACCTCGATCGCGCCGCGGACCGCGCTCGGCTTCAAGAACGGCGGCAGGACGCTCGTCCTCGCCACCTGGGACGGCCCCGGCGGCACCGGCAAGGGCGGCGTCGGCATCGACAAGGAGGCCCGCGACCTCGCCGCGATGGGCGTGGAGACCGCGGTCAACCTCGACGGCGGCGGCTCCACGACCATGGTCGCCCGCGCGCTCGGCGAGGACGACGCGACCGTCCGCAACGTCCCCTCGGACGGCCACGAGCGCAACGACCCCAACGGCGTCGGGGTGTTCGTCGCCAAGGGCGACGGCACCCTGCACCGGCTCCTCGTCAAGCCCGCGCCGGGCGCGGCGTCGGACGACGGCGGGGTGAAGGTCTTCCCCGGGCTGCACCGCAGGCTCGTCGCGGTGGGCGTCGACGACCACGAGACGCCGGTGACGGTCGACCCGGCGTCCGTGCGGTGGACGGCGCCCGGCGGGCCCGTCAGGGGCGGCACGCTCACCGCCCCGGCCAAGGCGCACGACACGATCACGGTCGACGCGCACGTGGGCCCCCGCAAGGCGCAGCAGGCGGTGACCGTCCTCGGCCCGCTCGCCGAGGTGGAGCTGTCGTCCCACCTCCTGTCGATCGCCGACGCGACGCCGGGGAACGCGGCCACCGTCTCGGTGTCCGGCCGTGACGGCCAGGGCTACACGGCGCCGATCGACCCGCAGGACCTGTCGCTCGACTACGACCACGCCGTCGTCGACATCAAGCCCGTGGACGGCAAGCTGAAGATCACCCCGCTCGCCGACGCGAGCACGATCCTCACCGTCTCCGCCGGCGGCACCTCGGTCAAGCTCCCGATCACCATCGGCGTGCAGACGAAGAACGTCTACGACTTCGACGACGACGTCCTCGCCCGCTGGCGCAACAACAGCACCGCGGCCACGACGTTCTCGGCGGACCCCGACGGCCTGCGCATCGACTTCGGCGCGATGCGCAACGTGGGCATCGCCGCGACCTCGCCGGCCCTGCGCGTCCCGGTGCCGGGCCAGCCGCTGCGCGTGCGGGTGCGGATCAAGTCGAGCATCAGCGTGCCGGCCGGCCTGACCTACCTCGGCTACGTCGACTCGGCCAACCAGAGCGGCGGCGTCTACGGCACCGCACTGGCCGCGAGCGGCGACTGGCAGTACGCCACGTTCACGGTCCCGGCCACCACGGCCTTCCCGATCTCGGTCTCCAGCTTCCAGGGCATCAACACCAACGTCGCCAACCAGAAGCCGGGCACGTTCGTCCTGGACCGCATCGAGGCCGACATCCCGTCGCCGGTCGACCTGCCCGCACAGCCCGAACCGCGGCCCGACCCGCTCGTCTCCGACGACGGCTCGCTGCCCGGCGGCCGCGACACGTGGCAGTTCGCCACGCTGTCGGATGTGCAGTTCACCGCGGACGCCCCGGACCTGGCGCAGGTCGCGACGGCCGCCCTCCAGCGGATCCGCGCGACCCATCCGGACCTGGTCGTCCTCAACGGCGACATCACCGACCGCGGCCTGCCGCAGGATCTCGCGCTCGCCCGCCAGGTGCTCACCGACGCCGGGTGCGACCTCGTCCCGGTCGGCCAGGAGCCGGCGAAGGACAGCACGCCGGACCCGAAGGCCGGCTCGGTCCCCTGCTACTACGTGCCGGGCAACCACGAGTCCTACGGCCTCAACAACGTCCAGAGCGATCTGACCGGCTTCACGAGCGAGTTCGGCCGGCCGTACCGGACGTTCGACCACAAGGGCACCCGCTTCGTGCTGCTGGCCAGCTCCCTCGGGACGCTGCACGGCACGGCGTGGGACCAGCTGCCGATGATGCAGCAGGCCCTGGCCGACGCGAAGAAGGACCCGTCGGTGCACAACGTCGTGGTGTTCGCCCACCACCCGGTGGACGACCCCGGCGAGGCCAAGTCCAGCCAGCTCGGCGACCGCGACGAGGCCGCGCTCGTCGAGAAGATGCTCACGGACTTCCGCGACTCCACGGGCAAGGGCGCCGCGATGGTCGGCAGCCACGCCCAGATCGCCGACGTCCACCGGCTCGAGGGCGTCCCCTACATGGTGCTGCCGTCGTCGGGCAAGGACCCCTACGGCACCCCGGACCGCGGCGGGTTCACCGGCTGGGTCGACTGGTCGGTGAACGCGGACCGCACCGCGGACCAGCAGTGGCTGCAGGCCGACGTGCGCGCCTTCGCGCAGTCGATCACCCTCGACACCCCGGAGTCGGTGGAGGTCGGCGGCACCGCGACGCTGTCCGGCAGCATCGTGCAGCCGAAGGGCGTGGCGGCCGGCACCCGCGTCGTGCCCCTGCGGTACCCGATGTCGGTCGGATGGGGCGGCTCGCCGGGCCTGGCGATCGGCAGCGGCAAGGCGGCCGTCGACGCGGCCCGCCACGAGGGCAAGGTCGCGATCCTCGACCCGGCGACCCGGACGCTCACCGCGCTGCGCGCCGGCACGGTGACCGTGTCGGTGACCAACGACTCGATGCGCGCCTACACCGGCGAGGCCTCGCTCGCGCCGATCACGGCGTCGAGGACCATTGAGGTCGTGCCGTCCCCCCGGTGACCGTCACCGTCACCGCGCGCGACCGCTGAGCGAGGGCGGCCGAGCGGGCCCGGCTGAGGGCGAGCACTCCGGTGCTCGCCCTCAGTGCCGTCAGCCCGCGCACTGACTGAGCATCGCCTGCTTGTCGGGCGCCGTGACGGGCAGCGCGTACTTGAGGGAGACCTGCGCGACGCGGACCGCGTAGGAGCAGCGGATCACCGCGGAGGGCGGCAGCCAGCTGGCGGGGCCGGAGTCGCCCTTGGCGCTGTTGGAGGGGCCGTCGACCGGAAGGAGGTTGAGCGGGTCGTTGGCTATCTGCTCGCGCTTGTCCTTCGTCCACCGCGCCGCGCCCATCTGCCAGTCGTACGACAGCGGCATCACATGGTCGATCTGGACGGCCGAGGCGTGCGTCTTGGTCCAGTCGATGGTGCGGCCGGTGTAGGGGTCGGCCAGCACCATGGAGCTGATCACGCAGGTGGAGCCGGAGCGGTAGCGCACCTCGGTGCCGTCGCGCTTGATCACGTCGTTGCGGGTGTCGCAGCCGTTGTGGGCGTAGGGCACGCCGGGCGCGCTGTCCATCCAGGCGTAGCCGAACTGCGCCCTGGTGTAACCGGTCTTGGGCCCGCGCCCCTTCGTGGCCACCCGGGAGATCAGCGCCCTGGCCCTGGCCTTGTCGGCGGCCGAGGTGATCGGCGCGAGGCCGGGCTTGGTGCCGTCGGGGTTGTCCAGCGGGCTGACGGCGTGGCCGTCGCCGGCCACCGGCCCGCCGGACGTCGCCTTGTCGCCGCCGGAGGCACCGGTGCCGCCGGCCGCGCCGGTCGTGGTGTCCTTGCAGCCGGCGACGCCGATCGCCGCGGCGATCACCGCGGCGAGGACGAGCGCGCGGGTACGGGTGGTCGAAGTGTCCATGCAGTGCCCCTCGGTGGTCGTGACCGCCGCGGCGGTCCCGGGGCGCACCCCGCCCCTGGTCGGAATCTGCCCCGGCCGCCGAAGACTACGGCCCCGCGCCGCTCCGGGTGTGTTCCCATGGAGTGCATGACCGCACAGATGCGTGAAGGTTTCGCCGCAACGGGTCCCGGCCCGCTCACCCCTGACGGGTGCGCGGTCGACCTCTACACCCGGCTGCCCGCCGGCACCCAGCCGGACATCATCGCCGCCGCTCTCCCGGCCGGCGCGAGCATCCTGGAACTGGGCTGCGGCGCGGGCCGGGTGACCCACCCGCTGGTGGAGCGCGGCTTCGCCGTGACGGCCGTCGACGAGTCGCCGATGATGCTGGAGCGGGTGCGCGGCGCGCGGACCGTCGAGGCCGCGATCCAGGGCCTGGACCTGGGCGAGCGGTTCGACGCGGTGCTGCTCGGATCCTGCCTGGTCCACGCCCACGACCCGGCGGTACGGCAGGAGTTGCTCGCCACCTGCCGCCGCCATGTCGCCGCCGGAGGCTCCGTGCTGATCCAGCGCGAGGGCGCGGACTGGCACGACCAGGTGCCGCGGGAGTCGCCGCTGGAGCCCGACGGCACGGTCCGGGTGGTCTCCTCCACCGGCTACGCGCCGGGCGTGCGGTCGGTGCACGTGGAGTACGTGTACCCGGACGCCACCTGGACCCAGACATTCCTCAGCCGCCCGCTCACCCGGCCCGAGTTCGAGGACGCGCTGGCCGCCGCGGGCCTGTCGGTGGACGCCTACCTGACGGACGACGGCGTGTGGGTGCGGGCGCTCCCGGTGTGAGACGCGGGGCGGGCGCTCCCGGTGGGACGCGGGTGCGGGCCGCCGGCCCGCGGGCGCCCGCGGGTCAGACCTGCACCTGGCCCAGCCAGGCCAGGGTGCGGCGGACCTCCGCGGGGAACGGGTGGTGCGGGCCGTGCACCCGCTCGGCGTCGTACAGCAGGCGGGTCAGCACGTCCCGCGCGCCGGCCCGGTCGCCGACGGACAGCAGCAGGTGGCCGATCCGGCGCCGGATGTCCAGCGGCACGGCGGGCGCCGCGGAGCCGCTCGCCGCGAACTGCTGGAAGTAGGGCAGCAGCACCCGGTACTCGCTGAGGGCGGCGGCCGCGTCGCCGAGCTGCTCCAGGCACTGCGCGGCCTCGTAGCGGAACTGCAGCGCCTGCCGGTCGGCGCCGCCGTACTGGGAGGCGAACTCCTCGGACAGCCGCCGCAGTTCGGGCAGCGCCCGGCGGTACTGGCCGTCCTCCATGAGCGTGGCCGCGTACTGCTTGCGCAGCGTGCGCAGCACCGGCGAGTGCGGGCCGTGCCGCTCCGCGGCGGCGGGGATCAGGCCGCCGAGCATGTCGACTGCCTGGGTGATGCGGCCGGCGTCCAGCAGCCGGCGCACCTCGTCGACCGCGGCCGCCAGGTCGGCGCCCGGCGCGGCGGGCACCGGCGCCGGCGGGGTGGTCGGGGCCGGCGGCACCGGGCGGTCGGGCCACGGCGCGTGCGGGCGCAGGAAGGGCCGGGTGGGGTCCATCGGGCCGAGCTGCGCGTGCGCGGCGCCGGGTACGGGCAGCAGCGCGGCCAGTTCGCGGTGGACGTCCTGCGCGGAAGCGGGCCGGTGCTGCGGGTCCTTGGCGAGCAGCCGCAGTACCAGCGACTCCAGCGGTTCCGGCACTTCGGGGCGCAGCCGGCGCAGCGGCACCGGCGCCTCGTACAGGTGGCGGTGGAGCACGCCGAGCGCGGTGGCTCCGGCGAACGGCACGTTGCCGCTGACCAGTTCGTGCAGCAGCACGCCCAGGGCGTACAGGTCGGTGCGCGGCCCGACGGCGCCGCCCATGGCCTGCTCGGGCGCCATGTAGGCGGGGCTGCCGATCGGCGAGCCGGTGTGGGTGAGCCGGGTGGTGTCGGTGTCCATCACGGAGGCGACGCCCAGGTCGAGCACGGTGACGGTGCCGTCGGGACGGACCATCACGTTGCGCGGCTTGAGGTCGCGGTGGACGATCGGCACCGCGTGCACGGCGGCCAGCACCGCGCACAGCTGGGCGGCGACGGCCACCGCCCACGGCCACGGGTACGGGTCGTGCTCGGCGAGGTGGTCGCCGAGGTCGGCGCCGTCCAGGTACTGCATGACCAGGTACAGCTCGTCGCCGTCGGCCCCCGCGTCGTGCACGGTGACCAGGCCGGAGTGGTCGACCTGGGCGGTGACGCGGCACTCGCGGTCGAAGCGGCTGCGCAGTTCCTCGGCGTCGTCGCCGCCGGCCACCTTGTCGGGCCGCAGCAGCTTCACCGCGACCCGGCGGTCCAGCCGCCGGTCGTAGGCGGTCCACACCTGGCCCATGCCGCCCTGCCCGATGACGGAGGCCAGTTCGTACCGGCCGGCGATCAGCCGACCGATCACCGGCCGTCCTCCTTGCGGAGGTAGTCGCTCAACTCGTCGAGTTCCGCGCGGACCTGGTCGATGCGGGGGTGCGCGGGCCCGGTGCCGGCCACCGGCGGCCGGGTCGGCTGCGGCGCCGGCGTCCCGGAGGCGTACGGCAGCCCGCCGGTCATGCCGTGGTGGGGCGGCCCGGATATCGGCCCCGGCACCGGGGCGTGCCCCGTGCCGGCCAAGGGCCCGTTCATCGGGCCGGGCAGGGGGCCGGGCAGGGGGCCGGTCACCGGTCCTGTGGCGTACGGGTTCGCGGTCCGCGGCGGCATCGCCTGCTGCTGCGGGCGGGTGTGCCACAGCAGGTCGGCGACCAGGTAGTAGACGGGCACCGCCAGCATGCAGGCGAAGATGCCCACCGCGCCCACGTTGCTCTGCGGGCTGTCGTCGCTGGACGAGCCGATCAGCACGAAGCCGCCGATGCCGAACACGGCCACGACCGGCAGCAGGGCCCAGTCGACCGCCTGGCGGCGGAGCATGGCCAGCCGCAGCACCGACCCCCACGCGCCCACGCCGAGGGTGACCACCGGCAGCACCGTGAACAGCACGCGCAGACCGATGACCGCCCCGCGGTGGGGAGGGCGGACCGGCGGCGGACCGGTGCCGGGTCCGTACATCGTGTGCTCCTGGTGGTCGGTGGCTTGCGGAGCGCCGTGGAACGGCTGGCGGGTGACGCTTGTTCGCAGAGCGTATCGGCACCGGCCGACGCCCGTCGCCCGCTCCCGCACGACCTGTGGACAACTCGGTCGACGCGCTGTGCGCGCTACCCGGCGCCGCCCTCGACGGCCGGGCCGTCGGGCCGGACCGTGCCGTCGGTCAGGCCGTCGTGCAGCCCCTGCACCAACTGCTCGCCGAGGTGCGCGGCCTGGCGCAGCGCCTCCTCGAACCGGGCGAGGGTGCGGAAGCGCTCGCCGTAGCGGCGCTGGTCGGCCGCGGCCAGCCGCGGCACCTGCAGCCGGCGCACGTCGAGCCGGGTCGCGGTGGACGCGTAGCTGCTGGCCTGGCGGTTGTTGGCGGTGCCGCGCAGGAACCCGGCGAGGAACCACGGGTCGAGGGCGGCGGGGTCGGGCCGCAGCAGGTAGACGTTCCGGCCGAGCGCGGCGCCCGCGGTGTCCGCGTCGACGACCCGGGCTACCGCGCCGCCGCCGAGCACCGGCACCACCACGTCGCCGGCCTCGGTGAGCACCGGCTCCTCGGCCGGGGCGTCCTGCGCGGCGGCCGGCAGCACGCCGGTGGGGCCGGTGCCGGCGATCACGTCGTGCTCGGTGAGCACGGCGGGCACCGCGGCGCCGTCGCCCGCCGTCGTTCCGGGACCGCCGGCACGCATCACCAGGGCGCCCGCGCGGGCGAGTTCGCCGATGGTGGTGAGCGGCCAGTGCGCGGGCTCCCCCGGGGTGGCCGGTGCCGGGGCGAGTTCGGCGGTGCGGCGCAGCGTGGCGGCGAGCCGGTCGCGCACCGCGTCCAGGGCGGCGACGCCGCCTTCGGCGGCGGGCGGAGGCAGATGCCGGGCCGGCGCCAGGTCCACGTCGTCGTCCAGCAGGTCGATGACCGGCACCGTCCGGCTGACTCCGGGGCGCTCTTCGGTGGACCCGTGCCGGTCGAAGGCCCGCCACGCGTCCAGGACGGCGGCCCTGACGACCTGCCACGGCGCCTTCTCCGCGCCCTGGGCGGGCACGGCCGCCGCGTCGACGAGCAGCACGTCGGCGGCGGGGCGCTGGTCGGCGCCGGGCCGGCGCAGCACCCACAGGTGCAGCGGGATGCCGTACGGGGGCGCGGCGCCCGGGGGCAGGGCGATCACCGCGCGCAGCGTGCCGCGGCGCAGCAGGTCCGCGCGGATGCGGCGGCCGGAGCGGCGCGAGGCGGCGGCGGGCGGCATGAGCACCACCACGCTGCCGCCGTCGCGCGCGTGGGCCAGCGCGTGCTGCAGCCAGGCCAGTTCGGACTCCGTCCTGGCCGGGAAGCCGTACTCCCAGCGCGGATCGTAACCCAGCTCGTCGTGGCCCCAGTTGCGGTCGTTGAACGGCGGGTGACACACCACCGCGTCGGCGCGGAGCCCCGGGAAGGCGTCGGCGCGCAGGCTGTCGCCGGCCCGGACGCGGACCCGCACGGCGGGGTCGGTGGCCAGCGCGAGGCGCAGCGCGGTGAGCGCGGCCAGGTCGGGGTCCGCCTCCTGGGCGTGGAGCGCCTCCGCGGTGGCCGCCGCGGAGTCGGCCGGGGCGGTGACGGCGGCGGCACGCAGCAGGGACCCGCTGCCGCAGGCGGGGTCCAGGACGCTGCCGAGCCGGTCGCCGGCGAGCGCGGTCATGAGCTCGGCGGGTCCCTGCGGGGTGAGGGTGAACTGGCGCGGGTTGGCGTCGAGATAGCGGCCGAGCAGGAACTCGTAGGTCTGGCCCGGCCCCATCTCCAGGGCCAGCTTGGCGGTGGCCCGCAGCAGCGGGACCGCGTCGTCGAGGTCGGCGGGCAGCCGGACCGGGTGCTGGGCGCCGAGGCGGGCGGTGAGCGCCGCCTCCATGTCGCCGGGCAGCCGGGCGGCGAGTTCGGCGTCGGAGCAGCCGGTGTAGCCGACGGAGACGGCGGGCCGCTCGCGGATGAGCATCAGCAGCGAGCCCGCGATGCGCAGCGCGGCGGGCGTCCCGCCGGGGTGGGATTCGGCCTGCTGCCAGAGGCGTTCGTGCACCGGGACCACGGCGAGCTTGCCCTGGTCGCGCAACCACCGCTCGACGGCGGTCAGTTCGAAGGTGGGACTGGTCTCGGTGCCGCCGACGGGCTTGGGGAAGTCGCCGTGCCGGCGCCGCCAGTTGCTGACCGCGGCCCGGCCGACACCCGCCAGCCTGGCGATTCCCGCCGCCGTGACCTCGCTCGCCTGCTCCGCCATGCCGGCTGACTCCTCTCCCCCGAGATCCCCCGCGCCGTGTGATGCCGAGCATACCGAGCGGCACGGCGGAGACCGCTTCACAGTGCGGGCACGGTTGTCCACAGGAAAGCATGTTGACTCGGTTCACACGCTATGCTGTCATTGACGCAACGTTCACCGCTCGACTCCGCTCGACTCCGCTCGAGTTCGCCCGGCACTTCGCTCGGCTCCGCACCGCACTTCGCTCCGCACTCCGCTCTGCTCCTCTGCTCCCGGAAGGCACGCCATGCGCTCGACCCTTTCCCGCCGCGCCGCGACAGCCGCGGCTCTGTGCGCCGCCGCGGCGCTCGGCCTGACCGCTTGCCAGGGCAAGGGCGGCGACAGCGCCAAGGACAGCCCGTCCGCCGGGGACACCGCATCGTCCGCGTCCACCGGTGCTCCGTCCGCCACCACCGCTGCCGCCCGGCCCCTGCTCACCGGCACCGAGCTCACCAGGGCGCTGGCCCCCGACGCGATGTTCCCCGCGGGCTTCGCCGTCGACCCGTCGGCCACCCAGGACACCGGCGGCGACTACCAGGCCACCGGGGACACCCACCCGGCCAAGCCCGACTGCGCCAAGCTGCAGACCAACGCCTGGATCGCGATCACCGGGCTGACCGGGGTGTCCTTCACCCAGCAGGACCGGGTCGACAAGGCACGGACCGCCGAGATCGACCAGGAGATCGACGTCTTCAAGGGCGGCACGGCGGCCACCGCCATGGAGCGGATCGGCGCGGTCGGCGCGGCCTGCCCCTCGTTCCTCGACAGCGACACGCGCTCCAAGGTGACCGTGACCGAGAAGCCGCTGACCGGCATCGGGGACGGCGCCTACGTGATCACCCTGACGTCGCCGCGGTGGCAGAGCGGCACGACGCTGATCGCCGCCCGGGTCGGCACCGCCGTCGTCACGGTGCTCTCCGGCGACGACAGCGGGCACGACGGCCGGGTGACCGCGGAGAAGGTGGCCCGGCACATAGCCGGCCAACTCAAGGGCAAGGCCTGAGCCATGGGCCGCCGCCCGGACCGCTCACGAGCCCCGGACCGCTCGCCACCGGTCACCACCCGCTTGTCGTGACGCCCGGCGGCTCCGGCCGGATATCCGGCGGCCGGTGACGGACCATCACCTATCTTTCGGTGCATAGCTCACTCAACTGCCGAAAGAGTGGTGAAGGTGGACAAGACCGAAGCGGTCCTTCCGGCGCAGGGCGGGGCACCGGCGGAAGCGCCGGCAGCCACCCCGGACTCTCCCGGCGCGCGGAAGGGGATGCGCGACCGGCTGCCGGCCGGCCGTCTCGACCCGTATCTGCTCGCGTCGGCGTTCCTCTGCGCCTACACGGCGCTGTCGGTGTCCCGTGACCGGCGGATGCTGGCGATGTCCTGGGACCTGGGCATCTTCGAGCAGGCGGTCAAGTCCTACGCCCACCTGCGCGCGCCCGTCGTGGACCTCAAGGGCCCCGGATTCGACGTCCTGGGCGACCACTTCAGCCCGATCACCGCGCTGATCGCGCCGTTCTACCGGATCTTCCCCACGCCGGTCACCCTGCTCGTCGTGCAGGCCCTGCTGTTCGCGGTCTCCGTGATCCCGGTGACCCGGGCCGGTGTACGGGCACTCGGGCGGGGCCGGGGATGTGCGGTCGGGGTGGCGTACGGGCTGTCGTGGGGCGTGCAGCGGGCCGTGGACTTCGACTTCCACGAGGTCGCGTTCGCGATGCCGCTGCTGGCCTTCTCCCTGGAGGCGGTGCTGCGCGGGAAGTGGACGGTGGCCCTGTGGTGGGCCGTGCCGCTGGTGCTGGTCAAGGAGGACATGGGGGCGACCGTCGCGATGATCGGGCTGCTGGTGCGGCTGCGGACCCGGCACGAGCGGCGGGCCGCCCGGAGCGCGCCCGGTGAGCCGGGGGATCGGGCCGGCCGGGAAGCCGGCGGCGGCCGGGGATCGTCGGCGGGCACCTACGCGCTGGCGCTGGCCGCGTTCGGGATCGCGGCCTCGGCGTGGGAGGTCAACTGGCTGATCCCCGCCTTCCACGGGCCGGGCTACGACGCGTTCACGCACATCAACGGGGAGGGGGCGCTGAAGGGCCACGTCCCGGTGGCCACCGCAGTCCGCACCCTGCTCTGGGTGCTGCTGCCCGCCGGGGGGCTGCTGGCGCTGCGCTCCCCGCTGCTGCTGGTGGCGCTGCCCACCCTCGGCTGGCGGTTCTACTCGCACTACCCGGAGAACTGGGGCACCGCGTGGCACTACAGCGCCGTGCTGATGCCGGTGGTGTTCCTGGCGCTGGTGGACGCGGTGGCCGCCCTCGAACGGCCCGGCCCGCACGGTGCGTTCGGCCCGCATGGAGGGGTCGGGCCGAGCGCCCGGCGGGCCGGGCGCCGCCTGCGCGGGTACGCGGCGGCGATGCCGGCCGCCGCGGCCGGCGCGGCGATCGCGCTGACGGCGCACCTGCCGCTGGCCGGGCTGACACACGCCGACGCCTACCGGGTCGACGCCCGCACCCGCACCGTGGAGCGGCTGCTCGACCGGATCCCGGACGGCGCCACCGTGGAGTCCGACGTCGGCCCGCTGAGCGTCCTGGTCCGCCGGACCACGGTCTACTGGATCGGCGGCAGCAAGGACGTCGTCCCGCAGTACATCGCCCTGGGCAGCGCCGCGGACTGGGCGGACGACCCGGTCGGCCACGCGCAGGCGCTGCACCCCGGCTTCCGGTACACGGTGGTGGCGAACCAGGACGCGTGCGTGATCCTCCGGCGGGTCGATCCCGCGCAGAGTGTGACCCTGCACATGGTGTGACCCGCACATGACGTGACCCCGCGCGGGGTCCGATGCCGCGGCCGGTGTGACCGGCGCCACCCACCGCCCGGCGTGCGGCGGCCGGTTCACGCTCCCGGCGACCCGGTCCGGTCGTCCGTCGGGTCCCCCGGGCACAGCCTCGTCCCGTATCTTTTCCGGCAGACCCCGACCCGATGCCACGGGAGGACGACGATGGACAGGGCCGAGGCCGTCATACCGGCGCAGGGCTCCAGAGCCGCCGCACAGGGCGCGTCCGCCCCCGTGCCGGCGCCGGGCAGCGCGGGCGCCGAGCAGGCGCCGGCCGGCCCCGGACCGCGGCTGCGTCCGCCGGGCGCCCGCCTGGACCCGTACCTGCTGGCCGCCGTGTTCTTCGTGGCGTACCTGCTGCTGTCGGTGACCCGCTACCGGCAGATGCTGACGATGTCCTGGGACCTGGGCATCTTCGAGCAGGCGATCAAGTCCTACGCCCACCTGCACGCGCCGACCGCCGACCTCAAGGGCCCCGGATTCAACATCCTCGGCGACCACTTCAGCCCGATCACCGCGCTGATCGCGCCGTTCTACCGGATCTTCCCGACACCGGTCACCCTGCTCGTCGCGCAGGCGCTGCTCTTCGCGCTGTCCGTCGTCCCGGTGACCCGGGGCGCGGCGTACGTGCTGGGACGCGGGCGCGGGCTGGCGATCGGCACCGCGTACGCCCTGTCCTGGGGCGTGCAGAAGGCGGTGCAGTTCGACTTCCACGAGATCGCGTTCGCGATGCCGCTGCTGGCCTTCTCCCTGGAGGCCGTGCTGCGCAAGAGGTGGGTCGCGGCCATGTGGTGGGCGGTGCCGCTGGCCCTGGTCAAGGAGGACATGGGGGTCACGGCCGCCGCGATCGGCGTGATCGTCTGGTGGCGCACCCGCCAGGAGCCCGCCCCCGAGGCACCGGCCGCCGGCTCCGGCACTCCCGCCGGCGCCCACGCCCCGGACACCGCCGAGGACGGCGCGGAGAGCGCCGAGGGTGCCGAGACCGCGGAAGGCGCATCGGACACCGCCGGCCACGACGGGCCGATGTCCGACGGCGAGCGGTACGGCCCCTGGGCGATCGGCCTCGCGGCCTTCGGGGTCGCGGCCTCCGCCCTGGCCTTCGGCGTGATCATCCCCGCCTTCAACAAGGCCGGCGGCTACGACTACTGGAACAAGCTGAACGGCCACGGCGCGCCGATGCCGGGCCACATACCGTTCGGCACCGCGTTCCACACCCTGCTGTGGATCCTGCTGCCGACCAGCGGCCTGCTGGCGCTGCGCTCCCCGCTGTTCCTGGCCGCGCTGCCCACCCTCGGCTGGCGGTTCATCTCGCACGACGACCACTACTGGGGAACCGACTGGCACTACAGCGCGGTGCTGATGCCGGTGATCTTCCTCGCCCTGGTCGACGCGGCCGACCGGTCGCGCCACAGCCGGATGCCGTGGCTGCGCTCGTTCGCCTCCGGCGCCCCGGCGGCCGCGGCGGGCGCGGCGCTCGCCCTGACCCTCACCCTGCCGCTGGCCGCGCTCCAGCACGGCGACACCTACAAGGTCGACGCGCGCACCAAGGCCGTCGAGAAGGTCCTCGACCAGATCCCCGACGGCGCGACGGTCGAGGCCAACGTCGGCCCGATCAGCCGGCTGGTCCACCGCACGACCGTGTACTGGATCGGCGACACCCCCGGTGTCGTGCCGCAGTACATCGCGATCGACAACACCAACGGCTGGGTGCCGGATCCGGCCGTCTACGCCACCCAGTTGCACCCCGGCGTCACGTACACCGAGATCGCGAACGCCGAGGGCTACGTCGTCATGCGCCGCAACTAGCCGCGACCCGCCCGCAACTCACCGCGCCTCACTCACCGCGACCCGCCGCGCCTCAGCGCGACCCGCCGGCGTCCCGCCCGTCCCGCCGGGCCCGACAGGCGCGCCCCGGCCGGCGCTTGACCCTCACGTGGCGTCATGCCGCATGGTCGAGGCATGGAGGAACACCTGACGGTGGGACGCGTGGCCGAGCTGACCGGCGTGAGCGTCCGCACGCTCCACCACTACGACGAGATCGCCCTCGTCCGGCCGTCCGCACGGACCGCGGCCGGATACCGGGTCTACTCGGCGGGCGACGTGGAGCGGCTGCGCGAGGTGCTCGCCTACCGGCGGCTGGGCTTCGGACTGCGCGAGATCGCGGATCTGGTCGACGACCCGGCCACCGACGCGGTCGCCCATCTGCGCCGGCTGCGCGGCCTGCTGCTGGAGCAGCGCGACCGCGCCGCCGCCATGGTGACGGCCCTGGACAGGGAGTTGGAGGCACGGGCAATGGGGATCAGGACGACGCCGGAGGAGCAGTTGAAGGTGTTCGGCGCGCGGCTGTACGAGGTCATCGGATCCGCCTACCCGGCGACGCGGCGCACCGAGCCGCGGATCGCCGCGCAGGTCTGGGAGGCGCTGGGGGACGCGCGGACGGTGCTGAACGTCGGGGCCGGCACCGGCTCCTACGAACCCCCCGACCGCGAGGTGACCGCGGTGGAACCGTCGGCGGTCATGCGGGCGCAGCGGCCCGCCGGCGCGGCGCCGTGCGTGGCCGCCGCCGCGGAGCGGCTCCCGTTCGAGGACCGGTCCTTCGACGCGGCAATGGCGTTCAGCACCGTTCATCACTGGCACGACCCGATCGCGGGGCTGCGCGAGATGCAGCGCGTGGCCCGCCGCGTGGTGGTGTTCACGCACGACGCCAGCGACGCCGGGTGGCGGCGGCGGTTCTGGCTCAGCCGCGACTACCTGCCCGAGGTCTCGGGCCTGGTCGCCGGCCGGCCCCCGGTGGACCGGCTGGCCCGGGTGATCGGGGCCCGGATGGAGCCGGTACTGATCCCCTGGGACTGCGCCGACGGCTTCTTCGAGGCCTACTGGCGCCGGCCCGAGGCGTACCTGGAGGAAGAGGTGCGCCGCGCGGTGTCGGTGTGGGCGCGGGTCGGGCCGGAGGCCGAGCAGCGGGCGGTGGCCATGCTCAGCGCGGACCTCTCCTCGGGCCGGTGGGCGGAGCGCAACCGCGACCTCGTCGATCTCGACGCGGCGGAACTGGGCCTGCGCCTGCTCGTCGCCTGAACCGCCGTGCGCGGCCTCGCCGACCGCTGTGCGCGCGCCCGTGCCCGGCCACTCCCCGTACGGCTGCCGGCCGGGGAGGTCAGGCGCCCGGCCGGACCCCGGCCCCGCCCAGGGGGTAGTCGACGTAGGCGAACCGGTGGCTGTCCGGCGCCCAGCTGTTGACGTTGAGGGTGCCCTGGCCGCCGAAGAGGGTGAGCAGGTCGCGCGGTTCACCGCCGTCCGGGTCGATCAGCCGCAGCACGACCTCGCGGTCGGCGGGGTGCCCCTCGGTGCCGGGCGGGAAGCTGAGGTAGAGCAGGTGGCGGCCGTCGGGCGACAGGTGGGGGAACCAGTTGACGCGCTCGTCGCCGGTCAGCCGGGCCGTCCCGCTGCCGTCGGGGCGCATCCGGTAGATCTGCGCGTGGCCGGGGACGAGCGCCTCCAGCTCGGAGTTGAAGTAGATCCAGTCGCCGTCAGGGCTGAACTCGGGCCCGTCGGCGGGGGCCGGGCTGTCGGTGAGCCGGGTGTCGGGGCCGCCGGCGGACGGCAGCGTGTAGATGTTGCGGTACCCCCACTCGTCCCCGCCGAACGGCTCGACGCCCACGTACGCCAGCGTGCGGCCGTCGGGCGAGATGCCGTGCAGGAAGTGGCGGAAGGGGTGGGCCTTCCCGTCGCCGGGCGCCGGCGGGTTGGTGACCCGGCGCGGCTCGCCGCCCTCGAACGGCACGGCGTGGATGTGGCCGTCGCCCGCGGAGAGGTAGAGGGTGCGGCCGTCGGGCGAGAGCACGTGGTCGTTGTTGGCGTCGGTGATCCGGCCGGTGTCGATGACCTCGGGTCCCAGGCCGCGGCCCGGCTCGGCGTCCGCGGCGATCCGCAGCAGCAGCCCGTCCTGGTTGAAGACCAGCCAACGTCCGTCCGGCGACCAGTTGGGCGCCTCCAGCGCGGTGCCGGTGGTCTCGTGCACCAGCCGCGGCGGGCCGCCGTCCACGTCCGCGACGAGCAGCCGGGCGCGCTGGCCCGGGGCGAGCGGACGGACGTCGGTTCCCGCTGCGGTGATGGTCACCCCGGCACCCTAACGCTCCCTCGCGTGCGACGGCGGGGACCACCTGGGGGCCGCCAGTGAGGGCACTCGGGCGGCCCCCCGGAACGGGGCCGCCCGAGCGGGGCGGCGGTGCGGCCGGCGGCGGGACGGTGCCGTCGGGGCCGCAACCGCGCGGTCAGCAGGACAGGTTGCTGCCGGCCGGCACGCCCAGGAGGGACGTGATGGCCAGGTAGTCGTTGACCCGGTCCTGGACCTCGGCGGGGTTGCCGCCGTTGCACTCGATGCTGCCGTTGATGCTGCGGATGGTCTCGCCGAAGCCGGCGCCGTTGACCATCGCGTTGTGCGGCGTCATGGTGCCGGGGCCGCTCTGGGTGTCCCAGTACCACAGGCCGGTCTTCCAGGCGACGGCCGCGTCCGTCTGGACCAGGTTCGGGTTGTCCAGCAGGTCGATGCCGAGGGCGTCGCCGGCCGCCTTGTAGTTGAAGTTCCAGCTCAGCTGGATGGGCCCGCGGCCGTAGTACGCGGACTGGCCGGCCGGGCAGCCGTAGGGCTGGTTGGCGTCGCAGTAGTGCGAGTAGTTGGAGGTGTTCTGCTCGACGACGTAGACCAGCCCGCCGGTCTCGTGGTCGACGTTGGCCAGGAAGGCCGCGGCCTCCTGCTTCTTGACGGTGTCGCTGCCGGTGGTGGCGAAGCCCGGGTAGGCGCTCAGCGCGGCGGTCAGCCCGCTGTAGGTGTAGAAGGAGTTGCGGTTCGGGAAGATCTGGTCGAACTGCGCCTCGGTGACCACGAATCCGCCGCTGGGCGGCGTGGTGCCGCCGCCGGTGGTGCCGCCGCCGCTGCAGGTGTACGGGCTCCAGTACCAGGTGCTGATCGTCGGGTCGTAGCCCGGGTTGTCGTGGGTGGCGATGTAGTAGCCGCCGTTGGTGTACTGGACGATGTCGCCGGTGACGTACGCGCGGCCCGCGACCCACGCCGGGTAGCTGCAGCCGCCCGACCCGCCCGTGGTGCCGCCGCTGCCGCCGGACGAGCCGTCGCAGGTGCCCTGGTCGGCCCAGACGTCGGCGGCGCCGGGCGTCTCGCCCTGCGTCCACCACTTCGCGGACCAGTTGTGGCCGTTGTACGAGGCGGCCATCCCGCCGGTGTACACCGAGGAGGCGTTCCACGCGGAGGCGCAGGTGGCGGCGGAGGCGGTGGAGGCCATCGGCACGAGGACGGCGAGTCCCACGACGGCCGCGAGGGCGGCCAGTAACGCGACGATCCGCTGTCTGGACATGTGACCACTCCTTGTGGGGGGTTCGGTGGGGGCCGAGGGTCACTCCAGCGCATTGGTCTGGACCTGTCAATAGTCCAGACCAACAACGGGCCCGCGCGCGAGCGCGGTGGCACGCGGCGGGAACGGGGTGCGGGCGGGCGGCCGCGGAGGGCCGTCAGCCGCCCAGCACGGTGGTGAGGAACTCCGCGGTCCACTGCAGCAGTTCGCGTCCCACGACCGGCTTGCCGCCGATCCGCGCGGTGGCCGGGCGCGGCACCAGCACCTGCCGGGTGGCGTGCTTGATCACCGACCGCGGGTAGACCCGCTGCAGCCGCAGCTCCTGCGACTCGCGCAACTCCACCGGTCCGAAGCGGACGTTGGCGCCCTGCAGGGTGATGTCGCTGACCCCCACCTTGCGGGCCAGCATCCGCAGCCCCGCCACCAGCAGCAGGTTCTCCACCGGTTCCGGCAGCTTGCCGTAGCGGTCGCCGAGCTCCTCGCGGACCGCCGCGATGTCCTCCTCGGTGGTCGCCGCCGCGATCGAGCGGTACGCCTGCAGCCGCAGCCGCTCGCCGGGCGCGTAGTCGTGCGGGACGTGCGCGTCGACCGGCAGCTCGATCTTCACCTCCAGCAGCGTCTCCTCCGGCTCGCCGCCGGACTCCAGCGCCGAGCGGTAGTCGGCGACGGCCTCGCCGACCATCCGCACGTACAGGTCGAAGCCGACACCCGCGATGTGCCCGGACTGCTCGCCGCCGAGCAGGTTGCCGGCGCCGCGGATCTCCAGGTCCTTCATCGCCACGTACATGCCGGCGCCCATCTCGGTGTGCTGGGCGATGGTGGCCAGCCGCTCGTGCGCGGTCTCGGTGAGCGGCTTCTCCGGCGGGTACAGGAAGTAGGCGTAGCCGCGCTCGCGGGACCGGCCGACGCGGCCGCGCAGCTGGTGCAGCTGGGACAGGCCGAAGGTGTCGCCGCGCTCGACGATCAGGGTGTTGGCGTTGGAGATGTCGATGCCGGACTCCACGATCGTGGTGGACACCAGCACGTCGAACTTCTTCTCCCAGAAATCGACCACGACCTGTTCGAGCTGCGACTCCCCCATCTGGCCGTGGGCCGTGGCGATCCGCGCCTCGGGCACGATGTCGCGCAGCCGCGCGGCCGCCCGGTCGATGGACTCGACGCGGTTGTGGATGTAGAAGACCTGGCCCTCGCGCAGCAGTTCACGGCGGATGGCCGCGCCGATCTGCTTCTCCTCGTACGGTCCGACGAACGTCAGCACCGGGTGCCGCTCCTCGGGCGGCGTGGTGATGGTGGACATCTCGCGGATGCCGGTGACCGCCATCTCCAGGGTGCGCGGGATCGGGGTGGCGGACATGGTGAGCACGTCGACGTTGGCCCGCAGCTTCTTCAGCTGCTCCTTGTGCTCGACACCGAACCGCTGCTCCTCGTCGACGATGACCAGGCCCAGGTCCTTGAACCTGGTCTCGGACGAGAACAGCCGGTGGGTGCCGATGACGACGTCCACCGAGCCGTCGCGCAGGCCCTCCAGCACCGCCTTGGCCTCGGTGTCGGTCTGGAACCGGGACAGCGCCCGCACGTTGACCGGGAACTGGGCGTAGCGCTCGGAGAAGGTGCCGAAGTGCTGCTGCACCAGCAGCGTGGTGGGCACCAGCACCGCGACCTGCTTGCCGTCCTGCACCGCCTTGAACGCGGCCCGCACCGCGATCTCGGTCTTGCCGTAGCCGACGTCGCCGCAGATCAGCCGGTCCATCGGGACCGACTTCTCCATGTCCTCCTTCACCTCGGCGATGGTCGTCAGCTGGTCGGGCGTCTCGGCGTACGGGAACGCGTCCTCCAGCTCGCGCTGCCAGGGGGTGTCGGCACCGAAGGTGTGGCCGGGCGCGGCCATCCGCGCGGAGTACAGCCGGATCAGGTCGCCGGCGATCTCCTTGACGGCCTTCTTGGCCCGCGCCTTGGTCTTCGTCCAGTCCGCGCCGCCGAGGCGGTGCAGCGACGGTGCCTCGCCGCCCACGTACTTGGTGACCTGCTCCAGCTGGTCGGTGGGCACGAACAGCCGGTCGCCGGGCTGGCCGCGCTTGGCCGGCGCGTACTCCACCACCAGGTACTCGCGGGTGGCGCCCTGCACGGTGCGCTGCACCATCTCCACGTAGCGGCCCACGCCGTGCTGCTCGTGCACGATGTAGTCGCCGCCGGCCAGGGTGAGCGGGTCGATGGTCTTGCGGCGCCGGGACGGCATGCGCCCCATGTCCTTGGTGGAGGACTTCTGGCCGGACAGGTCGGTCTCGGTCAGCACCGCGAGCCGCAGCGCCGGGTCGACGAAGCCGTGCTCGATCGAGCCGGTCGCCACGTGCACCACGGACGGCGCGAGGTCGGCCAGCTCGATGTCGAGGCGGGCCGCGATGCCCTCGCCGCCGAGCACCTCGACCAGGCGCGACGCCGGGCCGTGGCCCTCGGTGACGAACACCGTGCGCCAGCCGTCGGCGAGCCAGCCCTTGGTGTCGGCGAGCGCGCGGGCGGTGTCGCCGCGGTAGAGCTCGGGGGCGCGCATGCCCAGCCGCAGGGTGTCGCCGTCGTCGGTGAGCGCGCCCTCCTCGTCGGCGGCGAACGGGCTCACCGACCACCACAGGGTGCCCAGCTCCCGCGCCCGCTCCCGGACGTCGGCGATCGACCACAGCGACGCCGCGCCCAGGTCGATCGGCGCCTCGCCGCCGCCGGCCGACGCCGCCCAGGACGCCTCCAGGAACTCCCGCGAGGTCGCCACCAGGTCAGCCGCCCGGGTGCGGACCCGCTCCGGGTCGCACACCACGGCCATCGAGCCGGCCGGCAGCACGTCGAGCAGCAGCTCCATGTCGTCGACCAGGACCGGCGCGAGGGACTCCATGCCCTCGACCGCGATGCCCTCGGCGATCTTGTCCAGCAGCTCGCGCAGTTCGGGGTGGCGCTCGGCGAGCTCCGCGGCCCGCCGCCGGACCTCGGCGGTCAGCAGCAGCTCGCGGCACGGCGGCGCCCACAGGCCGTGCTCGGCGACCTCCAGGGACCGCTGGTCGGCGACCTTGAAGTAGCGGATCTCCTCGACGTCGTCGCCCCAGAACTCCACCCGCAGCGGGTGCTCCTCGGTCGGCGGGAAGACGTCCAGGATGCCGCCGCGCACCGCGAACTCGCCGCGCTTCTCGACCAGTTCCACCCGGGAGTAGGCCGCGGCGGCCAGGCCGTCGACGACCGTCCCCAGGTCGGCGCTCACGCCGGTGCGCAGGGACACCGGCTCCAGGTCCCCGAGCCCCTTGACCTGCGGCTGCAGCACCGACCGGATCGGGGCGACGACGACCTGCACCGGGCCGGCCGACGGGTCGTCGGCGCGCGGGTGGACGAGCCGGCGCAGCACCGCCAGGCGGCGGCCGACGGTGTCGCTGCGCGGGGACAGCCGCTCGTGCGGCAGCGTCTCCCACGCGGGGTACTCCACTACGCCGTCCGGCGGCAGCAGGCTGCGCAGCGCGGCCGCCAGGTCCTCGGCCTCGCGGCCGGTCGCGGTGACCGCGAGGACGGTCCGTCCCGCGCGGGCCGCGAGGGCGGCGACGGCCAGCGGGCGGGCGGCGGGCGGGCCCACGAGGTCGACCTGCGGACGGGTGCCGGAGGCGGCCGCCGCCACGGCTTCAGCGAGGGCGGCGTCCTCGGTGACGACGCCGACCAGACCGTTCAGACTCATTTCCGTCCCAGGGGTGCGGTGGGGGGCAACGCGAAGCGCCCGACACGTGTCACGGGCCGGGGGTGCGTCCAGCCTACGACGCGAACGGCCGCGGCGGGCCACGCCCTGCGCCCAGCGGGGAAGGGCCCGGCCCCGGAGCGCGGGCGAACCGCACTCCGGGGCCGGGCCCTCGCCGCGGTCCCACCGGGCCCTGCCGGGGCAGGACAGGCGGGACCGGGCGCCCTCCTAGTCCGTCGCGATGGCGTTCAGCACGTTCATCCGGCCCGCCCTGAAGGCGGGGAGCAGCGCGGCCAGCAGGCCGACGACCGCGGAACCGATGAACACCGCGACGATCGTGCCCCACGGGATCTGCAGGATCTGCAGGCCCTGGGAGGCCAGCACCTTCTGCCCGGTCGCACCCCAGCCGAGGCCCAGGCCCAGGCCGACCAGCGCGCCGAACAGGGCGATGACCACGGACTCCAGCCGGATCATCCGCCGCAGCTGGCGGCGCGAGGTGCCGATCGCCCGCATCAGGCCGATCTCGCGGGTGCGCTCGACCACCGAGAGGGCGAGGGTGTTCACCACGCCCAGCACCGCCACGATGATCGCCAGCGCCAGCAGGCCGTAGATCATGTAGAGCAGCTGGTTGACCTGCTTGTGGATGAGGTCCTTGTAGTCGGCCTGGTCGCGGACGTCGATCTCCGGGTAGTTCTTCACGGCCGCCTTGAGCGAGGCGTAGGCCTCGTCCTGCTTGCCGCTCACCGCCTTGGCGAAGATCATGAAGTCGCCCGGCATCTTGTCGGCCGGCAGGTAGCTGCGGGCCGTCGCGATGTTGGTGAACATCGAGCCGTGCTCAATGGACGTGTCGTCGCTGGTGATCGCGCCGACCTTCAGGCTGGCGGGCCGGCCGCCGGTCATCACGACCTTCAGCTCGTCGCCGAGCTTGACCCCGTTGTTCTTCGCCCAGCCCTCGGGCACGGACATGGCGTCCTTGCCGTAGGCGTCGGACAGCTTGCCGGAGACGGTGTCCAGCCGCAGGTCGTCGGCGTAGCTCGGGTCGGCCGCGCTCAGGTCGCCGTTGACGACCTTGCCCTTGGGCGTGGTGATCGCGGCGTTGACGATCGTGTAGTCGGTGAACCGCTCGATGTCCTGCGCCCGCTTGACCGCGGCCTTCTCCGCCGCGGTGATCGGCTGGGCGCCGTTGCCGCCGCCGTTGATGATGAAGTCCGCGCCGACCGACTTGTCCAGCTGGTCGTCGGCGGAGGCCACCATCGAGGAGCCGACCACCGACAGGCCGGCCACCAGGGCCAGGCCGATCATCAGGGCGGAGGCGGTGGCGCCGGTGCGCCGCGGGTTGCGCAGCGCGTTGCGCTCGGCCAGCCGGCCCATCGGGCCGAAGAAGCGCAGCAGCACCGCGCTGACCGCCCGGACGACCACGCCGGCCAGCAGCGGGCCGACCACCACGAAGCCGATCAGCGAGCAGAGCACCCCCAGGCCCAGCAGGCTGCCGCCGGACGACGCCTTGTCGGCCTGGCTCGCGCCGACCAGCGCGAGCGCGCCGGCCGCGCAGATCAGGATGCCGAGCGCGGCCCTGATCCGGCCCGCCCTGCCGTCGGCCGGGGTGCCGGCGTCGCGCAGTGCGGCCATCGGGGAGATCTTCCCGGCCCGGCGGGCGGGGATGTAGGCGGCGAGGACGGTGACGACCACGCCGAGCACCAGCCCGACGACCGGGGTGGTGGCCTTGATGGTCAGCTCGGAGGTGTCGAGCTTCATGCCGGCCTTGCCCATGAGGTTCATCAGGCCGATGGCGATGCCGATACCGCCGCCGATGCCGAGCACCGAGCCCACGACACCGAGCATGACCGCCTCGATCAGCACCGACCGGTTGATCTGCCGCCGGCTGGAGCCGAGGGCGCGCATCAGGCCGATCTCGCGGGTGCGCTGGGCGACCAGCATCGAGAAGGTGTTGACGATCAGGAAGATGCCGACCAGGACGGAGATGCCGGCGAAGCCGAGCATCGCGTACTTCATGAAGTTCAGGAAGCCGCCGACGTCGTCCTTGTCCTTCTTCTTGGTCTCGGCCGCGGTGTCGATGGTGTAGTGGCCGATGGCCGCCTTGACGTTGGCCTTGAGCTGGTCGTCGGTGACGCCCTTGGCCGCGGTCAGGCCGAAGCCGGTGTAGGCGTCGGTCCTGCCGAGCAGCTTGCTCTGGGCGGTGGCGGTGTCGATGTAGACGACGGCCGCGCCCGGGTTGGTGGTCTTGAAGGTGACGATGCCGGAGATCGTGAGGTCGAAGTCGCCGGGCGCCGCGATGACGCGCAGCGTGTCGCCGATCTTCAGATCGTGCTTGCTCGCGGTGTCGGCGTCCAGCACCGCGTCGTTCGGGCCCTGCGGCAGGTGGCCGGAGGACAGCTCGACGGCGCGGGTCTCGGTCGGGTCCCAGTTGCTGACGATGGTCGGCGCGCCGGACGACGGGCTGATCTTGTTGTTCTTCGCGTCAGCGACCGTGACGTCGGTGCTGGTGACGTCGGGGTCGGACTGGGCGACGCCGCTGACGTGGGTCAGCTTGTCCTGGAGGGAGGCGGGCACCATGTCCGGCAGGCCGGTGTGCTGCTCGTGGTCGACCTTCGGGGCCGACACGGTGACGTCCGAGGCGGTGGAGCCGAAGAGCTTGTCGAACGTGGCGGTCATGGTGTCGGTGAAGACCAGGGTCCCGCAGACGAAGGCCACCGACAGGAGCACGGCGATCGCGGAGAGCGCCATTCTGCCCTTGTGCGCGAAGAAGTTGCGCACCGAGGTCTTGAGGACGGTCACGAGGTCCTCCCGCGACCGTCGAAGGACTTCATGCGCTCGAGGACGGAGTCGGCGGTGGGGTTGAGCATGTCGTCCACGATCCGGCCGTCGGCCAGGTACAGGACGCGGTCGGCGTAGGAGGCGGCGACCGGGTCGTGGGTGACCATGACGATGGTCTGGCCCAGCTCGTCGACCGAGCGGCGCAGGAAGCCGAGGACCTCGGCGCCGGCCCGGGAGTCGAGGTTTCCGGTCGGCTCGTCACCGAAGATGATCTCGGGGCGGGCGGCCAGCGCCCGGGCGACGGCCACCCGCTGCTGCTGGCCGCCGGACAGCTGGTTGGGACGGTGCTTGAGCCGGCCGCCGAGACCGACCGTCTCCACGACCCGGTCCATCCAGTCGCGGTCCACCTTGCGGCCGGCGATGTCCATCGGCAGCGTGATGTTCTCCGCCGCGTTCAGCGTGGGCAGCAGGTTGAACGACTGGAAGATGAAGCCGATCTTGTCGCGGCGCAGCTTGGTGAGCCGCTTGTCCTTCAGCCCGGTGATCTCGGTGTCGCCGATCCAGATCCGGCCCTCGCTCACGGTGTCCAGACCGGCCAGGCAGTGCATGAGCGTGGACTTGCCGGAGCCCGAGGGGCCCATGATCGCGGTGAACCGGCCACGCGCGATGTCGACGTCGACGGCGTCCAGCGCGAGCACGCGGGTCTCGCCGATGCCGTACGCCTTGGTCACCGCGCGGCCTGCAGCGGCGACGGCCGAACGTTCTCCGCTGCCCCCAGCCGTGGGAATCGTCATGGCCGTTGTCACTGGTGTCTCCTGGTCTCGTGGGGTCGGGACGGGTGGTGAGCCGTACGTTCCGGCGTACGTCTCAGCCTGCTGGTCCGGGACGCCGGCCGCGATGGGGCGGGTCTCCGTCCTGAGGGTGGGGCTAGCCCCACCCCGGCACCGGAGTGGGGCTTCCCACCCCGCCCTATGACAGTAGGGAGCGCATAAGGCCGGATCGTCATCCGGCAGCACGAACCCGGGGGAGCCGTAAGTAGGTCACTCCCCCTAGGGGACTGCTACCTGGGTCTCATACGGCTCTCAGGGTCGTCTCCACCCGTTCGGAGCAGCCGGCGGGCGGCCGTGAAAAGGTGTCGTGTACACGGACGCAGGCGGGAACGGGGCGAGGGGGGATCGGTGATGTCCGGTCAGGCGCACGACGCGACGGGGACCAGCGGCGCGCGGACGGTGCGCGACGGCGGCCGGACGCCCCGCAGGGGCCCGGTGGTCGCGGCCCTGATGCTCGCCATGGCGCTGGCCGCGATGGACTCCACGATCATCTCCACCGCGGTGCCGCAGATCGTCGGCGACCTCGGCGGCTTCTCCCTCTTCTCCTGGCTGTTCTCCGGCTACCTGCTGGCCGTGACGGTGACGCTGCCGGTGTACGGCAAGCTCGCCGACACCTTCGGCCGCAAGCCGGTGCTGGTGGTCGGCATCGTCGCGTTCCTGGTGGGCTCGCTGCTGTGCGCGGGCGCCTGGAACATGGTCAGCCTGATCGCCTTCCGGGTGGTCCAGGGCCTGGGCGGCGGCGCCATCCAGGGCACCGTGCAGACCGTGGCCGCGGACCTGTACGGGCTCAAGGAGCGCGGGCGGATCCAGGCGGCGCTGTCGTCGGTGTGGGCGACCGCGGCCGTCGCGGGACCGCTGCTCGGCGGCTTCTTCGCCGGCTACGCGGACTGGCGCTGGATCTTCCTGGTCAACGTGCCGATCGGGGCGGCCGCGCTGCTGCTCATCGTGCGGCACCTGGCCGAGCACCGGGAGCGTCCGGCCCGGCGCCCCCGCATCGACTGGGCGGGCGCGGGCGGGCTGTTCGTCGCCGGCGGGCTGCTGCTGTTCGCGCTGGTGCAGGGCGGGGTGGCCTGGCCGTGGCTGTCGTGGCCGTCGCTCGGCCTGCTCGCGGGCAGCGCGCTGGTCGCCGCGGCGACCGCGGTGCTCGAACGGCGGGCCGCGGAACCGGTCATCCCCGGCTGGGTGTGGCGGCGGCGCCCGATCGTGGCCGTCAACCTGGCGCTGGGCGCGCTCGGCGTGCTGATGGTCGCGCCGACGGTGTTCCTGCCGACGTACGCGCAGGCGGTGCTGGGCCTCGGGCCGATCGCCGCCGGGTTCGTGCTGTCCACGATGACGCTGAGCTGGCCGCTGTCCGCGGCGCTCTCACCGCGGCTTTACCTGCGGGTGGGCTTCCGCAACTCCGCGCTGATCGGCATCAGTTGCGCGACGCTGGTGCTGGCGGCGTTCCCGCTGCTGCCGTTCGCCGGGCCGGGCTGGCAGCCGGCCGCGCTGATGCTGCTGCTGGGCATGGCCCTCGGCATCTTCCAACTGCCGCTGATCGTGGGCGTGCAGTCCACCGTCGGCTACGACCGGCGGGGCACCGCCACCTCGTCCATCCTGTTCTGCCGGCAGGTCGGGCAGAGCGTGGGCGCGGCGCTGTTCGGCGCGGTCGCCAACGCCACGCTGGCGCACAAGGTGTCCTTCAGCCGGCTCCAGGAGCCCGGCGGCCCTGCCCTTCCCGTCGCGCTGCGGCACGCCGTCTCGACGGCCGTCTCCCATGTCTTCGAGGGCGCCGCCGTCGCCGCCGCCCTCGCGGTCGCCGTCCTGGCCCTGGTGGCGCCACGCCGCTTTCCCGTCGTCCCCGACGAATGAGACGAGCGGGACCGGCAGGGCGAGTGACGAGCGACAGGTGACCCCGCGCCCTCCGGCGCGTCACGCGATCACGCCGTGCCGCGCGCCGCGTCCACGGTCGCGTGCCGCGTCAGGCGGTCACTGCGCCGGGCTGAGGCGGGCGGGGGCGACACCGGTGACGAGGTGGGCGAGGCCGCGGTCGATGTCCGGGCCGACGTACCAGTCGCCGGTGTGGTCCACCGCGTAGAGCCGCCCCTCGGCGTCGAGGGCGAGCACCGCACCGGTGCCCGGCTCCTCCCCGAGCGGGCTGACCTCCGTCTCCAGCGCGCGCCCCAGGTCGCCCAGGGTGCGCGCCATGTGCAGCCCCCGCATCGGGTCGACGACGACCGCGGCCGGCGCGATCTGCCGGCCGGGGCCCGAGGCGGCCGGCACCGTGAGCCCGCCGAACTCCGCCCACGCCTCCACTGCGGCGGGGAACACCGCGTGCCGGTGGCCGCCGGGCGAGACATGGGCGCGCAGCGCGTCCGCCCACTCCTCCGCCTGCTTGATGTCCCAGCGGCCCGGCTGCCAGCCCGCGGCCCGCAGCGCGGCGTCCACGCCGACCGGGAAGCGGGTGCTGGCAGGGCCGGCCGCGGTCATCCGCGCCCCGCTGCGGGGTCGACCGGCAGCACGCCGAGGTGGGCGAGCAGCGGCGCGCAGGAGCGGCACGGCGGCATGTACGTGCCGTGCGCCGGATCGCCGTCCTCGCGTATCCGCCGGACGGTCAGCTTCGCGCCGCGCAGCGCCTTGCGCGCCTCGCCCTGGGTGAGCGGGCGGCGGGAGGCGCGCTTGGAGCGGGTGGCCTCGACCGCGGTCAGATGACGGGAGATCAGCACCGGCTCGGGGCAGCGCCCGGTGAAGCGCTCCCGCTGGGCGGCCGGCAGCGCGTCGAGGAAGTCCTGGACGATCGGGTGGAGTACGGGGGGCTGCTCGCCCTTGGCGCCGGTGCAGGACAGCACCTCGTCGCGGATGGACAGCGCGGCGGCGACCGCGGGCATGATGCCGTCCCTGCGGTGCCGCAGCACCGGCGGGCCGGCCGGATCGTGCACCGCGCTCCAGCTCAGCCTCGGATCGGCGGTCCCCGCCGCCGGCAGGTCGATTGTCATCTCGTGCGTACTTCCCTCCATGCGCCCGCGGTTGCGGACGACCCCCCGTATCCGATTCAGAGTGCCAAATCCGGCGTCCGATGGGGAAGCAATCGGCATCGTGGCGCGCCCATTGTGTGGGCCATGTCACCGTCCTGTGACGGTGTGTCGGTCCGGTGGACACGCGACGTGCACGTTTGCCGGGCCACCGGGACCGCACAGCGCGGGCACGGCCCGTCCACAGGGTGGGCGGCGCCATGGACGGCGCGAACGGCCGCCGGGAGGATCGGGGTTCGGCCCCGCACCCGCGGATCCCCCCACCGCCGAACCCGAGGGAACGTGACCCCATGCGCAAGTCCCTGACGGCCGCGATCGCCGCGCTGCCCGCGCTGCTGACGCTCACGGCCTGCTCCGCCGGCTCCTCCGCCACCGACGGCACGCCCAGCGCCTCCCCCACGGCGCTGTCCTCGCTCGCCGGCCACGCACCGCTCACCGTCCAGCAGTTGACCAGGGCCCTGGTCACCGGCAGCGACCTGCCCGGCTGGGTGGTCGAGCAGTCCTCGTCGTCCGACGGCGTCCAGACCACCGCGCCCGAGGAGTTCAACCCCGACGACCTCTCCGCGCAGGACCCGTCCGGCGGGCAGGCGGTGCTCACCGCCGACCGGCCGGACTGCCAGCCGCTCGCCGACGTGGCCAGCACCAGGCCGGCGATCCACCGCATGGCCTCGGTGGGCGCCGAGTTCGCGCCGAAGCCGTCGTCCGGACCCGGCGCCGGAGGCACGTCGAAGGGTTCCTCCGTCGTGCCGGCGAGCGTCAACCAGATGCTCGTCGCCAGCCACGCGCCCGGCGACGCCCGGAAGGTGATGGCGTCGGTGACGTCCGCGCTCGCCACCTGCACCCGGTTCGTCGCGACCGGCGGCGACGGGGTGCGGACCCCGTTCGCCATCGCGCGCGGCCCGGCCGTGCCGGTCGGCGACCAGGCGGTGAGCTATGTGATGACCGACACCTCCGACAAGAAGACCGGCGCGGCCCTGGTGACGGTCGTCCGCACCGGCGACACCATCACCTCCTACCTGTCGACGCAGTCCAAGGGCGGAGCGGGCGCCGTGCCGCTGGCGGTCGCGCGCAAGCAGGACGCCAAGCTGCGGGCCGCACTGGCCGCCCGGCGGTGACCACCGGGCCGTGACCGTTTCGTGAGCAGTGCCACACGGGGTGCGGCGTGCCCGGTGCCGTAAAGTCGCGCGGCAGCGGGCCGTCCGCCCGCGAACGCCCGCGCCGGGACGCGCGGGCCCCGGCCGCCGGGACGGACACGACACTTGGGGAACGAACCGATGCGGATACGTGCACGCAGTCGCCTACTCGCCGGTAGTGGCCGGACGGCCGCCGCGGCAGCCGCCCTGGTGCCGGCGCTCGCCCTGACCGCGGCGTGCGGCGGGGGCGGCGGCGGGAAGGACGCCAAGCCCACCCCGCAGGGCGTGCGGGCGTCCGGCGCGGTCTCCACCGCGAAGCTCACCCAGGCGCTGCTCACCTCCAAGGACGTGTCCGACGTGCAGGTGCTGCCCGCCGGCACCAAGGAGCAGCTGCTCGGAGCCCGCCAGCAGACCGACCACCCCGCGTGCCAGGCCGTCGCCGACCAGTGGAGCAGCCAGCCCGCGCACCCCCGGCAGGTCTACGTCGGCGCGATGGTCACCGACACCGCCGCCAAGGACAAGAACGCCAAGACGATCAGCCTCTCGGTCGTCGCCTCCTACACCGCGGGCGAGGCGAAGCAGGTCCTCGACGACCTGACCACGTCGCTGAAGACCTGCACCTCGTACACCTCGACCCGCAACGGCACCACCACCACGTACGCCGTGAAGGCCGTGCCGGCCACCGGGACCTACGGCGACCAGCAGGCGACGTACACCATCGGCGACAGCAAGGCGGGCCCGTCGGGCGCGGTTCTGGTGACCGTCATCCGGGTCGGCGAGGCCACCGCCGCGTACGAGACGCTGCGCGCCGACCACAGGCCGGCCACCCTGCGCCCCGCGATCCCGCTCGCCCAGGTCGCCAAGTTGCGCGAGGCCGCCAAGGGCAGCTGACGGGAAGTGGTGCCCGGCGCCCGCAGGGCGGGGACCGGGGAGGTCAGGAACCTTGCCACACCCCCTAGGCTGTGGTCATCAGCCAGACGCAGCAGGGGGCAACCGCCATGACGACAGGCCGGCAAGGGCTGGGAGCACCTCCCGGGCCCGGAGCTGCGGAGCACTCCGCGCCACCGAACGCGGCCTATTCAGGACAGGTCGTGCACTTCCCCGACCCGGTCCGCGCGGCCAAGTACCCGCAGGGCCTCTGGGTCGACGACCGCGGCTACCCCGACTTCTCGCCGTACGCGCGTGCCGCCGCCGAGATCGCCGAGCCCCCGGAGGGCTTCGGCGTCGACGAACTGCGCCTGACCGACCACGTGTCGGCGAACGCCGCGCAGCACGCCGCGGGACACGAGCTGTGGGCCAGCCTGCCGGGCGTGGCCACCCCGCACGGCTGGACCTGGCACCACGTGTACGGCACCCGCCGCGTCGAACTGGTCCCGGTGGAGGTCAAGGCGCTGCTGCGGCACCACGGCGGCCTGGCGACGTCGTCCGCCGACCACACCAAGCGCGGCACCCGCCCCCTGCAGGAGACCCGCCCGGCGCACTTCGGCCTGCCCAAGGACGCGGTCGCGGTGACGGAGCAGCAGGTGCGCGACGTCGAGGAGGAGCTGGGCTACCGGCTCCCCGGCGCCTACCGCACCTTCCTGAAGGCGGCCGGCGGCTGCGCGCCCAAGGGCGTGGCGCTCGACGCCGAACTGGGCCTGCTGGTCGACCAGCCGTTCTTCACCGTCCGCGAGGACGCGGCGGTCAACGACCTGGTCTACGTGAACAAGTGCCTGCGCGACCATCTGACGAAGGACTACCTGGCGGTCGGCTACGTCCAGGGGGGCGTGCTGGCCGTCAAGGTCAAGGGCGAGCGGAACGGTTCGGTCTGGTTCTGCGCCTACGACGACGTGCGCGACGGCGAGCGCTGGGGCAGCCCGGCGGAGCGCGTCGCCGACCTGCTGCTGCCGTGCGGCGACTCGTTCGACGAGTTCCTGATGCGGCTCGCGGGCAACCCGCCGGAGCTGGAGACGGTGGCGAACCTGATGGTCGACGGCGGCTTCGCGACCGCCGTCCCGGTGGAGGGGTGAGGCCGCAGATGGTGACCTTCGCACAGGCGCAGGAGCGCGCCGAGCGCTGGATCAACGGCGACGTCCCGTCGTACCAGGCCCGGGAGATCCGGGTCCGCGAGTTCGACCTGGGCTTCGTGGTCTGGTCCGAGACGCGGGAGGGCGGGCCGCTCACCGACGACGGCCTGGTCCGCGTCATCATCGCCCGCGACAGCGGCGAGGCCACGCTCTGGCCCGCCCTGCCCATCGGCGAGCTCATCCGCCGCTACGAGGAGGAGTACGGCGCCGTGCCGGACGACGCGGCACCGGAGCCGCCGCAGCGCATCGACCTGGAGGCCACGTCCTTCCTGCTGAGCCCGCCGCAGTGGCTCCAGGAGGCGGCCGACCGCATGGGCATCCCGGACCGCCGCTCCGCCGCCTCCGGCGCGGGCGCGGCGCAGGACTCCGGTCAGGACCCGGCCGCGCCCGCCGCGGGTACTCCCTCCGGCGGCATCGACTACACCCGGCGCACCGACTCCCCCGCGCCAGCGGGCAGTTCACCCGACGCCGCGGCCGGCACGCCGTCGGGCGGCATCGACTACCAGCGCCGCTCCGAGGCCCCCGCGCCCGCCGCGGGCGCTCCCTCCGGCGGCATCGACTACACCCGGCGCACCGACTCCCCGGCGGCAGCGGGCAGTTCACCCGACGCTGCGGCCGGCTCCCCGTCCGGCGGCATCGACTACCGCCGCCACTCCGAGGCGCCCGCGCCCGCCGCGGGCGAGAGCGCCGGGGGCGCGGACGGGGGCTGGGCCGGGAAGACGATCAGCGACTCGGGTGAGGGGCAGTCCGTCGCGGTGCCCGCCACCGTGTTCGCGCCGCCGATCAGCCAGTCCGACGACCCGCCGGAGGTGCCCAAGGTGGCGTCCGAGGCGCGGACCGAGCTGATGCCCGCCGGCAGCGCGCTGCCGAAGACGGTGATCGCGCCGGCCGAGCAGCAGCCGGCCCCGCCGGTGCCGAACCAGGGCCCGCCCGCCCCGGGCATGCCGGCTCCCGGCATGCCGAACCCCGCCGTGCCGGGCCCCGGGATGCCGAATCCCGGTGTGCCGAACCCGGGCGTACCGCACACCATGGGCGGTTCGCCGTACCCGCCGCCGGGCGGGCCGGCCGTCCATCTGCCGCCGCCGGCCGCCGCCGGGGACATCGCCGGCCTGGAGACCGCCAGGGCGGTCCCCGGCAGCGTGCCGCCGCCCCCCGGCCCCGGCACGCCGCCCCCGCCCGCCGCGGGCAACCCGGCGTACGCGGCCACCATGCTCGCCTCCCCCGGTCCGAACGGCGGCCCGGGCGCACCCGTGCCCCCGCCGCCGGGCCCCGGCGCGGGCACTCCCCCGCCGCCTCCCGGCCCCGGCGCGGGCACCCCGCCCCCCGGCGACCCGCACTACGCGGCCACCATGCTCGCCAGCCCCGGCGGACCCCCGCCCCCACCGCCCGGCCCCGGCGCGGGCACTCCCCCGCCCCCGCCCGGCCCGGGCGCGGGCACCCCGCCGCCCGGACCCGGCAACCCGCACTACGCCGCGACCATGCTCGCCGGCCCTGGCGGACCCCCGCCCGGACCCGGTGCGGGCGCGCCTCCGCCGCCCCCGCCCGCGCCGGGCGCCGGCACCCCGCCGCCCGCTCCGGCGTACGGGTACCCGCAGGGCGGTGCCGCCGTTCCGACAGTCGGCCCCGGCTACATGGCGGTGCTGCGCTACCGCGGCCAGGACGGCAGCGAGCAGCAGCTCATCCGCCGTTCGGCACCGGGCACCCCGCACCCGGAGTGGCAGATCCTGCACGAGCTGCGGTCGATGAACGTCCACCCGGAGCAGGTGCTGGAGCTGCACACCGAGTTGGAGTCGTGCGACCTGCCCGGGGGCTACTGCGCGCGGATGGTCCGTGAGACCTGGCCGCAGGTGCGGATCAGCCACACCGCGCCGTACGGCCGGGAGCACGCGGGCCGCCGCCAGGGCGTGCAGCACCTGCTGACGCACCAGGGCGAGCTGCACCAGGTGGCCGGCGCGCCCGCCCGCCCGCAGCCGCAGCGCGTGCCGATGCCGGACGCGCACACCGTGGTGCGGGTGCCGCCGGTCGGCCTGGACGTGATCGGCCAGGAACTGGCCGGCGCGTTCGGCCCGCAGGCCGTGTTCCGCTTCGACCAGCGCGCGGTCTCCCGGGCCGGCCTGCCGGACATCGTCGCGCAGACGCTGATGTGGGCCGGGCTGCCGGTGGACTTCGGGCCGTTCTTCTGGGCGCAGGCCCAGCCGGGCCAGCCGGTGCCGACGCTGGCCGAACTCGCCGCGCAGCGCGGGGTGCAGCCGGCGTCCGACGCCGGCTCGTACCTGGTGATGGGCAACGACTTCGGCCGCCAGCTGTGCGTGCAGTACGGCACGGCGCACATCGTCGCGGTGCCGCTGGAGGGCGGCCCGGGCGGAGCGCCCGCCCTGGCACCGCAGTTCGTGAACTCCAGCCTGCCGGAGTTCGCCCGCTGCCTCGCGCTGCTCGGCCGGATGTGGCGGCTGCGCCTCGGGCTGACCCCGGACCAGGCCGGCCGCTGGACGGTCGACTTCCAGGCGCAGTTGGCCGCGCAGGACCCGGCGGCCATCGCCTCGCCGGACAACTGGTGGTCGGTGCTCGTCGAGCAGATGTGGGACGGGCTGCTGTAGCGGCGGTCGCCGCAACCGCCGGGCGCGCGGAGGCCGGTCGTAGGGCCGGGTGGAGGAACGCCTCCGCCCGGCCCTTTCATCTCGTCTGCCCCGTGCGCCGCTTGTACGGGGACGCCGCCACGTGCGGCTTCGTGGCCGTACGGGTACGTCTCCATGTGCGGCGCGTCGCCGGGTAGGAGAAGGGCCGGAGTGTCGCAGCCCGTACAATTCGGGCATAAGCGAAAAATGGTGCACAGCGCGCGACCACGCGGCCATGACTCGGACCGGCCCGACGGCGAGGGGCAGACGGCATGAGCAGTAACACGACGACCACACCGGGTGCGGCACAGGGGCGGTTCGACACGATCCGCGGTCGCGGCTACCGGCCCGATCAGGTGGACCGGTTCCTGGACGAACTGTCCGAGGACCGGGACGCCGCGTGGGAGCGCGCGGCCCGCCTCACCGTCCTGGCCAACGAGATGGACGCGGAGTGCACGGCGCTGCGGCAGCAGGTGGACGCCCTGGCCGCGTCCGCGTACGACTCGCTCGGCGCCGGCGCGGTGGACCTGCTGCGGCTGGTGGAGGAGGAGGCCCAGGCGGTACGGGACCGGGCCGAGGTCGAGGCGCAGTACGCCAGGGACGCCGCGGACACCGCGCGCCGCACCCTGCAGGACGAGGCCCGCGCCGCCGCGTCGGCGCGGCTGGCCGCGGCGGAGGACCAGGCGCAGGCCGTCATGGACGAGGCGTGCGGCCGGGCCGCGGAGATCCTCGGGGAGGCCCGCGCCGAGGCGGACGCGGTCCGCGGCGAGGCGAGCGCGGCGATGGAGGCCGTGCAGGCCCAGCTCGGACAGGAGAACGCGGACGCGGACAAGGCGCGGCAGGAGCGGCTCGACGTGCTGGAGCACGAACTGGCCGAGCGCGAGGCGGGCGTGGACAGTCGGCTCGCCGACCTGCTCGCCGACGCCGAGCGGCGGCTGGAGGAGGCGCACCGGGAGCGGGCGGAGGCGGAGGAGGCGCTGCGGTCCCAGCAGGCCGACGCCGAGGACCGCGCCACGGCGCTGCTGGCCCAGGCCCGCCTGCACGAGGAGCGGGTGCGGCGGGACGCGGAGCGCACCCTGCGCGAGCACGAGGAGCACCGCGAGGAGATCCGGTCGCACCTGGCCCACATCCGCGCCACCCTGGCCGCCCTCACCGGCCGCGAGCCCTCCTCCTGACCGTCCCCCGGCCCTGATCCGTCGCCGGCCCCGTCGCAGGCCCGGCGCCGCGGTCAGGCGGAGGCGGGCAGCGGGATCATCGCCGAGACCCGGAAGCCGCCCTCGGGGGTCGGTCCCGCGGCGAAGCCGCCGCCGTGCGCGGTGACGCGTTCGCGCATGCCGACCAGGCCGTGGCCGCCGCTGGGCAGCTTGGTGGCCGCGGAACCGTCCGACGGGCCGTTGGTGATCAGCACCGCGACCTCGGCCTCGCGGTACGCGAGCAGCACCCGCGCCTTCGCCCCGGCCGCGTGCTTGTGCACATTGGTCAGCGCCTCCTGCACCACCCGGTACACCGTCGCCTCGATCCGGGCGCCGCACGGACGCGACTCGCCCTCGACGGCCAGCTCGACGCCCATCCCGGCCGCCGCCGACTCCTCCACCAGCTCGGCCAGCCGCTCCAGGCTCGGGCCCTCGTCCTCCTCCTCGGGCGCGACCGGGACGACCGTCGATCCGGACGCCGCGGCGAGGGGTGCGGCCGGCGCCACCGGCTCCGACGCGGCGCGCAGCACCCCGAGCATCTGCCGCAGCTCGTTCAGCGCCTGGCGCCCCATGTCACCGAGCAGCTCGGCGCTCGCCGACGCCTTCTGCGGGTCCTTCAGGGCGACCGCCTTGAGCGCGGCGGCGTGCACCACCATCAGGCTGACCCGGTGGGCGACCACGTCGTGCATCTCGCGGGCGATCCGGGTGCGCTCGTCCGAGCGGGCCCGCTCGGCACGCTCCAGCGCCTTCTCCGCGAGCAGCTCCAGCTCCCGCTCCAGGCCGTCGGCGCGCTCCCGCAGGCTCTCCACCAGCCGCCGCCTGGCCCTGGCGTACAGGCCCAGCAGCACCGGCGGGGCGGTCAGGCCCAGCGCCATCAGGGCCGACACGATCAGCGTCACGAGCACCGACATCGACTCGGTGCCGGAGTCGTGCATGCTGTCCTCGAAATTGAGGAAGGCGACGAGCATGGTGCCGACGCCGTTCATCGAGGCGAGCGCGACGGTGATCCGCCGCGGCACCTCGGAGGCGGCCAGCGTGTACAGGCCGACCAGGGACAGCAGGAAGCCCATCTGCGCCGGGCTGACCGCGATGCCGACCAGCACCACCGCCACCGGCCAGCGCCGCCGCAGCAGCAGGACCGCGCCGACGAGCATGCCGAAGAGCGCGCCGAGCGTGGTCGCGATGCCGGTCTTCTGGGCGAAGGTGGCGCCCTCGAAGGCGCACTCCAGCGCGGAGACCGCCGCGAGTGTCGCGTCGAGGGCGAAGCTGCGCCGCCTCGCCCACCACCACCAGCCGGAGCGGGGCGATCCTCCAGCCCCGTCGTCCGGTACGTGCGCCCCCGTCGTACTCATGACGTCCAGCCTAAGGGTGCGCCGCCCGGGCGGACCGGCCCTGTCCCGGTGTCCGGAAGGTGGGCGGCCCGTCTCGGCCTGAGGACCGCCACCTATCCTGGTGGAGTCGGACAGCGCGGTCCGTGAGCACTCCGGTGCTCCGAAACATCCCGTCCACCACCTGCACAAGGAGCCGCACCTGTGAGCAGTGCCGACACGCCCCCGGACAGCAGCACCGCCCTACGGGCCGACATCCGACGCCTGGGCGACCTGCTCGGCGGCACCCTGGTCCGGCAGGAGGGCCAGGACCTCCTCGACCTCGTGGAGAAGGTGCGGGCGCTGACCCGCAGCGACGGCGAGGCCGCCGCCGCCCTGCTCGGCGACACGGACCTGGAGACCGCCGCCAAGCTGGTCCGCGCCTTCTCGACCTACTTCCATCTGGCGAACGTCACCGAGCAGGTCCACCGCGGCCGCGACCTGCGGGTCCGGCGCGCCGAGGAGGGCGGCCTGCTCGCCCAGACCGCCGACCTGCTCAAGGACGGCGACCCCGCGCACGTGCGCGACAGCGTGAAGAACCTCAACGTCCGCCCCGTCTTCACCGCCCACCCGACCGAGGCGGCCCGCCGCTCGGTGCTGAACAAGCTGCGCCGGATCGCCGAGCTGCTGGAGGAGAGCGAGGGCGGTTCCGCGCCGGGCACGGCCGACCGGCGCCGGGCGGACCTGCGGCTGGCCGAGAACATCGACCTGCTGTGGCAGACCGACGAGCTGCGGGTGGTGCGGCCCGAGCCCGCCGACGAGGCCCGCAACGCCATCTACTACCTGGACGAGCTGCACGCCGGGGCGGTCGGCGACGTGCTGGAGGACCTGGCGGCCGAGCTGGAGCGGGTCGGCTTCCCGCTGCCGGCGCAGACCCGCCCGCTGACCTTCGGCACCTGGATCGGCGGCGACCGCGACGGCAACCCGAACGTCACCCCGCAGGTCACCTGGGACGTGCTGATCCTGCAGCACGAGCACGGGATCACCGACGCCCTGGACGTCGTCGACTTCCTGCGCGGCGCGCTGTCGAACTCCATCCGCAACTCCGGCGCGAGCCAGGAGCTGCTGGACTCGCTCTCCGATGACCTGGTCGCGCTGCCCGAGATCAGCCCGCGCTACAAGCGGCTGAACGCCGAGGAGCCCTACCGGCTGAAGGCGACCTGCATCCGGCAGAAGCTCGTCAACACCCGGGAGCGGCTCGCCGGGGGCACTCCGCACGTCCCCGGCCGCGACTACCTGGGCACCGCCGGGCTGCTGAAGGACCTCCAGCTGATCCAGGACTCGCTGCGGTCGCACCGCGGCGGCCTGATCGCCGAGGGCCGCCTCGACCGGGCGATCCGCACCCTGTCGGCGTTCGGCCTGCAACTGGCCACGATGGACGTGCGCGAGCACGCCGAGGCGCACCACCACGCGCTCGGCCAGCTCTTCGACCGGCTCGGCGAGGAGTCCTGGCGGTACGCCGACATGCCGCGCGACTACCGCAGGAAGCTGCTGGCCAAGGAGCTGCGGTCGCGCCGGCCGCTGGCGCCGACGCCGGCCCCGCTGGACGCGGCCGGCGCGAAGACGCTGGGGGTCTTCCACACCATCAGCGAGGCGTTCGAGCGCTTCGGGCCCGAGGTGATGGAGTCCTACATCATCTCCATGTGCCTGGGCTCCGACGACGTGTTCGCGGCCGCGGTGCTGGCCCGCGAGGCCGGGCTGATCGACCTGCACGCGGGTGTCGCCAAGATCGGCATCGTGCCGCTGCTGGAGACCACCGACGAGCTGCGGATCGCGGACAAGCTGCTGGACGAGATGCTCTCCGACCCCTCCTACCGGCGGCTGGTGTCGCTGCGCGGGGACGTGCAGGAGGTCATGCTCGGCTACTCCGACTCCTCGAAGTTCGGCGGCATCACCACCTCGCAGTGGGAGATCCACCGGGCGCAGCGCCGGCTGCGCGACGTGGCGCACCGGCACGGCGTGCGGCTGCGGCTGTTCCACGGCCGCGGCGGCACCGTGGGCCGCGGCGGCGGCCCCTCGCACACCGCGATCCTCGCCCAGCCGTGGGGCACGCTGGAGGGCGAGATCAAGGTGACCGAGCAGGGCGAGGTCATCTCCGACAAGTACCTGATCCCGTCGCTGGCCCGGGAGAACCTGGAGCTGACGGTCGCCGCGACGCTGCAGGCGTCGGCGCTGCACACCGCGCCGCGGCAGTCCGACGAGGCGCTGGCCCGCTGGGACGCGGCGATGGACATCGTCTCCGAGGCGGCCCACTCGGCGTACCGGGAGCTGGTGGAGGACCCGGACCTGCCGCCGTACTTCTTCGCCTCCACGCCGGTCGACCAGCTCGGCGAGCTGCACCTGGGCTCGCGCCCCTCGCGCCGGCCGGACTCCGGTGCCGGCCTGGACGGGCTGCGCGCCATCCCGTGGGTGTTCGGCTGGACGCAGTCGCGGCAGATCGTGCCCGGCTGGTACGGCGTCGGGTCGGGCCTGAAGGCCGCCCGCGAGGCCGGCCTGGACGCGGTGATCGACGAGGCGTTCGGGCAGTGGCACTTCTTCCGCACCTTCCTGTCCAACGTCGAGATGACGCTGGCCAAGACGGACCTGCGGATCGCCCGGCACTACGTGGACACGCTGGTGCCGGACGAGCTGAAGCACGTGTTCGCCGCGATCGAGGCCGAGCACGACCTGACCGTGCAGGAGGTGCTGCGGATCACCGGGGAGAGCGAACTGCTCGCCGGCAGCCCGGTGCTGGCGCAGACGTTCCGGATCCGCGACCAGTACCTGGACCCGATCTCCTACCTCCAGGTGACGCTGCTGGCCCGGCAGCGGGCGGCCGCGGCGGCGGGCGAGACGCCCGATCCGCTGCTGTCGCGGGCGCTGCTGCTGACCGTCAACGGCGTGGCGGCGGGTCTGCGCAACACCGGCTGACCGCGCGCCGCACCAGCGACCGACGCCCGGCAGGCGGTACGCCTGCCGGGCGTCAGCTCTTGCGGTGGCCGATCAGCCGCGGGTGCGGTTCCAGCCCCGACAGGCCGTTCCAGGAGAGGTTGACCAGGTGGGCGACGACCTCGGCCTTGCCGGGGCGCTGCGCGTCGAGCCACCACTGGCCGGTGAGCGCCACCATGCCGACCAGCGCCTGGGCGTAGAGCGACGCGAGCTTGGCGTCGAAGCCGCGCTGGGTGAACTCGTGGCCGAGGATGTCCTCGACCTGGGTGGCGATGTCGCTGATCAGCGAGGCGAAGGTGCCGGTCGACTGGGCGACCGGCGAGTCCCGGACCAGGATCCGGAAGCCGTCGGTGTACTGCTCGATGTAGTCGAGGAGGGCGAACGCGGCCTGCTCGAGGAGTTCCCTGGGGTGGCCGCCGGTCAGCGCGCCGGTGACCATGTCCAGCAGGCGGCGCATCTCGCGGTCCACGACGACGGCGTACAGCCCTTCCTTGCCGCCGAAGTGCTCGTAGACCACCGGCTTGGAGACGCCCGCGGTATGGGCGATCTCCTCGACCGAGGTGCCCTCGTACCCGCGTTCCGCGAAGAGCACCCGGCCCACGTCGAGCAGTTGCTCGCGCCGTTCCTTGCCGGTCATGCGGACCCGTCGCGCGCGTCGCGCCGACGGGCCCGCGGTGCTTCTGGCCGTCCCCCGTGCGTTGCTGCCGTCGCTCACCGGTCCATCATGCCGCCTGGCGCACGCTGTCCTTGCGACGGGACTCGATCCGGTCGGCACTCGGCCAGCGCACGTCGGTGGCCCAGCCGGCCATCTCCATCCAGCGGATGATGCGGGCGCTGGAGTCGATCTGCCCGCGCAGCACGCCGTGCCGGGCGCAGGTGGGGTCGGCGTGGTGGAGGTTGTGCCACGACTCGCCGCAGGAGAGCACCGCCAGCCACCACACGTTGCCGGACCGGTCGCGGGACTTGAACGGCCGCTTGCCGACCGCGTGGCAGATGGAGTTGATGGACCAGGTGACGTGGTGCAGGAGCGCCACCCGCACCAGCGAACCCCAGAAGAACGCGGTGAACGCGCCGTACCAGGACATGGTGGCCAGGCCGCCGACCAGCGGCGGGATCAGCAGCGAGATCGCGGTCCACAGCCAGAAGTCGCGGGAGATGCGGCGGATCGCCGGGTCCTTGATCAGGTCGGGCGCGTACTTCTGCTGCGGGGTCTGCTCCTCGTCGAAGAGCCAGCCCATGTGCGCCCACCACAGGCCCTTCATCAGGGCGGGCAGGGTGTCGCCGTAGCGCCACGGGCTGTGCGGGTCGCCCTCGGCGTCGCTGAACCTGTGGTGCCTGCGGTGGTCGGCGACCCAGCGCACGATCGGGCCCTCGACGGCCATCGAGCCGGCGATGGCGAGCGCGATCTTCAGCGGCCGGTTGGCCTTGAACGAGCTGTGCGTGAAGTGCCGGTGGAAGCCGACCGTGATGCCGTGGCAGCCGAGGAAGTACATGCCGATCATCAGGCCCAGGTCGAGCCAGCTCATACCGCGGCCCCAGGCCAGCGGGATGGCGGCGACCAGGGCGACGAACGGGATGCAGATGAAGAGGAGCAGGGCGATCTGCTCGATCGACCGCTTGTTCTCGCCGCCGCGGGTGGCGCTCGGCTGCGGCTCCTGTCCTGAGGGCCCGGGATCCCGGGACTCGGTGATCACGTCCGTCTGTGTGGTCATGTCTGTCCCTTTGTCGGCTGAGGTGAGAGCTGCTGTTGGCGTAAGCGCACGGAACCTACGGCTCCGTAAGTATTGCAGCGGCGCGCGTCAGGGCAACAGGACCACACGAGGTAAGGCTCACCTTCGCTGCGTCCTTCTCCACTGCCCGCCGCATGTCTACCCCGGATCGGCGTCGCGTCCACCCCTGCCCGTACGGCATGATGGGGACGGCCTGCTCGACGAGGTCCGACAGCGGTCCCGGGACGTCGAGTTGATCCGCCGTGGTGTAATTGGCAGCACTGGGGCTTTTGGTGCCTTAAGTCCGGGTTCGAGTCCTGGCGGCGGAGCAGTCGAGGTGGCCTGCGAGGGCACCGGGAACACCGGGTGCGGCCCGTCGGTATCCTGCGGGTGTCCAGCACCCGAAGCCGAGGAGTCTCCCCCGTGAGCCCGAATCGTCCGGCTGCCGTCGTCATCCTCGCCGCGGGTGAGGGCACCCGCATGAAGTCGGCCACCCCCAAAGTCCTGCACACGATCAGCGGCCGCTCCCTGGTCGGCCATGTCGTGGCAGCCTCCCGCGCCCTTGAGCCGGAGCATCTGGTGGTGGTCGTCGGCCATGCCCGCGAGCAGGTGGGCGAGCACCTCGCCACACTCGACCCGCAGACGCTGACCGCGGTGCAGCACGAGCAGAACGGCACCGGGCACGCCATGCGGATGGCGCTGGACGAGCTGACCCGGCAGGGCATCGTGCTGGACGGCACGCTGGTCGTCACCTACGGCGACACCCCGCTGCTGACCGCCGAGACCCTCTCCACCCTGGTGCGGCTGCACGAGGACGACGGCAACGCGGTGACCGTGCTGACCGCGCAGGTGCCCGACCCGACCGGCTACGGGCGGATCGTCCGCGCGGCCGACGGCCAGGTCACCGAGATCGTCGAGCAGAAGGACGCCAGCGTCGCGCAGCAGTCCATCAGGGAGATCAACTCCGGCGTGTACGCGTACGACGCGGCGCTGCTGGCCGAGGCTCTCACCAAGGTGACCACGGACAACTCGCAGGGCGAGGAGTACCTCACCGACACACTGGCGATCCTGCGCGAGGCCGGCCACCGGGTGGGCGCGTTCACCGCGGGCGACCACCGCGAGATCGCCGGCGTGAACAACCGGGTGCAGCTCGCCGAGGCCCGCCGGGTGCTCAACGACCGGCTGCTGACCCGGGCCATGATGGACGGCGCCACCATCGTCGACCCGGCCACCACCTGGGTGGACGTGGACGTCACCTTCGCGCCGGACTGCGTGGTGCTCCCCAACACCCAGCTGCTGGGCGCCACCTCCGTCGCCTCCGGCGCCGAGGTCGGCCCGAACTGCACGCTGACCGACACCTCGGTGGGCGAGGGCGCGCGGGTCTCCAACACCGTGGCGGACCAGGCGGAGATCGGCCCGCAGGCGAGCGTCGGCCCGTACGCGTACCTGCGCCCCGGCACCCGTCTGGGCCTGAAGGCCAAGGCCGGTACGTACGTCGAGATGAAGAACGCCACCATCGGCGAGGGCACCAAGGTGCCCCACCTGAGCTATGTGGGCGACGCCACCATCGGCGAGTACACCAACATCGGCGCGGCCAGCGTCTTCGTGAACTACGACGGCGAGGCCAAGCACCACACCACGATCGGCAGTTACTGCAAGACCGGGTCGGACAACATGTTCGTCGCCCCGGTGGTGGTCGGCGACGGCGCGTACACCGCGGCCGGCTCGGTGATCACCAAGGACGTGCCGGCCGGGTCGCTGGCCGTCGCCCGGGGGCAGCAGCGCAACATCGAGGGCTGGGTGGCCCGCAAGCGGCCCGGCAGTGCCGCTGCGCAGGCGGCCGAACGCGCAGCGCAGCAGGACGACTGACCCGCTCCCGCGGGGGCACGTGAGCGTCGTCTCACTCGGCGGTCGGCACCGCCTCCGAGGTGCACAGGTGCAGCGGATGGGGCGTACCGTGTGGGGTGCACACAATTCCGCCAGCACGCCCAACTCCGGGCGTCGCTGTGTCGAACACCAGTCGAACACCAAGGAGACGGTGCAGTGACCGGGATCAAGACGACCGGTGAGAAGAAGCTGATGCTCTTCTCCGGCCGCGCCCACCCCGATCTGGCGGAGGCGGTGGCACACCAACTCGGTGTGGACCTCGTTCCGACCCGCGCTTTCGACTTCGCCAACGGCGAGATCTACGTGCGGTTCGAGGAGTCGGCCCGCGGCGCCGACTGCTTCCTCATCCAGAGCCACACCAGCCCGATCAACCAGTGGATCATGGAGCAGTTGATCATGCTCGACGCTCTGAAGCGGGCCTCCGCTCGGAGCATCACGGTGATCGTGCCCTTCTACGGCTACGCCCGGCAGGACAAGAAGCACCGCGGCCGCGAGCCGATCTCGGCCCGCCTGGTGGCCGACCTGTTCAAGACCGCGGGCGCCGACCGGATCCTCACGGTCGACCTGCACACCGACCAGATCCAGGGCTTCTTCGACGGCCCGGTGGACCACCTGTTCGCCCTGCCGGTGCTGGCCGACTACGTGGGCTCCAAGGTCGACCGCTCCAAGCTGACGATCGTCTCGCCGGACGCCGGCCGGGTGCGGGTCGCCGACCGCTGGTGCGACCGGCTCGGCGCGCCGCTGGCCATCGTGCACAAGCGCCGCGACCCCAACATCGCCAACGAGGTGAAGGTCCACGAGGTCGTCGGTGACGTCCAGGGCCGGGTCTGCGTGCTGGTCGACGACATGATCGACACCGGCGGCACGATCTGCGCCGCCGCCGACGCGCTGTTCGCCAACGGCGCCGAGGACGTCATCGTGACCGCCACCCACGGTGTGCTCTCCGGTCCGGCCGCGGACCGGCTGAAGAACTCGCGGGTCAGCGAGTTCGTGCTCACCGACACGCTGCCGACGCCCAACCAGCTCAACCTCGACAAGATCAAGGTGCTGTCGATGGCGCCGACCATCGCCAACGCGGTCCGCGAGGTGTTCGAGGACGGCTCGGTGACCAGCCTGTTCGAGGACGGTCACTGATCCGCAGGCCCCCTGAGGGCTGATCGATTTCGTCCGGGGCCTCCCTGCCGGTTACGCTGTCCGCGTTGCTCGGCGAGGGAGGCCCCGGACGCATGTCCGGACCCCGGTCCTCCGTTATCGACGCGCTCCTCGTAGGAGAACGGCCTGTCGTGGGTCGGGCGACCGACTGTTTCCCGCAACGTTCCCCCGCTACGAGGAGTTGAGCATCATGGCCGAGGTCAAGATCATCGCCGAGGCGCGTACCGAGTTCGGCAAGGGCGCCGCCCGCCGCGTGCGCCGCGCCAACCAGGTCCCCGCCGTCATCTACGGTCACGGCGCCGACCCGAAGCACGTCTCCGTCCCCGGCCACGAGTTCCTGCTCGCGCTGCGCACCCCGAACGTGCTGATCTCCCTGGAGATCGACGGCAAGTCCGAGCTGGTCATCCCCAAGGCCGTGCAGCGCGACCCGCTGAAGGGCTTCCTGGAGCACGTCGACCTGCTGTCGGTCAAGCGCGGCGAGAAGGTCACCGTCGAGATCCCGGTCTCCACCGAGGGCGAGCTGGCCCCGGGCGGCAACCTGCTGGAGCACGTGCTCAACACCCTGCCGGTCGAGGCCGAGGCGACCCACATCCCCGAGGGCTTCACCGTCTCCGTCGAGGGCCTGGAGGCCGGCGCCTCCATCCTCGCCAAGGACGTCGTGCTGCCCAAGGGCGTCTCCCTGGCGGTCGACGAGGACGCCGTCGTCATCCAGGTCGTGGCCGCGCAGATCGAGGCCGAGGAGACCGAGGAGGAGGGCGCCGAGGGCGAGGAGGCCCCCGCCGTCGCCGCCGAGGCCGGCGAAGCCGCCGAGGCCTGATCCTCGCGGTCCCGCCTGTTCCACCGCTGCGACGCAGCCGCCGTCCGCCGTCGTACCCTCCTGGGGTGCGGCGGCGGCCGCATGTCCGAGACGGAGAGACGGATGAGCACCCCCAGCAGCATGGCAGGGCCCTGGTTGGTCGTGGGCCTGGGCAACCCCGGGCCCGAGTACGCGGGCAACCGGCACAACATCGGCTTCATGGTCGCCGACCTGCTCGCCGAGCGGATCGGCGGCACGTTCAAGCGCTCGGGCAAGGCGCAGGCGCAGGTGCTGGAGGGCCGGATCGGCCCGCCCGGGCCGGCGAGCCGGCGCGTGGTGCTGGCCAAGCCGATGTCGTACATGAACCTGTCGGGCGGCCCGGTCACCGCCCTCAAGGACTTCTACAAGGTGCCGACCGAGCAGATCATCGCCGTCCACGACGAGCTGGACATCGACTACGGCACGCTGCGGCTCAAGCTCGGCGGCGGGGACAACGGCCACAACGGGCTGAAGTCCATCACCAAGTCACTGGGCGCGAACTACCTGCGGGTGCGGGCCGGCATCGGCCGCCCGCCGGGGCGGATGGACGTGGCCGCGTTCGTGCTGAAGGACTTCTCCTCGGCCGAGCGCAAGGAGCTGGACTGGTTCGTGGACCGGGCGGCCGACGCGGTCGAGGCGCTCGTCGGCGAGGGCCTGGAGCGGGCGCAGAGCACGTACAACAGCTGAACCGGTCATGACCCGCCCCGGGTTGACCGAACGGCAGGCCATGGCCAAAGATCGCCCGCATGGTCAAAAGGAGCCGTTCACGCCGGGCCGCGGAAGGTGCCTGGGGACTGGTACTGCTGGCCCGGGTGCTGGGGCTCGGCGCGCTCGCCGCGCTGATCCTCGCCTCGGGCGCGTGGGCCTCGTGGCGGACGGCACAGCACGTGATGCTCACCAAGGGCCGCGAGCACGGCACCGTGACGCTGGCCGCCTGCGGCGATTCCACCTGCACCGGTCCGTTCGCCCCCTCCGGGAGCGCGACCGCCCGTTCCAAGGTGACGATCAGCCTCCCCATCCGGCACCAGGTCGGCGACAAGGTCCCGGCGGTGATCAAACCGGGCACCGACACCGCGGTGCGGGCCGGGTTCGGCGGGCTGCTGTTCGCCTGGGTGCCGCTGGGCGGGTCGCTGCTGCTGGCCGCGGTCGTGGTCGGCGGCGGGCTGCGGATGCCGCGCACCGCCTGGACCCTGGCCGCCGCCGGGGCCGCACTGCTGGGCGGCGCGTTCCTGACGCTCTAGCCGAGGCCGGCGGTCCTGGGGCCGAGTCCCAGGACCGCCGGCCGGGGTCGGCCGTCGGGGTCGGCGGCCGAGGCCGGCGGTGGGGCCCGGCGGGCCGGGCCCCACCGGCCGTCAGGACTCCGGCGGCGCCATCGCGATCGGCTCCAGGAACTCCAGCCGGTTGCCCACCGGGTCCTGGCAGTAGAAGCGCATGTGGCCCGGCAGGTCGTAGTCCCAGACCACCGGCGCGCCCCGGGCCTCCAGCTGCTTGGCGAAGCCGTGGATGTCGCTGACCCGCAGGCCCGGGTGGGCCTTGCGGGCCGGCCGGAAGTCCTCCTCGATGCCCAGGTGCAGCACCGCGGTGCCGGCGCCGAACCAGCAGCCGCCGCGGGCGGCGAGCACCGGCGGCTTGGGCAGCTCGGCCATCCCCAGCACCCCGGTGTAGAAGGCGCGCAGCTCCGGTTCGCTGCCGGGCGGCGCCGCGAGCTGGACGTGGTCGACGGCGGCGATCATGCGCGGACCCCCTCGGCGGTGCGGGCGACGGCGAAGATCCGGCGGAACGGGAAGACCGTGCCGTGCGGGCCCGCCGGATACGCCTTGCGCAGCAGGTCGCGGTACTGGCCGACGAACTCCTCCTGCGCGGCCGGGTCCCCCTCCAGGGCCGTCAGCACCGGACGCAGCGCGGTGCCCTTGGTCCAGTCGAGCACCGGGTCCTCGCCCTGCAGCAGCTGCACGTACGTGGTCTCCCAGACGTCGACGACCTCGCAGCCCAGCTCGGTGAGGCGCTCCAGGTAGTCGGCGGGGCTGAGGATGTGCACGTAGCGGCGGCCGTGCCCGTCGAGCCGGGTGCGCCAGCGGGCGCTGTCGCACAGCTCGGCGAGCAGCGCGTGGCTGGGCGCGGTGAAGTTGCCGGGGACCTGGAAGGCGAGGGTGCCGCCGGGCGCGGTGCGGTCCAGCCAGGCGGGGAAGCGGTCGGCGTGCCCGGGCACCCACTGCAGGGCGGCGTTGGACACGATCAGGTCGAAGGTCTCCTCCGGGGTCCACTCGGCGGCGTCGGCGCGCCGGAAGTCGAGGGTGCCGCCGCCGGCGGTCGGGCCCGCGTAGTGCTCGGCGGCGGCGAGCATCTCCCGCGAGCTGTCGTACCCGGTGATCCGGGCACCGGGCCAGCGGTCGGCGAGCAGCGCCGTGACGTTCCCCGGGCCGCAGCCGATGTCGGCTATCCGGGGCGCGCCGCCGCCGGGCAGGTCGGTGATGCGGGTGAGCAGGTCGAGAAAGGGGCGGGTGCGGTGGGTGGAGTGCCGGAGATACTGTTGCGGATCCCACGTTGGAGCTGCTTGCATCGTTCGTACTCCCTGGGGTGGTTCGAAGCCGCCGACCGCAGCGGAAGCAGGCCCGCCGGATGCGCGGCCCTCTGATTCCAGGCTCCACCGCCAGGTATCTTGATGTCAAGAGACTTCATATCGACAGACCTATTACACTGATCCCCATGGAGGACGAGGTCGACCGGCTGGTCGCTGCATGGCGCCGCGAGCGCCCCGACCTCGACGTGGAACCGCTTGAGGTGCTCAGCCGGGTCAGCCGGCTCGCCCGGCACCTGGACCGGGCCCGGCGGCTGGCGTTCGCCGAGCACAGCCTGGAGCCATGGGAGTTCGACGTCCTGACGTCGCTGCGGCGCGCGGGCGCGCCCTACCAGCTGTCCCCGGGGCAGCTGCTCACCCAGACGCTGGTGACCTCGGGCACCATGACCAACCGCATCGACAGGCTGGCGAAGAAGGGCCTGGTCGAGCGGCTGCCGGACCCGAGCGACCGGCGCGGCGTGCTGGTCCGGCTGACCGGCGAGGGCCGGGACCGCGCCGACCAGGCGCTGGCCGGTCTGCTCGCCCAGGAGCGGGCCATCCTGGGCGATCTGAGCGACCGCCAGCGCACCGAACTGGCCGGGCTGCTACGACAGTTGACCGCGCCGTTCGACAACGTCCCCGGCTGACGGGACGAGTTCCACCGGCCCGACGCCGGCCCGGCGGGCCAGCGCGACCGCGGCGAGCGTGGAGTGCACACCCAGCTTGCCCAGCACGTTCTGCATGTGGGTGCGGACGGTGTGCGGGGACAGGAACAGCCGCTCGGCGACCGCCTTCCGGCCGAGCCCGGCCACCATGCAGCGCAGCACCTCCTGCTCGCGCGGGGTCAGCGACTCCACCAGCCGCTCGCTCTCCGTGCGGTTGCGCCGGGCCGCGGTCAACTCCCGCAGCACGCCGGTCAGCAGGGCCGGCGGCAGATGGGTCTCGTCGCGCAGCACCCCGCGCACCACGGCCAGCAGCCGCGACAGCGAGCAGTCCTTGGCCACCCAGCCGGACGCGCCGGCCTGCAGCGCACGGGCGGCGCGCAGCGGGTCGTCCCGCTCGGCCAGCACCACCGTGCGGGTCCCCGGATGCTCGGCGCGCACCCGCTCCACCAGCGCCAGGCCGTCCATGACGGGGTCGCGCGGTTCCAGCGGCCGGGTGCCGGCCTGCAGCGGCGGCACCGCGGCCAGCGTCACCGGCGGCCGCGGTCCCGCGCCCAGGTCGGCGTCGACCAGCAGGACGTCGTAGCGGCGGTTGTCGGCCACGGCGCGGTCCAGGCAGCGCTGGGCTGCGGGACCGCTGCCCGCGGCGGACACGTCGACGTCGGGTTCGGCCGCGAGTGCGGCCGCCAGCGACTCGGCGAAGATGCGGTGGTCGTCGACGACGAGAACGCGGATTCTTCCCACGGAACACCACTTTCCCGGTACAGGGCATCCCCCAGTGGCGGTGGGGCGCCGCTCGCGTGGGATCCGGCACCCGGACCTGGACCGCCGTCCCGGTCCGGGTGCCGAACCCCGTGCGTCTCGCCCCCTGATGAGCACCGGCCCCCACCGGCGCTGTGGGAAAAGAGTAGGGGTTCGGCGGCGATAAGGAACCGTCTTGCCGGAAGTTACCGGCCTGTTCTTCCGCGATTTTCCAGTGGTCTGGACCTCTGAGGTGCCCCTGGAGCAGCGGAAAGGATCACCACAGCCGGCGGGCGCCGGGGCCGGGAACGGTGGCGAACTGCCGGACCTGCGGCAGTGCGGCGGCCACCGCCGCACCGACCGCGGCCTCGTCCGCCGCCTCCACCAGCACGATCGCCGACCCGCCGAACCCGCCGCCGGTCATCCGGGCGCCGAGCGCGCCCGCGGCCAGCGCGGTGTCGACCACCAGGTCGAGTTCCGGGCAGGAGACCTGGAAGTCGTCGCGCAGCGAGACGTGCCCGGCGGTCAGCACCGGGCCGATCTCGCGGGTGCGGCCCGCGTCCAGCAGCGCCAGCACCTGCTCCACGCGCTGGTTCTCGGTGACCACGTGCCGGGTCAGCCGGCGCAGCCGGTCGTCCGGCAGCGCGTCCAGGGCCGCCTGCAGCCCGTCGAAGGCCACGTCCCGCAGCGCGGGCACGCCGAGCACCTCGGCCGCGGCCTCGCAGCCGGCCCGCAGCTTCCCGTAGGCGCCGTCGGCGTGCGCGTGCTTGACCCGGGTGTCGCACACCAGCAGCCGCAGGCCCTCGGCCGCCAGGTCGAACGGCACCTGGCGCTGCGCGAGCCCGCGCACGTCCAGGTGCAGCGCATGCCCCTCGGTGCAGCAGGCGGACGCGGTCTGGTCCATGACGCCGACCGGCGCGCCCACGTAGGTGTTCTCCGAGGACTGGCAGAGCAGCGCCAACTCCTGGCGGGACAGCCCCTGCACGCCGTGCAGTTCGGTCAGCGCCAGGGCGGTGACGACCTGCAGCGCCGCGGAGGAGGACAGCCCGCCGCCGACCGGGACGGTGCTGTCGTAGTGGATGTCCGCGCCGCCGATCGCGTGCCCGGCCCCGCGCAGCGTCCACAGCACGGCGGCGGGGTAGCGGGCCCAGCCCTCGGTGGTGCCGGGGGCCAGGTCGGCTATGGGGAGCTCGACGACCCCGCCGTCCATGTCCGCCGAGTGCAGCCGCAGCAGCCCGTCGTCGCGGCGGGCGACCGCCGCGCGGGTGGTGTGCGGCAGCGCGAACGGCATGACGAGGCCGTCGTTGTAGTCGGTGTGCTCGCCGATCAGGTTGACCCTGCCCGGTGCCGCCCAGGCGCCCTCGGCGACCCGCCCGAAGACGTTCTTGAACGCGATCTCGAACGCGGCGTCGGTCATGCTGCGCCGTCCTCCCCTGCTGAAGTGGCGAAGTTCCATGCATCGCGGATGATCTCCACGAGGTCGGTGCGGCGCGGCTGCCAGCCCAGGCGCTGCCGGGCGCGGTCCGCGGAGGCCACCAGGACGGCGGGGTCGCCGGCCCGGCGCGGCTCGACGTTCGCCGGGATCGGGTGGCCGGTGACCTCGCGGGCGGCCTCCACGACCTGGCGGACGGAGAAGCCGTTGCCGTTGCCGAGGTTGCAGATCAGGTGCTCGCCGGCCGGCGCCTTGTCCAGGGCGAGCAGATGGGCCTCGGCCAGGTCGGCGACGTGGATGTAGTCGCGCAGGCAGGTGCCGTCGGGCGTCGGGTAGTCGTCGCCGAAGATCGACACCGACGCGCGGCGCCCCTGGGCGACCTGGAGGATCAGCGGGATCAGGTGCGACTCGGGGTCGTGCCGCTCGCCGTGGCGGCCGTACGCGCCGGCCACGTTGAAGTAGCGCAGCGAGACCGCGGACAGCCCGTGGGCGGCGCACTCGGAGGAGATCATGTGGTCCACGGCGAGCTTGGTCGCGCCGTAGGGGTTGGTGGGCGCGGTGCGCGCGGTCTCGGTGATCGGCACCTCGTCCGGCTCGCCGTAGGTGGCGGCGGTGGACGAGAAGACCAGGGTGCGCACCCCGGACTCCCGCATGGCGGCGAGCAGTTCGAGGGTGCCGGCGACGTTGTTCCGCCAGTACTTCTCCGGGTTGGCGACCGACTCGCCGACCTGCGAGGAGGCGGCGAAGTGCAGCACCGCGTCGTAGGAGCCGTCGAGCACCTTCGCGGCGTCCTGGATCCGGCCCTCGACGAAGCGGGCGCCCTCGGGGACGCCGGCCTTGAAGCCCGTGGACAGGTCGTCCAGGACGGTCACCTGGTGGCCGGCCTCCAGCAGGTGGGCGGCGACCACGCCGCCGACGTATCCGGCGCCGCCGGTGACCAGGAGCTTCTTGGGGTCGGGGCTCAATTGCTCGCTACCTCTCGCAGTCGCTGGGCCGCGGACTCCGGCGGCACGTCGTTGACGAAAGCGCTCATGCCCGATTCCGAGCCCGCGAGGAACTTCAGCTTGCCCGACGTCCGGCGGATGGTGAAAAGTTCCAGGTGGAGAGCGAAGTCACGGCGGTCGGCCGCGGTGAACGGCGCCTGGTGCCAGCCGGAGATGTAGGGCGTGGGCGGCTGGCCCTCGCCGAAGATCCGGTCGAACCGGCGCAGCAGCTCCAGGTAGATCCCGGGGAACTCGGCCCGCGCGTCCTCGTCCAGGCCCAGCAGGTCCGGCACCCGGCGCTTGGGGTACAGGTGCACCTCGTACGGCCAGTGGGCGGCGTACGGCACGAAGGCGGTCCAGTGGTCGCCCTCCAGCACGATCCGGCGGCCGTCGGCCCGCTCGTCGGCGACCACGTCGTCGAAGAGGTTGCGGCCGGTGCGCTCCCGGTACTCGGCGGCGTTGCGCAGCATCAGGGCGGTGCGCGGGGTGGCGAAGGGGTAGCCGTAGATCTGGCCGTGCGGGTGGCCGAGGGTGACGCCGATCTCCGCGCCGCGGTTCTCGAACGGGTAGACCTGCTCCACGCCCGGCAGCTGGGACAGGTCCTGGGTGCGGTCGGTCCACACGTCGAGCACCAGCCGGGCGCCGGCCGGGCTCAGCGACGCGAACGACGCGTCGTGGTCGGAGGTGAAGCAGACCACCTCGCAGCGGCCCTTGTCCCCGGTCAGCGACGGGAAGCGGTTCTCGAAGACCGCCACCTCGTAGTCCGGCGCCGGGATCTCGCTCAGCCGGCCGTCGCGGGACGGGCACAGCGGGCACTGGTCGGCCGGCGGGTGGTACGTGCGGCCCTGCCGGTGCGACGCGATGGCGACGGTGTCGCCGAGCAGCCGGTCGGCCCGCAGGTCGGAGTCGGTGGAGACGGGTTCGAGCGGGCGCAGGTCGACGGCGTCGCGGACCACCGCGTCGGCGGAGTCGTAGTAGATCAGCTCTCGACCGTCGGCCAGCCGAGTCGTCGTCTTCTTCACCCTACGGCACCTCACACCCTGCGCACTCAACAGAACCGCACACAATGAATCACAACAGAACAGATGAGTCAATGCGCGGGGCAGCACGAAGTTCATAGCGGCCAGAGACGCTCATGGGAAGCCCGGTACGGGCACAAACAAACAAAGCCGAACAGCCGTCGAACAGCGGGCCACCGGGCCGTGGCGAGGCGGCCGCCCGCGGGGGGCGGCGGCGGCTCCCGGATCGCGCGCGGGTTCGGGCGCGGTGCGGGCGCGGCGCGGGCCCGGGCTCGGGCAGCCGGGCTCCTGACCAGGCTATGCCCGGTCGCCCGCCGCCCGGTCCAGCAGTCCGGTGCGGGCCGCGAGGGCCGCGGCCTCCAGCCGGGAGCCCACGCCCAGCTTCATCAGTACCCGCTGCACATGGGTGCGCGCGGTGCTCGGCGCGATCCGCATCCCGGCCGCGATGACCCGGGTGTCCTCGCCCTCGGCCACCCGGACCAGCACCTCGATCTCGCGCGGGGTGAGCATCTCCAGCAGCCGCACGCCCTCGTCGTCGGGCTGCCGTGCCGGGTTGAGCAGTTCGGCGAACGCGCCCTGCAGCAGCGACGGGGCGACCGCCACCTCGCCGGCCCGCGCCTTCGCCATCGCGCGCTCCACGCCCTCGATGCGCTCGTCGTGCCGCACGTAGCCCGAGGCGCCGGCGGCGAACGCGGCCGCGATACCGCGCGGATCGGGCACCGGTCCCAGCACCACCACCGCGACCGCGGGCCGCTCCCGCTTGATCCGCACCACCGGGTCGAAGACGCCCGGCTCGCCCGGTGCCGCGGTGCCCAGCAGGCACACCTCGGGCGACCGGCTCAGCACCAGCTCCGCGGCACCTCCCGCGGGTGCCGCGGCGGCCAGCACGCGGTGGCCGCGCAGTTTGAGCGCCGAGGCCAGCGCCTCGGCGAGCAGCCGGTGGTCGTCGACCACGACGAGCCGTAGACCCATGTCGGGAATCCCCAATCCCCCCGGACCCGCACGCCGCCGGCCCCGTTTCCCAGTGCATACCGCGCCGGGATCGGTTCCAACCATGCCCCCGCACGGACCGATCCATCCGCCGCGAAGCTACACGGTCCGGCAACGCCGCGCGCCCCCAACCGGGGGAAACATTCCGGCAATTCCGGAACGTGACCGGCAGGGGGCGCGCGGCGGGCGGGACCGCTGCGGATCACCCGTAGGCGATCAGGTACTTCTGGTCGCTGATCCCGGCGTACATCGTCCGGTTCACCAGGTAGAACTGGTTGTCGTGCCACTGCAGGTACTCGTGGGAGCCGGTGTCCAGCGAGTCGTAGGCGTCCTTGGAGAAGGTCGCGTACGGGCTGATCGCGCCGCTCGCCGGATCCACGGTCACCAGCCGGCCCTGCACGTCGTACCCGGCGGGCTCGTAGGCGAGCACCTTGTCGCCGATGAAGTCCAGGCCGGTGATCTCGTGCTTGTCCGTCGGTCGCGCGATCCACTTCTGCTTGCCGTCGGCGAGGCCGAACGCCACGATGCCGCCCAGCACCTGGCCCTGGCCGTCACGCTGGCCCTGCAGTGTCAGGTAGAGCGTGTCCTTGGACACCAGCACGTTGTGCACGGACTGCTGCTCGGTGCCGTCGTCCTGGATGTCGTACTTGTCGGTGCCGAGCGAGACCCGGGACTGCAGCTTGCCGTCGGCGAGCGAGACCACGTCGGTCTTCAGCTTCGACTCGGTGCCCAGGATCGCCACCACCGGGTCGGTGGAGACGATCGCGGTCACCTGGGTGCCGGCCGGCGCGGTCCACGACCACTTCGACTTGCCGTTCTGGGTCGTGTCGATGACCTGCACCTTGTACGTGTCGTAGCCGCAGTTGACGACCGCGACGAACTGCTTGCCACCGGCGTAGCCGTCGTCCTTGCACTGGCCGGCGCCGCCCTGCCACAGCACCTTCTGGTCGCTGAGCCGGTAGGCGATCGAGCCCTCCAGCCAGGACACGCCGACCGCGTCGCCGCTGATCGCCATCTGGGTGTAGTCGAAGGTGCTGTTGTCGGCGCTGGACGCGCCCGGCAGGTCCTTGGTCCACACCGCCTTGCCCGTGGTCAGGTTGACGACCATGACCTTCTCGCAGTGCGCGCCGTACTGGATGGCGGCCTGGTTGTTCCACGAGTCGCGGGCCGCGGTGCAGTCGCCGCTGGACGGCGCGGGCAGCGTCCAGGCCGGCGCGCCGGTCGTCTTGTCGTAGGCGACGACCTTGTCGATCTCGTTCTTCACCACGTACTTGTCGGTGAACCAGACCCCGACGACGTCCTTGAGGTTGTCCTTCTGCGCCACCTTGTCGCCGTCGATCTGCCACTTCAGCGACAGCGCGGTGTTGTGGCCGCCGCCGGTGGGCCCTCCGCTGCCCCCGGTGGTGCCGTTCGAACCGCCCGCGTCGGCCTGCGGCTTGGGCTTGTCGCCGCCACCGCCGCCCTTCGTCGCGAAGTACACGCCGCCGCCTATGACCAGCACCGCGGCGACCACGGCCGCCACGATCGCGACCATCTTGTTCGACGAGCGGCCGCCGCCGGGGGCGCCGGTGTACTGCTGCGGGTAGCCGCCGGGCGGCGGGGTCTGCCCGTAGCCGTAGCCCTGCTGGCCGTAGCCCTGCTGCGGCTGCTGGCCCGGGTAGCCGTAGCCCTGCTGCTGCGGCGGCGGCTGCTGCTGCCCGCTCGGGTACGGCGGGGGCGGCGGCGCTTGCGGGAACTGCTGCTGCGGGAACGCCGGTTGGGTGGGCGCCGCGTACGGGTTCTGCCCCGGCGGGACGGGCGCCGCGTACGGGTTGTCGCCCGGCGGCGGGGTCTGCGGGCTCACCTGCGTCGGCGTCGGCGGCGCCGGGTAGCCGTACCCGCCGGGGGCCGGCGGCGGTGTCTGCGGCGGGGGCGGCGGTGCAGCGCCGTCCGACGCCCCGAACTGGGGCGGATTTCCGGGGGGCGGGGGCGGCTGCGACATCAGCAGGTTCCTCTTCGTGCTTCGCTGGGGAGAGTCGGACGAGCGGTCATTCTTTCTACCACCCGGCCCACTTGACGCCGCAGCCAGCGGCTGTTCCGTTACCGCCCTGCTACACGTCCTCCGCGAGCTCCAGCCAGCGGGTCTCCAGCTGCTCGCGCTCGTCGCTCAGGGCGCGCAGCTCCGCGTCGAGGGCGGCGACCTTCTCGAAGTCGGTGGCGTGCTCGGCGATCTCCGCGTGCAGGGCGCCCTCGCGCTCGCCGATCTTGTCCAACCGGCGCTCGACGCGCTGCAGTTCCTTCTTCGCCGCCCGGGTGTCCACGGCCGGCTTCTCCTTCGCCGGGGGCGGCGGGGGCGCGGCGGCCTCCACGACGCGGCGGCGCCGCTCCAGGTACTCGTCGACGCCGCGCGGCAGCATCCGCAGGGTCCGGTCGCCCAGCAGCGCGAACACCCGGTCGGTGGTGCGCTCCAGGAAGTAGCGGTCGTGGCTGATGACCACCATGGAGCCCGGCCAGCCGTCGAGCAGGTCCTCCAGCTGCGTCAGCGTCTCGATGTCGAGGTCGTTCGTGGGCTCGTCCAGGAACAGCACGTTGGGCTCGTCCATCAGCAGCCGCAGCACCTGCAGGCGGCGCCGCTCGCCGCCGGACAGGTCGCCGACCGGCGTCCACTGCTTCTCCTTCGTGAAGCCGAACCGCTCGCACAGCTGGCCCGCGGTCATCTCGCGGCCCTTGCCCAAGTCGACCCGCTGCCGCACCGACTCCACGGCCTGCAGCACCCGCTGCGCCGGGTCGAGTTCGGCGACCTCCTGCGAGAGGTAGGCGAGCTTCACGGTCTTGCCGACCACCACCCGGCCGTGGACCGGCTGCACTTCGCCGTCGCTGCGGGCGGCGTCGGCGAGGGTGCGCAGGAAGGACGTCTTGCCGGCGCCGTTCACGCCGACCAGGCCGATCCGGTCGCCCGGGCCGAGCTGCCAGGTCAGGTGCGCCAGCAGTTCCTTGGGACCGGCGGTGACGGTGACGTCCTCCAGGTCGAACACCGTCTTGCCCAGCCGCGAGTTGGCGAACCGCATCAGCTCGGCGGAGTCGCGCGGCGGCGGCACGTCCTCGATCAGCGCGTTCGCCGCCTCGATGCGGAAGCGCGGCTTGGAGGTGCGGGCCGGGGCGCCGCGGCGCAGCCACGCCAGCTCCTTGCGGACCAGGTTCTGCCGCTTGGTCTCCTCGGTGGCCGCGATCCGCTCCCGCTCGGCGCGGGCGAAGACGTAGTCGCTGTAGCCGCCCTCGTACTCGTAGACGGTGCCGCGCTGCACGTCCCACATGCGGGTGCAGACCTGGTCGAGGAACCAGCGGTCATGGGTGACGCAGACCAGCGCGGAGCGGCGGGCCCGCAGATGGCCGGCGAGCCAGGCGATGCCCTCCACGTCGAGGTGGTTGGTGGGCTCGTCCAGGACGATCAGGTCCTGCTCCTGGATGAGCAGCCGGGCCAGCGCGATCCGCCGGCGCTCGCCGCCCGACAGCGGGCCGATGACGGTGTCCAGGCCGTCGGGGAAGCCGGGCAGGTCCAGCGCGCCGAACAGGCCGGTGAGGACGTCGCGGATGCGGGCGTCGCCGGCCCAGTCGTGGTCCGGCCGGTCGCCGACGATCTCGTGCCGGACGGTGGCCTTCGGGTCCAGGGAGTCGCTCTGGGTGAGCACGCCGAAGCGGAGGCCGCCCTGGTGGGTGACGCGGCCGGAGTCCGGCTCCTCCAGCTTGGCGAGGATCCGGACGAGGGTCGTCTTGCCGTCGCCGTTGCGCCCGACGACGCCGATGCGGTCGCCCTCCGAGACACCGAGGCTCAGCGAGTCCAGGAGCGTGCGGGTCCCGTAGGTCTTGCCGACGGCTTCGACATTGACGAGATTGACGGCCACGTCGGCGGTTCTCCACGTTTCGCTCGGGTCTACGACCCCCCAACCCTACTTCCCTCTCTCCGAGCGCCCACCCACGACGGCGCCCCGCCCTCCGCACGACGGGGTCCGCCCCCAGGGGCGCGCGAGGAACTGGCGCGCCCAGCCACAGCGGCGGCCCGCCGTCCCCACGACGGGTCCGCCCCCAAGGGGCGCGGGGAACTGCGCGACCAGCCCACCACCGGCCGGTGGTCCGGGACGTACCGAACTGCCCCTTCGGGGCGGTGACGACCCGCGGCGCCGCGCGGGCTGAGCGCGCAGTTCCCCGCGCCCCTACGGGGCACGCCCTGCCCCGAAAGGCACGATGCCGTCGCACGGCAGGTGCGTGGTTGCCCGCGCTGGGGGCACCTCCCAGGTGCGGCTCTGGGGGACCCCGCGCCCCTTCGGGGCACGCCCCCGCCCAGGGGGCAGGGGAGGACGGGGTCCGGGGTCAGGGGAGGAGGGTGGCGCCGGGAGCCGGCGAGAGAGCGGGCCGGGCCGCAGGCCCGAGGGTGTGGGCCACCTTGGCCGCCGTCTCCCCGTCGGAGACGAGAAACGCACAGGTCGGCCCCGACCCGGACACCAGCGCGGCCAGCGCCCCCGCGTCCGCGCCGGCCCGCAGCGTACGGGCCAGGTCCGGCCGCAGCGACAGAGCGGCCGCCTGAAGGTCGTTCGCCAGGGCGGCAGCCAGCCCGTGCACATCGCCGGCGCGCAGCGCCTCCAGCAGGCGCGGGTCGGCCTGCGGCGCCGGCACGTCGCCGATGCCGTCACCGCCGCCCTGCTCGCGCCGAAGCCGGTCGCACTCGCGGTAGACCGCGGGTGTCGACAGCCCGCCGTCCGCGGCCGCGAACACCCACGAGAAGGTGCCGCCGACCTCCAGCGGTGTGAGGATCTCGCCGCGGCCCTCGCCCAGCGCCGCCCCGCCGGCCAGGCTGAACGGCACGTCGCTGCCCAGTTCCGCGCAGATCGCCAGCAGGTCCTCGCGCGGGGTCCCGAGGCCCCACAGCGCGTCGCAGGCCACCAGTGCGCCCGCCGCGTCGGCGCTGCCGCCGGCCATGCCGCCGGCGACCGGGATGTCCTTGCGGATGTGCAGGTGCACGCGCGGCTCGATGCCGTGCCGTGCGGCCAGCGCGACGGCGGCCCGCGCCGCGAGGTTCGACGGGTCCAGCGGCACCGACGCGATGTCCCGCCCCTCGCCCGTGATGCGCAGGTCGGGCGCGGGGGAGGCGGTGACGTGGTCGTACAGCCCGACCGCCAGGAAGACGTTGGCCAGGTCGTGGAAGCCGTCCGGGCGCCGGCCGCCCACGGCGAGCTGGACGTTGACCTTGGCGGGCACGCGGACGGTCACGGCGGCGGTGGCGGTCACGGGCGGGGCTCCTCGGGAACGGTGCGGGCCGTGCGGGCGGCGCGTGCGGCGGCAGGGACGGGCGGGCGGGTCACGGGCGGGCCGGGTGCGCTTCCGGCCGGAGGTCCGGCCGGGCCGGGCGGTGCTCGGCGATCGCGGCGAACTCCTCGACGGTCAGCGCCTCGCCGCGGGCCTGCGGGGAGATCCCCGCGGCGACCAGCGCGGCCTCCGCGGCGGGCGCGGACCCGGCCCAGCCGGCGAGCGCCGCCCGCAGCGTCTTGCGGCGCTGGGCGAACGCCGCGTCGACGGCGGCGAACACCTCCTCCCGGGAGGCGGTGGTGTCCGGCGGGTCCCGCCGGACCAGCGAGACCAGGCCGGAGTCGACATTGGGCGCGGGCCAGAAGACGTTGCGCCCGATCGAGCCGGCCCTGCGCACCTCGGCGTACCAGCAGGCCTTCACCGACGGCACCCCGTACACCTTGCTGCCGGGCTGGGCGGCCAGCCGGTCGGCGACCTCGGCCTGGACCATGACCAGGGTGCGCTCGATGGTCGGGAACGCGGCGAGCATGTGCAGCAGCACCGGGACGGCCACGTTGTACGGCAGGTTCGCCACCAGGGCGGTGGGCGGCGGCCCGGGCAGCTCGGTGACGCGCAGCGCGTCGCTGTGCACGAGCGCGAAGCGGTCGGCGCGGCCGGGCAGGCGGGCCGCCACGGTGGAGGGCAGCGCGGCGGCCAGCACGTCGTCGATCTCGATGGCGGTGACCCGGTCGGCGGCCTCCAGCAGCCCCAGGGTCAGCGAGCCGAGCCCGGGGCCGACCTCCACGACGGTGTCCTCGGGCCGCACCCCCGCGGTCCTGACGATCCGCCGCACGGTGTTCGCGTCGATCACGAAGTTCTGGCCGCGCTGCTTGGTGGGGCGGACGCCCAGCGCGGCGGCCAGCTCGCGGACGTCGGCCGGGCCGAGCAGGGCGTCGTGGTCGTCGGGGGGTGTCGTACTCACACCCGCAAGGCTATCCGCCCGCCGGGCACCCCCATGCCGCCCGCCGGGCGTCCCCGGTCCGGCCTGCCGCCTGCCCGTCCGCCCGTCCGCCGTCCTCCGTCCCCCGGCGGCGGTCAGTACGCGAACGCCCTGGCCGTGTTCGCGGCGATCGCGCCCGCCAGCGTGTCCTCGTCGATCCCGCGGGCCTCGGCCATCGCGCGCAGCGTCACGGGGATGAGGTACGGCGCGTTGGGCCGGCCGCGGAACGGCACCGGGGTCAGGAACGGCGCGTCCGTCTCCACCAGCAGCCGGTCCAGCGGGGCGACGGCGACCGCGTCCCGCAGGTTCTGCGCGTTCTTGTAGCTGACGTTGCCGGCGAAGGACAGGTAGTAGCCCTGCTCGGCGCACACCCGGGCCATCTCCGCGTCGCCGGAGAAGCAGTGGAAGACCACGGTGCCGGGCGCGCCCTCCTCGTCGAGGATGCGCAGCACGTCGTCGTGCGCCTCCCGGTCGTGGATGACCAGCGCCTTGGCGTGCCGCTTGGCGATGGCGATGTGGCGCCGGAAGGAGTGGTGCTGGGCGGCCACGCCGTCCGGGCCCGTCCGGTAGTAGTCCAGGCCGGTCTCGCCGACGCCGCGCACCTGCGGGAGGGCGGCGAGCGCCTCGATCTCGTCCAGTGCCCGGTCCAGGGCGGTCATGCCGCCGCCGGCGCGCACCCGCCCGTCCGCGCGCGGGTGCATGCCCTCGGGGTCGCCGTGGACGATCCGCGGGGCCTCGTTGGGGTGCAGGGCGACGGACGCCCAGACGGCCGGGTGCGCCGCGGCGGTCTCGGCGGCCCACCGCGACCCGGGCAGGTCGCAGCCGACCTGGATGAGGGTGGTCACGCCGACCGCGGCGGCCTGCGCCAGCGCCTCCTCGACCGTGCCGGACTGCATGTCGAGGTGCGTGTGGGAGTCGGCGACCGCGACCCGCAGCGGCTCGGGCGCCGGAGGCGCGGCCTTCCTGCGGTCGGCACCGGCGGATTCCGTGCCGCCCCCGCCGGTGCTGTTGCCGGCGGGGGTCGCGGGACTGGGGTCTTCGTGCGTCGCCATGGGCCCGATCCTAGGGACTGCCGGGCCCGGGGCCGCCGGGGCCCGTCCGCACGCGCCCTGGACGGGCCGCCGGGCCGGCCCCAGGGGCCGGGCCCGGACCTCGGGGGCCCAGGGGCCCTAGGGGGCCAGCCGCCAGCCGGACCCGGAGGAGCCGTCCTGCGGCGGGCGGTTCCTGCGCCGCATCAGGTGCAGGGTGGGCCAGTGGCGGGTGCGGTGCACGCCGCGCTCGTGGGCGCCGCGGTGGTCCAGCGTCCAGCGCTGCGCCACGGCGTCGGAGACCTGTCCGGAGCGCATGATGCGTACCCGGTGACCGTCGCAGTTGGCGCACGTGGGGCGGGTCAGCGGGGACGGCACCTCGATGCCGTCGGCGCGGTAGGTGACGTACGGGTGGCCGCCGGCGTCCGTGTGGTGCTGGATCTCGTACGCCTGCTCCCAGCAGTAACCGCAGTTCATGCAGGCGAAGGAGTACGCCTCGGCGACGGTCTGCCCGTTCGCGCCGCGGTCGCTTCCGATGGTCTCGCTCATGGCAGCTCCTGCGTGCCCTCCAGGCGTGGTGCCCGGACTGGACTTCCCACCTCCAGCGAACGCCTCCCGGACGGATACCGCAGCAGGGCTTCCGACTCTTGGGGGAGATTTGATGCGTATGTGGGAGTTGGGTGCTGTTGCTTTGCCTCCCTCCAAGTTTAGGCCGGTCAGCCGCCCGGCCGGGCGGCGGTCACGCGCCGCCGTGCTTGGCCGCCACCACCGCGTCGAACACGTCGCGCTTGGGCACACCGGCCTCGGCGGCGACCGCCGCGATGGCCTCCTTGCGGCGTTCCCCGGCCTCCTCCCGGGCAGCCACCCGGCGCACCAGTTCGGCCGGCTCCAGATCGCCGGGGCCGGGCTCCGGGGCGCCCTCGACCACCACGGTGATCTCGCCGCGCACGCCCTCGGCGGCCCATCGCGCCAGCTCCTCCAGCGGGCCGCGCCGCACCTCCTCGTAGGTCTTCGTCAGCTCGCGGCACACCGCTGCCCGCCGCTCGGCCCCGAACACCTCGGCCATCGCGGCGAGCGCGTCGGCGATCCGGTGCGGCGCCTCGAAGTAGACGAGGGTGCGCCGGTCGGCGGCGACCTCGCGCAGCCGGCCGGCCCGCTCGCCGGCCTTGCGCGGCAGGAAGCCCTCGAAGCAGAACCGGTCCACCGGCAGCCCGGACAGCGCGAGCGCGGTGAGCACCGCCGAGGGGCCGGGCACGGCGGTGACCCGGATGCCGCGCTCGACCGCGGCGGCGACCAGCCGGTAGCCGGGGTCGGACACCGACGGCATGCCGGCGTCCGTGACCAGCACCACACGGGCGCCGCCGAGCAGCGCGTCCACCAGTTCCGGGGTGCGGCCCGCCTCGTTGCCCTCGAAGTACGACACGATCCGGCCGCCGACCTCCACCTGGAGCGCCTGGGCGAGCCGGCGCAGCCGCCGGGTGTCCTCGGCGGCCACCACGTCGGCGCCCGCCAGTTCCTCGCTCAGCCGCGGCGGGGCGTCCGCGGGGTCGCCGATGGGGGTTCCGGCCAGTACGAGGACGCCTGCGGCGGTGCTGTTCACTCCGGCATCCTCCCACCGCGGACGGCCCGGACGCCGCGGGTGGCCCGGGCGGCCGGGGGCCCGGGCAGCGGATCGCCCCGCACGGGGACAGCGGACCGCACCGCACGGGGATGGCGTACCGCGCCGCACGGAGATAGGGGGCAAAACCGGTCGCCCGCCGCCGGGCACATCGCATTCTCAGGTCGTTTCCCTACGATGGCCCGGTGACGAGTGACACCGCGACGCAGGACCGCGTCGACGAGGAGGTCCGGGTGCAGGCCGCCGCCAGTCCCTGGGCGCGGCGTCTGCGCCGCTTCGGGTACGCCGAGCGTCCCCGGACCGACACCCGCGAACGCCTGGTCCCGCCCTTTCCCGAACCCGGGACCCGCATGTGGGAGATGCTGGGCCTCGGCCCGGCGGCCGCCCACCGGGTGGCCCGGTGGTCGGGCTGGCTCGGGCCGCTGCTCGTCGCCGCCGTCGCCGGGGGCATCCGCTTCTGGCACCTGGGCAGCCCCCGCGAGGTCGTCTTCGACGAGACGTACTACGCCAAGGACGCCTGGGCGCTGCTGAAGCTCGGCTACGAGGGCAGCTGGCCGGACGGCAAGATCTCCAACCCGGAGATCCTGGCGCACCCGCAGACCATCCCGCTCACGGACGCCCCCGGGTACGTCGTGCACCCGCCGATGGGCAAGTGGGTGATTGCGGCCGGCGAGTGGATGTTCGGCCTCAACCCGTTCGGCTGGCGCTTCATGATGGCGCTGCTCGGCAGCCTGTCCGTGCTGATGCTGTGCCGGATCGGGCGGCGGCTGTTCCGCTCGACGGCGCTGGGCTGCGTGGCCGGCACGCTGATGGCGGTGGACGGCCTGCACTACGTGATGAGCCGGATCGCCCTGCTCGACCTGGTGATCATGTTCTTCGCGCTGGCCGCGTTCGGCTGCCTGCTGATCGACCGGGACTGGGCCAGAGCCCGGCTGGCGTCGGCGCTGCCGGTGGGCGAGGACGGCTTCGCCGGCCCTGACCAGCGCACCGGCGACCGCGCGGGCATGGGCTGGCGGCCCTGGCGGCTCGCGGCCGGCTTCTTCCTCGGACTGGCCGCGGCCAGCAAGTGGAACGGCCTGTACTTCCTCGCCTTCTTCATGATCATGACGGTGCTGTGGGACGTGGGCTCGCGGCGCATGGCGGGGGCGCGCCGCCCGTACCTGTCGGTGGCGCGCAAGGACCTCGGCTGGTCGGTGCTGTCGATGCTGCCGGTCGCCCTGGTGACGTACCTGCTCACCTGGACCGGCTGGTTCGTCACCAGCGGCGGCTACTTCCGGCACTGGGCGGACGACCGCGGCGGCACCTGGTCGTGGATCCCGGCGCCGCTGCGCAGCCTGTGGCACTACGAGCACGAGGTCTACAAGTTCAACGTGAGCCTGCACACCCCGCACCCGTACCAGTCCAACCCGTGGAGCTGGATGGTGCTGGGGCGGCCGGTCTCGTACTACTTCGAGTCGCCGAAGTACGGCCAGGACGGCTGCCACACCGCGTCCGGCTGCTCCCGCGAGATCCTCGCGCTGGGCACGCCGCTGCTGTGGTGGTCGGCCTGCTTCGCCATCGTCTACCTGCTCTTCCGCTGGGCGATGCGCCGCGACTGGCGGGCCGGCGCGATCCTGTGCGCGCTGGGCGCCGGCTGGCTGCCCTGGTTCCACTACCAGGACCGCACGATCTTCTACTTCTACGCGGTCGCCTTCGTCCCCTACCTGTGCCTGGCGGTGGCCATGATGGTCGGCGCCTTCCTCGGCCCACCGGGCGCCAGCGAGGGCCGGCGCATGTGGGGCGCGGTGGGTGCGGGCACCCTCGTCCTGCTGATCATCTGGAACTTCATCTACTTCTTCCCCATCTACACGGGCCAGACGATCCCCTACTCCGGCTGGCAGGCCAGAATGTGGTTCGACTCCTGGATCTAGCCAGGCCGGCGATGTGATCCCACGGACGCGGGCCCCGCACCGAGACACCGGTGCGGGGCCCGTCGTCGTTGCCGGCCCGCACCCGGTCACCCCGGACCCTCGTCGTGGTGGTGCTTGCGTCCGCTGCGTTCGCGGGGGCGGAATAGGGAGGCCCAATTCCCGTCGGCAGGGCGGAAAACGGCGCGGTGGCCGGATCTCATTGCGGGTGGTCCGGTTCCTCTTCATAGGGTTTCGGCACGAACCCGTGGCCTTTTCGAGACCCTGTGGACAGGCAGCCCCCGTAGAGTCCCGGGAGCGCGTTCACTGAACGCGTTCAAGGGGAGGGGATCGGGCTGTGCCCATGACAAGGGGCGTCAAGATCGGGATCATCGGCACCGTGTTCGCGGGGATGCTGGGGGTCGCCGGGTTCGGCGCGTACAACATCTGGACGGCGCTGGACAGCGGCGGGGGCGGGAGTTCGGGCCACAGCAGCCCGCAGACGACCTCCACGGCTCTGGCCAACGAGCCGCCGACGGCGAAGGAGGTCTCCGACACCGCGTCGGACTTCCTGACCTCCTGGGCGGGCGGGGACACCACGGCGGCGGCGCGCCTGACGGATTCCGTGCAGACGGCAACCGCCGCATTCCGCAGTTTCGCCACCGACGGCAAGATCTCCAGGGTCGAGATCACCGAAGGCACTCCTTCGGCGACGACTGTGCCCTACACCGTCGTCGCCCATATCGCCTATCAGGGCAAGGAAACGCTCCTGCAGTACGGCACGTCGCTGACCGTCGGCCGCAACGCCAAGGGCGACCCGGCCGTCAAGTGGACGGCGTCCCTGCTGCACCCGAGCCTGTCCGACGGCGACCGGATCGTCACCGGGCGCGCCAAGACGCCGGACCTGGACGTCGTCGACCGCAACGGCAAGACGATGACCGCGCAGCAGTACCCGTCCATGGTGCGGATCTTCGACGACTTCGCGAAACGGTACGGCGACAAGCTGTCCGGCGGCACCCCGGGCATCGAGACCTACGTCGAGAAGGCGGACGGCTCGCAGGGCAAGACCCTGGTGGTGCTGCAGAAGGGCAAGGGCAAGCGCCTGAGGACCACGCTGGACAGCACGCTGCAGGCGGCGGCGGAGAAGGCGGTGTCCGGCAAGGACAAGGCCGGCGTCGTCGCGCTGGACACCCGCACCGGCGGCGTCCTCGCGGTCGCCTACAGCCCGCCGACCGGCTTCGACCTGGCCCTGCAGGCCAAGGAGGCGCCGGGCTCGACCTTCAAGATCGTCACCGCCGCCTCGCTGATGGAAGGCGGGCTCAGCCCCAACTCCAAGGCGCCCTGCGTCAACGGCAGGAACTACTCCTCCGGTTCGACGTACGGCCGGATCTACCACAACGACAGCGGCGTGCACGACAACCCGGACGCGACGCTCCGCTGGGACTTCGCGGTGTCCTGCAACACCGGCTTCATCCAGCAGACCGGCCATCTGCGCGGCGGCGGACTGCGCACCACCGCCGGGGAGTTCGGCCTCACCGAGCAGTGGAACATCGGCACGCCCACCCTGGACGGCCAGCCGAGCATGCCCGTCCCCGGCAGCAACCAGGACGAGTTGACGTCGGAGATGATCGGCCAGGGCGAGCTGCTGATGAACCCGCTGATCATGGCCTCGGTGGCGGCGACCGCCGCCACCGGCACCTTCCACCAGCCGCTGATCGTCGACCGCGGGCTGATCGACCGCCCGATCGTCTCCACGCGGTCGCTGCAGCCCGGCATCTCGACGAAGCTGCGGGCGATGATGCACGACACCATCAGCTACGGCACGGCGAGCGGCGTGATGAGCGGGTTCGGCCCGAACGCGGGCGCCAAGACGGGCTCCGCCGAGGTCGACGGCGCCGCCGCGCCCAACGGCTGGTTCACCGCGTACGACGGGCATGTGGCCGCGGCCGCCCTCGTCCAGAGCGGCGGGCACGGCAACGCGTCCGCCGGGCCGATCGTCGCGTCCGTGCTGCGGGCGTCGTGACCGCACCGGCAGCGGTGCCCGTGGCACCGGCACCGGTAGCGGTACTGCGGGCCCGAACGACCGCGCGGCGCGCGGGGCACACCCCCGCATGACCCCGCTCGTCGTCCTCGCGGTGCTCACCGCCGCGCTCACCCACGCCGCGTGGAACGCGATCGCGCACGGCATCAAGGACCAGCTCCTCGCCTTCACCCTGGTGGGTGGGGGCGGGGCGCTGTGCGCGCTCGCGATGGCGCCGTTCGCCGCGGTCCCGCACCGCGGCGCCTGGCCGTTCCTCGCCGCTTCGGTGGTGATCCACCTCGCGTACCAGTACCTGCTGATGCGGTCCTTCCGGCTGGGCGAGTTCGGGCAGGTCTACCCAGTGGCCCGCGGGGTGGCGCCGCTCGCGGTGACGGTGCTGGCCGCGGTGTTCGTGTCCGAACGGCCGGACGCCTGGCAGGCGTCGGGCGTCGCGGTGGCGTCCGCGGGGCTCGGCGGCGTCGCCCTGTGGGGGTTGCGCGGCCGGCGGCCCAACTGGCCGGCGCTGGCCGCCGCGGTGGGCACCGGCCTGACGATCGCCGGGTACACGGTCGTGGACGGCGTGGGCGTCCGCGACTCGGGCTCCTCGCTCGGCTACATCACCTGGCTGATGCTGCTGCAGGGCATGGCGATCCCGCTGCTGGCGGTCATCGTGCGGCGCGGCGGCCTGCTGGCCGCGCTGCGCCCGGTGGCGGCCCGCGGGCTGCTGGGCGGCGCGCTGTCCACGGCCGCCTACGGCCTGGTGCTGTGGGCGCAGACCCGCGCCCCGCTGGCCCCGGTGGCGGCTCTGCGGGAGACCTCGATCATCGCCGGCGCGGCCATCGGCACCCTGGTCTTCAAGGAGCGCTTCGGCCGCCCCCGCCTGCTGGCCGCGGTCGTGGTGGTCGGCGGCATCGCGCTGATGCTCGCGGGCTGACACCTGCTGCCCCGGCGGGCCCCGGCCGGCACCGGCTCCTGCGCGCGCGGCGCGTCGGGCACCTCGCGCGCACCGGAGCCCGGGAGCCGAAGCCATGCCTCGAAAGCCGCGGCCGGCCGGACCGAGCGGCCGGGGCCCTACGCCTGCGCGGTGTCCGCCGCGAACTCGGCGGCCAGCGCGTCGGTGAACCCCGCGTTGGACCCGAGGATGCCGCCGTCCACCGGCAGCGTCACGCCGGTGATCCAGGACGCGTCGGTGGAGGCGAGGAACGCGACGGCCGCCGCGATGTCGGCCGGCTCCCCGACGCGCCGCAGCGGGTAGGCGCGGGCGGCGGCCTCCAGCATCTTCTCGCGGCCGTCCCACACCGGGGTGCGGATGGTGCCGGGCGCCACCAGGTTCGCCCGCACCCCCAGCGGCGCCGCCTGCTGGGCGAGGGTGCGCGTGAGCGAGACCAGCCCGGCCTTGGCCGCGCTGTACGCGTGGTTGCCGAAGTACGAGAGGCCGTTGACCGAGCCGACGGTGACGATCGCGCCCCGCCCGCCCGGCGCCTCGGCCAGGTGCGGCAGCGCCGCGCGGGAGCAGCGCATCGATCCCACCAGGCAGATGTCGAGGTCGCGCAGCCAGTCCTCGTCGCGTTCCTCGGAGAAGTCCTCGCGGTGGTCGCTGCACGCGTAGGCGTTGTTGACCAGGACGTCGAGCGTGCCGAAGGCGGCCACGGCCCGGGCCACCGCCGCGTCGACGGCCGCGCTGTCGGCGACGTCGCACGCCGCGTGCTCGGCCCGTCCCCCGTCGTCCCTGATGGCCGCCGCCGTGCGGGCGGCCGACTCCTCGTCGATGTCGGCGATCAGCACACCGGCACCTTCCGCGGCGAACCGTCGCGCGGTCGCCTCCCCGATCCCCCGGGCCCCGCCCGTCACCACCACACCGTACGTGTCGAAGCGTGTCATCGGGTCAGGTTAGGCAGTCCCGAACGGCCCTGGCCAGAGCCTGTGCACGCGGGTCTGCGGTGACGTTCTTCTGCATGCCGTTGGTGACGTAGCCGAAGCCGACGGCGTGTTCGGGGTCGGCGAAGGCGAGCGAACCGCCGCGGCCGGGGTGCCCGAAGGAGCCGGGGGCGAGCAGCGGCGACGCGGGGCCGTGCAGCATGTAGCCCAGCCCGAAACGGGTGTTGACGACGAGCACGCGGTCCGGGCCCGCCGACTCCAGGGTGCGGGCCGCGGTGACGGTGGCGGGCGCGAGCAGCCGCCCAACACCGCCGGCACTGGCGGCGCCGCCCCCTCCGGCTCCGGGTTCGGATCCGGCTGCCTCGACGTCGCCGATGAACGCGGCGTAGCAGCGGGCCAGCGCGCGGGCGGTCGCGATGCCGCCGGACCCGGCGAGTTCGGCGGCCCGGTAGGCGGGATCGTTCTCGTCGGGTATCGGGGTGATCGCGGCGAAGGCCCTGCGGGTCAGCGACTGCGGGTCGGCGTAGGCGTCGTGCACCGACTGCTTGGGGCGGGCGCGCAGCGCGCCGGAGGTGCGGGGTTCGGGCGCCGCGGTCGGGCCGATCCGGCCGACCCGGTGCTCCTGGCCGGCGGGCAGCCCGAGCCACAGGTCGAGGCCGAGGGGGCCCGCGATCTCGTCGGCGAGGAACCGGCCGAGGGTGCGGCCGGTGACGCGCAGCACCAGCTCGCCGAGCAGCCAACTGTAGGTCTGGGCGTGGTAGCCGTGCTCGTCGCCGGGCGGGAAGAGCGGCGGCTGGGCGGCGACAGCGCGCGGCCCCGAGACGCCGTCCAGCGCCTGGGCGGGGGTCAGCGGCACGTCGAACGCGGGCACCCCGGCCCGGTGCGCCAGCACGTCCCGCACGGTGACGCGGTCCTTGCCGTGCGCCTTGAACTCCGGCCAGTAGGCGCCGACCGGCGCGTCCAGGTCGAGCCGGCCGCGCTGGTGGAGCAGCAGCAGGCAGGCCGCCGCCACGCCCTTGGTGGCCGACCGCACGGTCTGCGCGGTGTCGTGCTCCCAGGGCTTGCCGCCGGGGCCGCCGTCGAAGTCGCGGCTGCCGCCCCACAGGTCGACGACCTTGCGTCCCTGGTGGTAGACGGCGACGGCCGCCCCCTGGTCGCCGCGGCGGGTGAAGTTGTGCGCGAAGGCGTCGCGCACCTGCTCCCAGCCGCCGGCCACCGTGCCGTGGACGCTGCTGCCGGCCACCGCCTGGTGGACGTCCTCGAAGCCCATGAGCGGTGCCTCCCGCGTGCGCGTGCCCGGCCCGCACGCCTGCCACCTGCGCACCTGCGGGCTCTGATGTTCCGCCCTCCATGGTGCACGACGCCCGCGGACAGCGGCACGGGGCCCGGGTGCGGGCATGCGGCGGGCCCGTTCCGGGACCGCGGCCCCTGGTCGCTACGACCAGGGCGCGGCCCCGTCACGGGCCCGGTGGGGGGATCCGCTGTCAGCGTGCGGTGCTCACGACAGCGGCGGGTACGCGTTCTGGATCAGCTGGTGGAACTGGGCCGAGAACCAGTGGCCCGCCAGGGGCGAGTTGGGCAGCGCGCCCGTCGGGTTGTTGCCGTTGCGGGCGTTGCCGCCGTAGGTCGGGTCGCACATCTGGTCGAAGCCCTTGCCCTCGTCGTTCGAGATGGCCGAGCTCGAGCCGTCCGACTCACCCGGAGGCTTGATCCACACGTAGGCGTCGATGTTCGCCGAGGGCGCCGCGGTCGGGCGTGCCCCGATACCCGCACCGGACTGGTTGCACCAGTTGCCGGCGTGGATGCGGCGGTCGATGCGGCCGCCGTCGACGTAGGTGTCGACGCTGGTCGTCGCGCCCGGACCGGTCGGACGCGCGCTGCCGCCCCAGCCGTTGCGGCCGGTGTCGATCAGCATGCCGATGCTGGACGGGAAGCCGTCCGAGATCAGCTGGTTGCGCAGGCCCAGGGCGTAGGACTGCTCGTCCACGTAGTTGTTCCAGTCCACCCACTTGGACTGGCGCACCGTGGTGCCGTTGACGGAGTCCGTGACCTTGAAGTTGGGCTCCACCGTCGCGCTGTAGTTGGCGGTGTTGGTGATGAAGCCCTGCACGTCGGCCAGGCTGGCGCCGTTGGTGGTCGCGACCTTGTAGAACTCCTGGGCGGACGGGGCGAGGTTGGTGTCCCAGCCCAGCCAGGCGTGGTGGCCGGCGTCGATGTAGTTGTAGGTGTTCGACAGCGCACCGAGCTTGGACAGCGCGTAGCTGACGCCCTTCTCGTAGTTGCCGTTCTGCTTCATCGTCGCGCACGCCGACGTGGCACCGGCCTGGCCGTCCGCGTTGGTGATCAGGTTCGGCAGCGAGTCGGGCTCGATGACGTTGACGATCCGCAGGTTCGCGTACTTCGCGTCCGACATGATCGAGGCGATCGGGTCGATGTACTGCGACTCGTACGTGGCGATGTCCGTCGGGCCCAGCTCGCCGTTGGAGGCCAGGGCGGCGCAGTCGCGGCCGGGGAGGTCGTAGATGACGATCTCGATGGTCAGCGGCTGGCCCGCGGCCTGCTGCACGGCGGCGTCCAGGTGGGCCTTGAGGCCCATCCCGCCGTTCACGCCGTTGATCGCGGCGATCCGGTCGAGCCAGACGGCGGTCGACTGGTTGGCGATGGCCTGGCCGCCGTCGGCCGCGGCCTCGGCGGACCACTCCGAGTTGACGTAGCCCTTGGCGCCGACGTACGGGTTGTCGACCTTCGAACCGGGCGGCGGGGTGGTGGGCGGCGTCGTGGGGGGCGTCGTCGGAGGCGTCGTCGGCGGGGTGGTCCCGCCGCCGGTGGTGCCGCCGGTTCCGCTGCCGCTGTCGCAGGCCACGCCGTTGAGCGTGAAGTTCGCCGGCGAGGCGTTGGTGCCGCTGTACGTGCCGTTGAAGCCGAAGCTGGCCTGGCCGCCGCTGGCGACCGCGCCGTTGTAGCCCATGTCCTTGGCCGTGACCGACTGGCCGGACTGGGTGATGGTGGCGTTCCAGCCCTGGGTGACCTTCTGGTTCCCCGCGAAGGTCCAGCCCACGGTCCACGCGGTCAGCGCGGGGCCGGTGTTGGTGACGGTGACGTTAGCGGTGAACCCGCTGTCCCACTGGTTCACGCTGTAGTTCACCGAGCATCCGGCCGAGGCGGCCGAGGCGGTGGTGCTCATCGCAGCGGCCACTGCGCCGGAGGCGACGACGAGCGCGCCTGCCGCCGCCAGCGCGGCCATTCTGCGTCGGACTATCGGGACTGCCATGTGCGAACAACCTCCATATGGGGGGTGGACCGTCGAAAACTGTTCGAGAGGTCGAGGGAGGTGGTGCGGTGATGCATGGTTCGGTTACACGCTCTTAACGTGGGAGCGCTCCCATAGTGAGGAGCCGGTCTGCTCCTGTCAATGCTTCAAACACGAGAAGCGGCGGACCCGCTCGACGGGCCCACGAAGGACCCGAACTGACGTGTTGTCAGTTCGGGTCCTGGAGACGGGTATCGAACCGGGTCATGTGCGCCGGTCAGCGGGGTGCGGGCCCGCTGACACACCGTCACGCGGTCAGTGCCCGTGCGGTCGCCGTCACGCGGTCGCGGCGGCCGCGGCCCGGCCGGCCGCGCGGCCGGAGAAGATGCAGCCGCCGAGGAACGTCCCCTCCAGGGACCGGTATCCGTGCATCCCGCCGCCGCCGAAGCCGGCCGCCTCGCCCGCCGCGTACAAGCCGGGCAGCGGCTCGCCGCGCTGCTCGCCGCCGGCCGGCGCCGGGGTGAGGACGCGTGCGTCGAGATCGGTCTCCAGTCCGCCGAGCGACTTGCGGGTGAGGATGTTGAGCCGCACGGCGATCAGCGGGCCGGCCTTGGGGTCCAGCAGCCGGTGCGGGGACGCGGTGCGGATCAGCTTGTCCCCCAGGTAGTTGCGGGCGCCGCGGATCGCGGTGACCTGCAGGTCCTTGGTGTAGGTGTTGGCGATCTCGCGGTCGCGCGCCTCGATCTCGCGGCGCAGCTCGGCCTCGTCGATCAGTCCCTCGCCGGTGAGCGCGTTCATCCCCCGTACCAGCGCGCCCAGTTCGCGCTCCACGACGAAGTCCACGCCGTGCTGCTTGAACGCCTCGACCGGGCCGGGTGCCCCGGGCAGCACCCGCTTGAGCACGTCGCGCACGCTCCTGCCGGTCAGGTCCGGGTTCTGCTCGGATCCGGAGAGCGCGAACTCCTTCTCGATGATCTTCTGGGTGAGGACGAACCAGGTGTACTCGTGGCCGGTGCCCATGATGTGCGCGAGGGTGCCGAGGGTGTCGAAGCCGGGGAAGTACGGCACCGGCAGGCGCCTGCCGGTCGCGTCCAGCCACAGCGAGGACGGCCCGGGCAGGATGCGGATGCCGTGGCGGGCCCAGATCGGGTTCCAGTTCTCGATGCCCTCGGTGTAGTGCCACATCCGGTCGCCGTTGATCAGCCCGCCGCCCGCCGCCTCGGCGACCCCCAGCATCAGCCCGTCGACGTGCGCCGGAACACCCGACAGCAGCTTCTCCGGCGGGGTCCCCAGCCGCTTCGGCCAGGCCGCCCGCACCAGGTCGTGGTTGCCGCCGATGCCTCCGGAAGTGACCACCACCGCCTGCGCCCTGAGGCTGAACTCCTCCGCGACCTCCCGTGAGCTGGCCTCACCGCGTGCCGCGTCGCTGGGCACCAGCACCTCGCCGCTCACCCCGTCCACGGCGCCGCCGGTCGTGGTCAGCGCGGTCACCCGGTGCCGGAAGCGCAGCTCGACCCGGCCGCGCGCGACCCCCTCCCGCACCCGCTGCTCGAACGGCGCGACGACGCCCGGCCCGGTCCCCCAGGTGATGTGGAAGCGCGGCACCGAGTTGCCCGGCCCGGTGGCCAGGAACCCGCCGCGCTCGGCCCAGCCGACCACCGGGAACATCCGTATCCCGCGCTCGTGCAGCCAGGCCCGCTTCTCCCCTGCCGCGAAGTGCACGTACGCCTCCGCCCAGCGGCGCGGCCAGTGGTCCTCGGCCCGGTCGAAGCCCGCGGTGCCCATCCAGTCCTGCAGCGCCAGCTCCGTGCTGTCCTTGATCCGCATCCGGCGCTGCTCGGGCGAGTCGACGAAGAACAGCCCGCCGAAGGACCAGAACGCTTGGCCGCCGAGCGAGGCCTCCGGCTCCTGGTCGACCAGGATCACCTTGCGGCCGGCCTCGGCCAGCTCGGCGGTCGCGACCAGCCCGGCCAGCCCGCCCCCCACCACCACGACGTCCGCGTCCAGCGCCATCGGCCCGCTCCCGTCCCACTCGGCTGCTCCCCACCGGTGTTACCCACCGGTCACGTCGCCGAGCACGTTACGCGACGGCGCTGGCCAGGTCATTGTCCACGGCCACCGGTGTACGGGCGGATAGGCTGTGGACCATGTCTGATGCCGCGCCCCGCGTCCGCTTCGCACCCTCCCCGACCGGCATGTTCCACGTCGGAGGCGCGCGTTCCGCCCTCTACAACTGGGCCGTGGCACGCCGTTCCGGCGGCACCTTCGTGCTGCGCGTCGAGGACACCGACGCGGCCCGCAACCGGCCCGAGTGGATCGACGGCATCATCAGCGCGCTGGCCGCGATCGGCATCTCCCAGGCGGACCCGCACTTCGAGGGCCCCTACTTCCAGTCCGCGAACGCCGGCCGGCACCGCGAGGCGGCCCTGAAGCTGCACGCGGCGGGCCGGGCCTACTACTGCGACTGCACCCGCGAGCAGCTGGCCGAGCGCACCGGATCACAGCAACTGGGCTACGACGGCTTCTGCCGCGACCGGGGCCTTGCCCACGAGCCGGGGCGGGCGCTGCGGTTCCGCACCCCGGACGAGGGCGAGACGGTCGTGGTGGACCTGATCCGCGGCGAGCCGGCGTTCCCCAACAGCGCGATCGAGGACTTCGTGATCGCCCGCGGCGACGGCTCGCCGGTGTTCCTGCTGGCCAACGTCGTCGACGACCTCGACGAGGGGATCACCGAGGTGATCCGCGGCGAGGAGCACCTGTCGAACACCCCCAAGCAGCAGCTGCTGTGGCAGGCGCTGGACGCGGTGCCGCCGGTGTGGGCGCACCTGCCGGTGATCGTCAACGAGAAGCGCCAGAAGCTCTCCAAGCGCCGGGACAAGGTCGCGCTGGAGGACTACCTGGCCGAGGGCTACCTGCCGCAGGCGATGGTCAACTACCTGATGCTGCTGGGCTGGGGGCCCGGCGGCGACCGCGAGATCATGCCGTACGAGGAGCTGGAGCAGCTGTTCCGGATCGAGGACGTCAACGGCTCCTCGGCGTTCTTCGACCTGAAGAAGCTCACCGCGTTCAACGGCGAGTACATCCGCGCGCTGCCGGCGGAGGACTTCGTCGCCGAGTGCACGCCGTGGCTGATCGCGCCGCACGCCCCGTGGGCCCCGGAGTCGTACGACCCGGAGGTGTTCGCGGCGGTGGCGCCGCTGGCCCAGACGCGGCTGGCCGTGCTGGCGGACATCACCACGAACGTCGACTTCCTCTTCCTCGACGCGCCGGTGGACGACGAGGCGTCGTGGGCGAAGGCGATGAAGCCGGGCGCGCGGGAGCTGCTGCGGGACGCCTCGGCGGCGCTGGACGTCGCGCAGTGGGAGGCCGAGCCGCTGAAGGCCGCGCTGGAGGCGGTGGCCGCCGCCCACGGGCTCAAGCTCGGCAAGGCGCAGGCGCCGGTGCGGGTGGCGGTGACCGGCCGCACGGTCGGCCTGCCGCTCTTCGAGTCCCTGGTCGCGCTCGGCCGCGAGCGGACGCTGGCGCGGCTGGCGGCGGCCGAGGAGCGGCTGGCGCGCGAGACCGCGGAGTAGCCCGCCGGGCGGTTCGCGGGTCCGGGGGGTTCCGGGGTTCGCGGGGTTCCGGGGTTCGCGGGGTTCCGGGGTTCGCGGGGTTCGCGGGGTTCCGGGGTTCGGGCGGTTCCGGGGTTCGGCGTCCGGGCGGCCGGGCGTCCCGGCTGCCGTCGCTGGAGGGGTGTGCGGGGCCGCGGGGGCGGGCGGGGTCGCGGGCCCCGGGGCGCACGGGGGCGGAACGGGGTGCGGCGGGGCGCAAGCACCCCGGAAAAGTTGCTGGGCCTCCGGGCGCCCCGAACCATGGGAGGGGTGAGCGATGGCGCGTACCTCCGGTTCCCGCACCTGAACGGCGACCTCGTCTGCTTCGCCGCCGAGGACGACATCTGGATGGCCCCGCTGGGTCCGCCCGGCGGGGCGCCCGGGCGTGCCTGGCGGGTGACCGCCGACCGGACGCGGGTCGGCCCGCCGCGCTTCTCCCCTGACGGCACCCTGATCGCGTTCACCAACTGGCGCAGCCTCGACCCCGAGGTGTACCTGGTACCGGTCGAGGGCGGGGCGGCGCACCGGCTGACGTACTGGGGCAGCAGCGACACCCGGGTGTGCTCGTGGACGCCGGACAACCACGTCCTGGCGGTGTCCTCGCACAGCAAGCCGTTCGCCTACCACACGTGGGCCTACAGCGTGCCGGTGGAGGACGAGCCGGGCGGGCAGCTGCCCTGGGGCCCGGTCTCCGACATCGCCGTCCAGGACCGGCCCTGCGCCGGCGGCGGCACCGACCGCCGCACCCTGCTGCTGACCGGCACGCCGCCGCACGAGCCGTACGCCTGGAAGCGCTACCGCGGCGGCGCCACCGGCCGGCTGTGGCTGCACGGCCGCCGTCTGGTCCAGGAGATCGACGGGCACCTGTCGTCGCCGATGTTCGTGCAGGGCCGGATCGCGTTCCTCTCCGACCACGAGGGCGTCGGCAACCTGTACTCCTGCGCGCCCGACGGCACCGACCTGCGCCGCCACACCGACCACGCGGACTTCTACGCCCGCAGCGCCGCCACCGACGGTGACCGCGTGGTGTACCAGTGCGCGGGCGGGCTGTGGCTGGTGGACGACCTGTCCTCGCCGGACGCGGAGCCGCGCCGGCTGGACATCCGGCTCGGCGGGCAGCGCAGCGGGCGCCGCCCCTACCAGGTGCCGGCCGCCGCCAACCTCGACGGGCTGGCCACCGACCGCACCGGCCGCGCCAGCGCGGTGTGCGTGCGCGGCAGCCTCTACTGGCTCACCCACCGCGACGGCCCGGCGCGCACCATCGCCGACGAGCCGGGCGCGCGGGTGCGGCTGCCGGTGATGCTGGGCGACACGGGCGTGGTCGCGTACGTCACCGACGCCGAGGGCGAGGACGGCATCGAGCTGGCGCCGCTGCCCGGGCGCGCGTCGCGGGCGCTGTCGCGCGGCCGGGAGGGGCTGGTACCGGGGCGGGCGCCTGCGGGCGCGGCGGGGAGCGGGCCGGGTACGCCGGGCGAGGACGAGGGCGCGGGTGCCAGTGCGGGCGCGGTGCCGGCGGGGGTGCGGGGCGGGTCCACACGGTGGACGGACGAGGCGGGCGTGGCCGGCGCCCGGAGCGCCGAGGAGGCCAAAGGGGCCGAGGACGTCCGGGAAGTCGAGGAGGTCGAGGAGGTCGTGGTCGAGGAGGCGGTCCTCGGCGAGGTCGGCCTCCCGGAGCGGGCCCTGCCGCGGCCGGAGTCGCTGGTGGACGGCGCGCCGGGCGGCGCGGGCGGCGGCCCGGACGGTGCGGGTGACGGCGGCGCGGGCGCGACGGGCGGCGGGGTCGCGGGCGGGGTCCACGAGGTGGACGACGTCCGGGTGCGGCTGGGGGTCGGCCGCCTGGGCCGTGTCCTGGAGCTGGCGTCGTCGCCGGACGGCGGCACCCTCGCCGTCGCCGCGCACGACGGCCGGCTGCTGCTGGTGAGCACCGGCGCCGCCGACGAGGGCGAGGGCGGCATGGCGGGGTCCGGCGACCTGACCGGTGCGGGTGGCTTCGACGGCGCCGACCTGGGCGAGGGTGACTTCGCGGGCGCGGAGTTGACGGCCGGGGCGCCTCCGTCGGGCCGCCCGGCGGGAACCGTCGAGGAGCTGATCCGCTCCACCAACGGCCCGGTCCGCGACATGGCCTTCTCCCCCGACTCCGCGTGGCTGACCTGGTCGCACCCCGGGGTGGGCCGCTCGCTGCGCTCCATCAAGATCGCAAGGTTGTCCGACCACACGATCATCGACGTCACCAACGGCCGCTTCGAGGACGAGCAGCCGGTGTTCACCCGCGACGGCCGCTATCTGGCGTTCCTGTCGTGGCGCGGCTTCGACCCGGTGTACGACGTGCACACCGGCGACCTGTCGTTCCCGCTCGGCTGCCGCCCGTACCTGGTGCCGCTCAACTCCGCGACCCCGTCGCCGTTCGCGCTGCGGGTGGAGGGCAGCCCGGTCGGGTCCGGCCTGGACCCGGGCGAGGCGGCGGGCGACGGCCCGGTCGTGGTGGAGACCGAGGGGCTGCCGGACCGGGTGACGCCGTTCCCGGTGGCCGCCTCGAAGTACTCGGCGCTGGAGCCGGTGCAGGGCGGGCTGGTGTGGCTGCGCTGGCCCATCTCCGGCGCGCTGGGGGAGACCTTCGTCAACCCCACCGACCCGTCCGCGCGGCCCACGCTGGAGTACTTCAACCTCGGCAAGTCCAAGCGCACCGAACTCGTCCACCACATGGACTGGTACTCGGTCAGCGGCGACGGCCGGCGCCTGGCCGTCTTCGACGAGGGCGAACTGGCCGTGCTGCCCGCCACCGAGCGGGGCGACGACGACTCGACGGTGTTCGTCGACATGCGCCGCATCCTGCACGAGGTGGTGCCGGCCGCCGAGTGGCGCCAGTCGTACGCCGAGGCGGGCCGGCTGATCCGCGACTACTTCTGGGCGCCCGACATGTGCGGCGTGGACTGGCCGGCGATCCTCGACCAGTACCGGCCACTGGTCGAACGCGTCAGCACCCCGGACGAGTTCGCCGACCTGCTGCGCGAGGTCCTCGGCGAACTCGGCACCTCCCACGCGTACGTGCAGCCCGCCCGCCGCAACGAGGGCCCGCCGCACTACCAGCGACCGATCGGCCTGCTGGGCGCGGACTTCCAGCACAACAAGGACGGCACGTGGTCGGTGCTGCGGATCCTGCCGGGCGAGTCCTCGGACTCCAAGGCGCGCTCGCCGCTGGCGGGCACCGGCATCCGGGAAGGCGCGATCCTCACGCACGTGGACGGGCGGCCGGTCGATCCCAACGCAGGCCCGTACCCGCTGCTTTCGGGCGCCGGCGGCACCACGGTGGAGCTGACCTTCGAGCCCCCCGGCCGCCGGGGCGCGCCGCGGAGGGTCGCGGTCGTGCCGCTGATCGACGACCGGACGCTGCGCTACCAGCACTGGGTCGCCAGGCGCCGCGGCGTGGTCCGGCGGCTGAGCGGCGGCCGGTGCGGCTATCTGCACATCCCCGACCTCGGCGGCTCCGGCTGGGCGCAGTTCAACCGCGACCTGCGCAAGGAAGTCGCCTACGACGCGCTGCTGGTGGACGTGCGCGGCAACGCCGGCGGCAACATCAGCGAGCTGGTCATCGAGAAGCTGACCCGCACCGTCCTCGGCTGGGACCTGACCCGCAACGCGCAGCCCGTCTCCTACCTGGGCAGCGCGCCGCGCGGGCCGATCGTGGCGATCGCCGACGAAGCGACGTCCTCCGACGGCGACATGATCACCGCGGCCTTCAAACTCCTCGGCCTGGGGCCGGTGGTGGGGCTGCGCACCTGGGGCGGCGTGGTCGGCATGACCGGCCGGCACCGCCTGGGCGACAACACCGTCATCACCGTGCCGATGAACGCCGCCTGGTTCGACGCCTACGGCTGGTCGGTGGAGAACCAGGGCGTCCCGCCGGACATCGAGTGCCTGCGCACCCCGGTGGACTGGGCGGAGGGGCGCCACGGCCAACTCGCCGTGGCCGTCCGCACCGCGCTCAGCCTGCTGGAGGAGCACCCGGCGGCGGTGCCGCCCGACCTGTCCTCGCGCCCCGACCGCGCCCGCCCCCAACTCCCGCCGCGCTGAACCCCCGCTTCATTCAGCCCCCGGGCTCGCGCCCACTTCAACTCCCATCCCGCCGCGGTGGGCACACTTGCGTTGCACCGGCCCAACTCCCTTGCTTCGAGCGGGGTCCTGCATCCCTCCGCGACGCGCGGACCGCGCACAACGGAGAAGGGGCACCCCGCCGGGGTGCCCCTTCCGGTGTCACTGCGACCGACCGCGACGCACGCGCCGTCGTCGGCGGCGACCGTTCAAGTCAGGCCGGTTCAGGCCCAGTCCTGCTCTTCCTCGGCGTCGCGGTCCATGCGGTCACGCGCACGGTCCTCGAACTCGGAGCCACGCTGCTGCGCGTCACGCTGCGCACCACGCTCCATCTGCTCCTGCTGGGGGTTGGCGGACTTGTCGCGCCGGTTGCCCTGCGCGCCCTTGGCCTTCTCCTCGTACTGGGTGGCCTGGTCCTTGAACTGATCGAAAGCGCCCATGGTTACTCCTCCTGGAGTGTGTCGGAATGGGGCCTCGATAAGACTGACACGGCCGGACAACCCGCGCATCCTGGGACAATCACCCCAGGTCAGCGGCTGGTTACTGTTACTGAGCGTGATCGATCGATGATCGCTCGGCCTCGTCGGCGGCGCCGCCGCGGCCGACCAGTCCCCTGCGCGGACCGTCGCCGCGCGCCAGCGCCGGTTCCACACGCCGCATTTCGCGCCGTCCGAGGGCTCCGCCGAGGAGCGACGGCAGGTAGCCGCGCACCGGCTGCATCCCGCGCAGCCACCACTGTGCGTACACGTGCGGGGAACGGCGCACGATCCCCGCCACGATCCGGTCGACGGCGGGCTCCAGGGGGTAGGTGCGGTTGGCCGGCCACGGCAGCCGGGCCCGCATCGTGCGCAGCGCCTCGTCCTCGTCCGCGCCGCGCACCATGTCGGTGTCGGTCCAGCTGAGGTAGCCCACGCCCACTCCCACGCCCTTGTGGCCGAGTTCGGCGCGCAGGCTGTGCGCGAACGCCTCCACGCCGGACTTGCTCGCGCAGTACGCGGCCATCATCGGCGCCGGGGTGATCGCGGCGAGCGAGGCGATCTGCAGCAGGTAGCCGCGCGAGGTGACCAGCGCCGGCAGGAACGCGCGGGCGGTGGCCACGCTGCCCAGCAGGTTGACCTGGATGACCCGGTCGAACGCGTCGGGGTCGGAGTCCAGGAACGGACCGCCCGTCGCCACACCGGCGTTGGCCACCACGATGTCGATCCGGCCGAAGTGCGCGAGCACGTCGGCGGCGACCGCGGCCATCGCCTCCCGGTCGGTGACGTCCGCGGTCCAGTGGGCCGCGTCGCCGGGCAGCGACTGCGCGACCTTCTTCAACTCGTCGGGCTCCAGGCCGACGAGGGCCACGCGGGCGCCGCGGTCGGCGAGCTTGCGGGCGAGCATCGCCCCCACGCCGCGGGCCGCTCCGGTGACGACGGCCACCCGGCCGTCCAGCGATCGTCCGCTCATGCGCTCTTCTCCTCCTTCGCCGGCTCCTGCTGCTCCTGCCCTGACTCATACCCGGGCTGCGGCTCGTCGAGGGCGCCGCCCGCGCCGGCCGCCGCCGGGGACAGGTACCCGGCGACCAGTGCGCGGATGGCCCGCTCCACCGCGGGCGCGTCCTCGATGGGCGTCATGTGGCCGAGGCCCGGCAGTTCGGTCAGCGAGACCGGCTGCGGCAGGGCGGCGGCCATGCGGTGGGCGTGCGACCTGGGGGTGAGCTTGTCGGCGGTGCCGACGAGGACGGCGGTGGGCGCGGTGAGCGCGGCCAGTTCGCGGTCCAGGTCGAGCACGGCCAGCACCCGGCCCCAGGCGGCGCGCTGGCTCGCGCGGCACGCGTGCACGATGCGGGCGGTGAACGCGGCCTGCTCGCGCGTCGGGTGGGTGCCCAGCACGCCGTAGCTGAGTGCGGCCTTCGACAGCGGGGTCACCGGTCCGAGTGGCAGCCGCGACACCAGCAGTTGACGGTGGAAGAAGCGCCGCAGCCGCTTGGAGCGCACCCGCGGCGGCAGCACCTCGGTGCTGCCCAGCAGTTGCGCGCTGCCGGTGCTGACGAGCAGCGCGGCGGCGGTGCGGTCGCGCACCGGCGCCCGCCCGGAGGCCGCCATGATCGTCATACCGCCCATGGAGTGACCGGCGAGCACGGCCTGCTCCCCGTCGGGGACGACCGCCTCCAGTACGGCTTGCAGATCATCGGCCAGTACGTCCGTGCCGTAACCCGCACGGGTGGCCGGTACGCCGCTGCGGCCGTGGCCGCGCTGGTCGTAGGCGACGACCCGGTGGTCTGCGGCGAGCAGCCGCACCACCGGCGCCCAGAACAGCGTCGAGCACGTCCAGCCGTGCGCCAGTACGACGGTGGGACCATCGGCCCGCCCGTACTCCTCGGCGTGCAGGCGCGTTCCGTCCGCTGATACGACGGTGTGCTCGCGGCGGGCGCGCACCGCCTCGTAGGGCACGGTCATGAGACCGCCTCCACCGGGCGCTCGCCGGCGGCGACCGGCGCCAGCACCTCGTACTCCGACAGCTTCACCTCGCGTGTGGCGCGCCGGAACTCGGCGGTGGTGCCGGGCCACGCGGTGGTGTTGCGGCCGTTGGCGTCCAGGTACCAGCTCTTGCAGCCGCCGGTGTTCCACACGGTGCGGGCGGCGCGCCGCTGCATCTCCTGGTTCCAGGCCGACACGGAGGCCGGTTTCGCGTCCAGCGCGGCGGCACCGGTCGACGCCAGCGCGCGCATGTAGGAGGCGACGTAGTTGAGCGATGATTCGATCATCAGGATCATCGAGCTGTTCCCGAGGCCGGTGTTGGGCCCGATGATGAACAGAAGATTGGGAAATCCGTCCACCGTGCAGCCGCGCAGTGCGGCCATGCCGTCCTTCCAGTGCTCGCTCAGCGAGCGGCCGTCCGCGCCGATCACCCGGTCGCCGATCGGCATGTCGGTGACGTGGAAGCCGGTGCCGAAGACGATCGCGTCGACCTCCCGCTCGGTGCCGTCCGCGGTGACCACCTTCGACCCGCGCACCTCGGCCAGCGCGGAGGTGACGACCTCGGTGTTGGGCTGCGCCAGCGCCGGATAGTAGGTGTTGGACAGCAGGATCCGCTTGCAGCCGATGGTGTAGTCGGGGGTGAGCCGGGCCCGCAGCTCCGGGTCCTTCACCGACCGCCGCAGGTGGTTGCGGGCGATCCGCTCGGCCGCCTTCATCAGCTTCGGCCGCTTCACGAACGCGCCCACCTGGAACTCGCGGATCAGCCACAGCAGCCCGCGCCGGGCCTTGGCGGTGGCCGGCACCGTGCCGTGCAGCCAGCGCTCGGCGGCCCCGATCGGCCGGTCCATCCGCGGCATCACCCACGGCGGGGTGCGCTGGATGACGGTCAGCTGCGCCACTTCGGGCTGGATCGACGGCACGATCTGGATCGCGGACGCGCCGGTGCCGACCATGGCCACCCGCTTGCCCTTGAGGTCGAAGTCGTGGTCCCAGCGCGAGGAGTGGAAGACCCGCCCGGGGAAGTCCTCGATGCCGGGGATCTCCGGGATCTTGGGGTCGGACAGCGGTCCGGTGGCGGAGACCACGACGTCGGCGGTGAGTTCGCCGGTGGCGGTCGTCAGGTGCCAGCGTCGCGCCCCGTCGTCCCAGCGGGCCTGCAGCAGTTCGGCGCCGAACCGCAGGTGCGGCCGCAGCCCGAAGGAGTCGGTGACCCGCTCCAGGTAGGCGCGGATGTGCTCCTGGCCGGAGAAGGCGCGCGGCCACTCCGGGTTGGGCGCGAAGGAGAACGAGTAGAGGTGGGAGGGCACGTCGCAGGCGCAGCCGGGGTAGCTGTTGTCCCGCCAGGTCCCGCCCACCGCCTCGGCGCGCTCCAGGATCACGAAGTCGGTGATCCCCTCCCTGCGCAGTCTGACGGCGGCGCCCAGCCCGCCGAACCCTGACCCGATCACCGCCACCCGCACGTGTTCGAGGTCGCCGTCCATGGCACCGCCCTTCACCGACCGACTGAACCGCCTGGCTGAACCGTCCGAACCGTCCGACCGCGTATACGGTCCGACAATCGCGCCAGCAATCACTGGCACGGTCGTACAGTCGGACTGTAGGGCACCGGAGTTACCTGCGATAGAGGTACGGCGGAATTCCTTACCGACCGGTAAGTCTGTCCACCGGGCGCCCCCCGGGCCGAGCACCCGCGGGCGGCCCGATCGTACGTTCGCCAGCACATAGGCTGGCGGCGTGGACGACAACGGCACCGGGGCGCGCGAGTACCGCGTCGAGGAACTGGCGAAAGCCGCCGGCATCCCCGTCAGGACCCTGCGCTTCTACCGGGAGCGCCGCCTGCTGCCGCCGCCGCGCCGCGACGGCCGCATCGCCTGGTACTCCGAGGACCACCTCGCCCGGCTGCGCACCATCGCCGCCCTCGTGGAGCGCGGCCACACCCTGGACGGCATCGCCGACCTGATCGCCGCCTGGGAGAACGGCCGCACCCTGGACGGCGTCGCCGAACTCCTCGGCCTGGAGGGCGCCCTGTCCACGCCCTGGTCCGACGAGACGCCGGTGCGCCTCAGCCCGCAGGAACTGGCCGACTACTTCGGCCTGGACGTCAGCCCCGACAACCTCACCACGGCCCTGGAGATCGGCTACATCGCGGTCGACGGCGAGAACGTCCTGCACATCAGCCGCCGCCTGCTGGACGCCTCCGCCGCGCTGGTCCGCGAGGGCGTGCCGCTGTCCGCCGTGCTCGCCGCCGGCCGCGAGGTGCGCGCGCACGTCGACGCCATCGCCGAGGTGTTCACCGAGGTCATCACGACCCATGTGCTGACCCCGGCGGCCAGCCTGCCCCCCGGCGAGGCGCAGCGCATCGCCGACGCCCTGGAGCGGCTGCGCCCGCTCGCCAAGAACATCGTCGACGCCGAGATGTCGCTGGCGATGGACCGCAGGGTCCGCAGCGACATCGAGCAGTGGATGCGCGAGCACGCCGACGCGGCCGCCCCCGACCAGGAGTGACCGCCCGCCGCGCGGCGGCAGCGGACGCGGGCGGACCTGCCGGTCTGGTGGCCTGGTGGCCTGGTGGCCTGCACCGACGCGGGTGACGGACTGCACCGCGGCGCGCGACCTGCAAGAGTGGAAGAGCCGGACCACCCGGAAACGGATTCTGGAGGTGCCTCCCCGTGGAACAGCCCCGCGACGCCAACGCCGAAGCGGCCATCCTCAACCGGATCAGCCAGATGGTCGCCGACGAGAAGGCCCTGCGCGACCTGCTCGCCCAGGGCGCCATCGAAGGCGGAACCGAGAACGAGCGCCTGACCGCCCTGGAGCACGAGCTCGACCAGTGCTGGGACCTGCTGCGGCAGCGCCGCGCCCTGCTGGAGGCCGGCGAGGACCCGGGCGGCGCCCGCGTCCGCCCCTCCTCGACGGTCGAGGGATACCGCTCGTGACCGCGCCCGGCGGCACCGTCACCGTCACCGACGTCCCCGAGTCGCGGCGCTACGAGGCCCGGATCGACGGCGAACTGGCGGGTGAGGCCGTCTACCTGCGCACGCCTGACATGATCGTCTTCGTCCACACCGAGGTGGAGCCCGCCTTCGAGGGCCGCGGCGTCGGCTCGGTGCTGGCCCGCACCGCCCTGGACGAGGCCCGGGAGCTGGGCCTGCGGGTCGTCGCCATCTGCCCGTTCATCGACGGCTGGATGCAGCGGCACCCCGAGTACGAGGGCCTGCGGTACGAGCCGGCGAGCCGCGTCGCCGACTGACCCGGCCGGTTCCGCGGGGCCGCGGCAGACCCCGGCCGGGAGGCCGGCCCCGGTCCGGGACCGGCCCGGCTCGCGGGTGGCTCCGGCGCCAGCCCGCCCGACCTCGATGTCGGATTCTCGCCAGACCGCGACCCTGACGACGGGCGATGCTGGTGGGGTGCATACGGACTTCGACGCCTGCGTTCGCGCCGTCCAGTCGAAGGACTCCCGTTTCGACGGGTGGTTCTTCACGGCGGTGCTGACCACCCGCATCTACTGCCGGCCCAGCTGTCCGGTGGTGCCGCCGAAGGTCGAGAACATGACCTTCTACCCGAGCGCGGCCGCCGCCCAGCAGGCCGGCTTCCGCGCCTGCAAGCGCTGCCGGCCCGACGCCAGCCCCGGATCCCCGCAGTGGAACGAGCGGGCCGACCTCGTCGCCCGCGCCATGCGGCTGATCGCCGACGGCGTGGTCGACCGGGACGGCGTTCCGGGCCTCGCCGCCCGCCTGGGATACAGCGAGCGGCAGATCGAACGGCAGCTGCTCGGCGAACTGGGCGCCGGCCCCCTCGCGCTGGCCCGCGCGCAGCGCGCCCAGACCGCCCGGCTGCTGATCGAGACCACCGCCATGCCGATGGGCGAGGTCGCCTTCGCCGCCGGGTTCGCCAGCATCCGCACCTTCAACGACACCGTGCGCGAGGTCTTCGCGCTGTCCCCGAGCGAGCTGCGGGCGCGGGTCGCCAAGGGCCGGCCCGCGGCGGCGACCGGCACCCTGGCGCTGCGGCTGCCCTTCCGCCGCCCGCTGACCCCGGACAACCTGTTCGGCCACCTCGCGGCCACCGCCGTGCCCGGCGTCGAGGAGTGGCGGGCCGGCGCGTACCGCCGCACCCTGCGGCTGCCGCACGGCTCCGGCATCGCGGCACTGCGGCCCGAACCCGACCACGTCGCCTGCCAGTTGTGGCTCACCGACTGGCGCGACCTGTCCCAGGCGATCAGCCGCTGCCGGCGCATGCTCGACCTGGACGCGGACCCGCTGGCCGTGGACGCGCTGCTGTCCGCCGACCCGGTGCTCGCCCCGCTCGTCGCCAAGGCGCCGGGGCGGCGGGTGCCGCGGGTCGCCGACGGGCCGGAGTTCGCGGTGCGGGCGGTGCTCGGCCAGCAGATCTCCACCGCAGCGGCCCGCACCCACGCCGGGCGGCTGGTCGCCGCGCACGGCGAACCCGTCACCGACCCGGCCGGCGGCCTCACCCACCTGTTCCCCTCCCCCGAGGCCCTGGCCGGTCACAACCCCGCGGCCCTGGCCATGCCCCAGACCCGCAGGAACACCCTGGCGGCGCTGGTCCGCGAGCTGGCCGGCGGAGGCCTGGACCTCGATGTGGGCAGCGACTGGCTGCACGCCCGCGCCCGGCTGAACGCGCTGCCCGGGTTCGGGCCCTGGACGGTGGAGACCATCGCGATGCGGGCGCTCGGCGACCCCGACGCGTTCCTCGCCACCGACCTGGGCGTCCGCAACGCCGCCCGCGCCCTCGGCCTGCCGACGACACCCGCGGCCCTCACCCGCCACGCCGCGGCCTGGCAGCCGTGGCGCGCATACGCCACCCAGTACCTGTGGGCGACGGGCGACCATCCGATCAACGTCCTTCCGACAAAGGACGATCCGGTCGTCGGTCCGGCCGACGATCCGACGACCGCCCGTACGACGGGCATTCCCGCGACCATCACGCCAGCGAAGGAAGGTGCGGTGCGATGAGCACCACGACGACCCCCACGACGGCTCCGGCCGCTGCCGCAGCAGCGGCGACCGCCGGCCCCGCCACCGTCCACACGGTCGTGGACAGCCCCTGCGGGCCGTTGACGCTCGTCGCCCGTGAAGGCGGGCTCGCGGGCCTGTACATGACGCAGCAGCGGCACCGGCCGGAGGAGGACGCCTTCGGGCCGCGCGCCGACCTTCCGGTCTTCGAGCAGGCCGCGGCGCAGCTCGCCGAGTACTTCACCGGCGACCGCACCGCCTTCGACCTCGACCTGCGGCTCAGCGGCACACCGTTCCAGCAGCGGGTCTGGGCGGCACTGCGCGACATCCCCTACGGCGAGACCGTCTCCTACGGCGAACTCGCCGACGTCCTGGGCCAGCCCGGCGCCTCCCGCGCGGTGGGCCTGGCCAACGGCAAGAACCCGGTCGGCATCATCGTGCCCTGCCACCGCGTGATCGGCGCCAACGGCAGCCTCACCGGTTACGGCGGCGGCCTGGACCGCAAGCGCTGGCTGCTGGCGTTCGAACGCGGCACCCAGCAGCCGACGTTGATCTGACATCCGATCAGCGGACCGCGCACGCCACCGTTTCGGGTGACGTGCGCGGTCGTGTCACGTCCGGGCCGATCGTCGGACAGCGGATCGTCAGATGACCGCTTCTTCGGGCAGCACCGGCGGCTGCACGGGCTCAGGATCGACGCCGTTGCCGTCGCCGCTGCCGGCCGGTCGCCGCCGCGAGCGCCACCACCCGTAGCCGGCCAGAGCCGCCACCCCCAGCAAGGACGCGCCGCCCGCCGCCTCTCCCAGGTGCAGGCCAGGCGGGGTGAACGAGCAGGAGATGCTGGTGCTGTGCCCGTCCAGCGGGACCGACAGCAGGCCGAGGTAGGACCGGCCGGGGTGCGTGCCGTCGCCGGCCGAGCAGCTCCACCCGGTGATCGCGGGCGCCGCGATCACCGCGGTTCCCCGTGCGCCCTGGGGCAGTTGCGCGCTGATGCCGTCGCTGCCGACGTGCACCTGCGTGGCCGCCGTGGCCGCGATCTGCCGCTCCGCCGCCGCCAGCCGCGGCAGCGACAGGCATCCGAGGCCGTCCGGGTCGACGGTGCTGCTGCCGGGCAGGGCCCGCAGTTCCAGCATCACCCGGCCGTCCGCGGGGGTGGCGCCCAGCCGCTGGACGGGCGCCCGGTGGCTCGGCAGCACACCGTGCCAGTTGACCGGCGCCTGGCCGTCGATGCGCACGTTGCCGTTGAAGCTGGGCGCCCAGAAGTACACGTCGGTCCCCGCCGGGCACGAGGCCGCGATCCGGTAGGTGCTGTGCTTGAGGTCCCCGCGGTGACCCGGCGTCCGGTAGACGCCGCCGGCCGACAGGGGCACCGAGGTGCCGGAGTTGTCGGTGACGGTGACGCGGTGCGTGGTGTAGACGTCGCTGCCCAGCAGCAACTCCTGGTTGCGGTAAGGCGACCGGCCGTACGACCCGCTCGGCGGACTCGCGTGCACGGTGACCAGCGGCGGCACGTTCTCCCGGACGACGGTCGGCGGGGCGGTCTGCGGGATGTGCGAGCTGTGCGGGTCGCGCGGCGAGCGCAGCCGGGCTCCGACGGAGAAGATCACGTCGGTGACCGGGTTGTCGAGGCTCTGCAGGTTGCGGCCGCGCGAGGTCCAACCGCCGCCCAACGCCAGCATGGTGCGGGTGTACACGTCGGGCGTGAGGCTGCTGTAGTACTGGGCGCCCTGGCCGCCGACCGCCAGCGGGTCGTTGCCGACCGTCTGCTCGCGCCCGGGTTCGGTACGGCTTGCCGGCCAGTCGTCGACGGACGCGATGGTGGAGCGCTGCCAGTCCTGCCGCTGGCCCCACGTCGGGTAGTCGTCCATGACGGAGAGCCGCTTGCGGTCGATCCAGGCGTTGCTGAGGGCCAGTTGGCCCACCTGGGCGACGACCAGCACGCCGACCGCGACGCCCGCCGCCACCTTCCACCGGCCCGGCCCGCCTTGTACGGTGCCGGCCCGCCACAGCACGAACAGCGCGACGACCGAGACCACCACGCCCGCGCCCAGCAGCGGCCAGGTGCCGCGCCCCGCGAGGGAACTCTGCGCCCCCAGGGCGGCCAGCCCGGCCGCGACCCCCATCACCCCCGCGCCGCACGCGAGTTGGCGCGGGTTGGGCAGCGCGTGCGACAGGGCCAGCCAGGCGGCGATCACCAGGATCCCGCTGAGCACGAACGTCTGCCGGTAGGCGCTGCCGTTGGGCGTCGTGAACGCGTGCCACACCAGATGCGTGGGCCGCCACTGGAAGGACGCGGCGACGGCGAGCGCCAGCACCGTCCACACCACGCGGCTGCGCTTGGGCACCGCCGAGTGGAACGGCAGCACGAACGCCAGCAGCACCGCGGCGGTGTCCACGTACGTCGACGGGCTGGAGAAGCCGTAGGTGCCGGGCAGCAGCCGCATCAGCAGGTCGGCCCAGGGCTGCGGGTGGAAGACCTCCTGGCGGCCCGGGTACGCCAGTTTGGTGCCCTTGACGATGGTGAGCAGCAGCGGTGCGGTCAGTCCGATGCCGAGCGCGGTGGTGAGGGCGGCGCGGCCGAGGGTGAACAGCCGCGCGCGGTTGGTGGTCCGCGGGTCCTGGTCGGTCAGGAGCCGCGCCACCAGGACGAGCGCGGCGCCGATGGTCGCCATGTAGGCGATGTAGAAGTTGGCCGTCCAGCACAGCGCGACGACCACGATCCCCCAGAACGGCCGCCGCCCGTGCCGCGCCCACTCGCCGACCAGGCACAGCATCGGGAACGCGATGAGTCCGTCGAGCCACATCGGGTTGTACGACGCCATCATCAGCGTCCACCCGCACAGCGCGTAGGAGGCGCCGAGGACGCCGGCCGCCCAGCGCGGCCCGGGCCGCAGGGTCAGCAGCAGCCAGGCCATCGCGGCCGCCGCCGACGCGATCTTGAGGACGGTGACGACGTACACGGCCAGGTCGATCTGGTCCCGCGGGAACAGCGCCACGAGCGGCGCGAACGGGCTCGACAGGTACGTGCCGTAGTCGGGGAGGAAGCTGGTGCCGTACCCGGACTGCCAGTTGAGGAGCCAGCCGCCGTCCGCCTTGCCGTGCAGCAGGTCCCACAGGTGCGCGTGGAAGGGGACGAACTGGTTGCCGAGGTCGTTGACGTCGCGCGTCCGCGGCCCGAACGGGTACTGCCCGGCGATCGCGTCGCCGAGGCAGAAGGACAGTGCCGTCACACAGGCGGCGATCAGTGCCGCGCGCAGGCGGTCTGCCCCACGCAGGGGAACATCCTCAAATGCCATGGGTTCCCCCGGTACGCATGAATCCGTGATGGTCGCCGAATCCTAGGCACCGTCATACGACCGGATGGTGTCCGTAGCCCTGCCACTCAGTGAACGCCGTGTCCCCGGCCGGTAATGAGCACCGGCCGGGGACACGAAGGGTCAACTGATCATGCGATCAGACGCCGATCACCTCGTGCTCGTCGCTCTCGGCGCGCGACGCGGGTGCGGTCTCGAGGCTCTTCCGCAACTGCTCGCCCTCGACGTCGACGTTGGGCAGCGCGCGCTGCAGCCACCCGGGCAGCCACCACGCGGCCCGGCCCAGGAGTGCCAGCACCGCCGGGACGATCGTCATTCTGACGATGAACGCGTCGAAGGCGACCGCGATGGCCAGGCCGAATCCCATCATCTTGATCATTGATTCCGACGATCCGATGAATCCGGCGAAGACGCTGATCATGATGACCGCGGCAGCCGACACCACCCGGGCGCCGTGGGTGAATCCGGTGACAACGGCCTGACGCGGCGACTCGCCGTGGACGTACGCCTCCCTCATCCGGGTCACCAGGAACACCTCGTAGTCCATCGCCAGTCCGAAGACCACACCGATCATGAAGATCGGCATCATGCTCATGATCGGACCGGTCTGCTCGACGCCGATGAGGCCGGCCAGCCACCCCCACTGGAAGACGGCCACCACCGCGCCGAGCGCGGCCAGCACCGACAGCAGGAAGCCCAGCGCCGCCTTCAACGGCACCAGCACCGACCGGAACACGATCATCAGCAGCAGGAACGCGAGGCCGACCACCAGCGCCAGATACGGCACCAGCGCGTCGTTCAGCCGCTGCGAGACGTCGATGTTCATCGCGGTCGTGCCGGTCACGAGCACGTCGGCGCCCGTCGACTCGCTGAACTCGTTCGCGTGACCGCGGATGGTGTGCACCAGGTTCTCGGTCTCCGCGCTGCTCGGCTTCGAGGCCGGGACAACGGTGAGCGTCGCGGTGTCACCCTTGGTGTTGAACGCCGGCGTGGTCACCGTCTTGACGTCGGGGAATCCTGTGATCGTCTGCTTGATGTGCTCCGCGGCCTGGTGCGGCCGGTCGCTGTGCGCGGCGTCGACCACGACCATCAGCGGCCCGTTGAAGCCGGGCCCGAAGCCGTCCGACAGCATGTCGTACGCCTTGCGCTGCGTGGTGCTGACCGGCTGCGAGCCGTCGTCGGGCAGGCCGAGTTGCATCCCGGTCATGGGCAGGGCCGCAAGTCCCAGCGCGACGACGCCGGCCAGCAGGAACGGTATGCGCCGGCGGACCACCAGCCGCGCCCAGCGCGTCCCCATGTTGGGCTTGTCCGTGTCCTTGGCGCGGCCCTTGCGCACCTTGCGGGTGAGCACCTTGGGTCCGGCGAAGCCGAGCAGCGCGGGGATGAGCGTGAGCGCGATGAGTACCGCAAGCGCCACGGTGGCCGCGGCCGCCAGTCCCATCTTGGTGAGCATCGGGATGTTCACCACGGCGAGCCCGGCCAGCGCGATCAGCACCGTCAGACCGGCGAACACCACGGCCGAGCCGGCGGTGCCCACGGCCCGTCCGGCCGCCTCCTCGCCGTCGCGGCCCTCCATCAACTCGTGCCGGTGCCGGGAGACGATGAACAGCGCGTAGTCGATACCGACCGCCAGTCCGATCATCGACGCGAGCGTCGACGAGGTGCTGGACAGCCCCAGCGTGGTCGCGAGCGCGGTGATCGACGCGATGCCGACCCCGACCCCCATGATCGCCGTGAGGAGCGGCAGTCCCGCGGCGACCAGCGAGCTGAACGTGATGAGCAGCACCACAGCGGCGATGCCGATGCCGATGACCTCGCTGTTGCCCGTCTCCGGTGACGCCTGCAGCGCGGTGCCGCCGGTCTCCACCGTCAGCCCGGCGTCCCTGCCGTGCTGCGCCGCGTCCTCGATCGCGGTGTGCGTGGCGTCGGTGATCTCGGTCGCCTTGGCGGTGTAGGTGACCGTCGCGTAGGCCGTGGTGCCGTCCTTGCTGACCGCGTCGGCGGTGAACGGATCGGCGACGGTGGCCTTCTGCGGGCTGTTCTTCAGATCGGTGACGACCTGCTCGACGGCCGCCTTGGCCGGGCCCGCCATGATCTTCTGGCCGCCTGGGGCCTTGAACACCATGCGCGCGGAAGCGCCGTCGGCGTTGCTGCCGGGGAAGCGCTCGTGGAGCAGGTCGAAGGCGTGCTGCGCCTCGGTGCCGGGGACCGTGAAGTTGTCACTGGGTGCCGAGGGCGCGGTGGCGGCGCCGACACCGGCGAGGGCGAGCAGCGCCACCCACACGAGGACGACGTAGCGCCGTCGCCGGAAGGCGAAACGGCCCAGTCGGTACAGGAATGTGGCCATGGAGGCAGGAGCTCCCGTCGAAAGGAGGCGGATATGGGCGTGAGGAACCAGCCCGACGACGAGAGCGGCGTGTCAGGTGGAGCGGTGGTGCGATGGTGTGTTGTTCGGAAGGGACTTCTTCAGAAGGAATGTCTTCGGTTCAACGGTTGCCGCCCCATGGGCTAGGACAACCCGAGCGCAGGGACGACGACGGCATCGATGTAGCGGTGCGTGTACACGGGATCCGGGTCGATGCCCTCGATGATCGGACGTGCCAGCGCGCCGCCGAACAGCATGTGCGGGACGAAGTCGCGGGCCGGGTTGTCCGCGGCCAGTTCGCCGCGGTCCACCGCGCGCTGCACCAGGTCGCGGAAGCTGGCCAGTTCCGGCTCGATGAGCAGTTCCCGCAGTGCCCGGAAGAGGTCCTCGTTCTGGAACGCGGCGTGTGCCAGCCCGCGCATGACCTCCTGGTCGCGCTTGATCTCGTTCTCGTCGTGCGCCCTGACGAGCTCGTGGAGATCACCCTTGAGCGACCCGGTGTCGATGTCCCCGAGGGAGACCGGCTTGTGGTGCCGCAACGCGGTCGCGACCAGTTCCGGCTTGCCCTTCCACTGGCGGTAGAGGGTGGCCTTGCTGGCGCGGGTGCGCGCGGCGACGGCGTCCATGGTCAGCGCCTCGTAGCCGACTTCCCGCAGGAGTTCGACGACCGCGGTGTACAGCTCCCGTTCACGCTCGGGAGTCAGACGGGTACGACGCGCGGCTACCTCCGGCGACATGACCAGTCCTCCTTGCCTTCCCTGCGTGCACGCTGGTGCCATATGCACTGTCGAAACGATGTCGTACACCTAAGAGAGTAGTCGGCCCACGATCGAAACGCCACCGTTTCGATCGTGGGCCGTATCACGTACTCGAAGCTCAACCCCCGGGATTCCGGTTGAGGTCCCCCGACACCCGCCGTCAGGCCGGCAGCGCCAGCGTGTGACCGGTGTGCTCCACCTTCGCGCGCAGGTAACGGACGTTCGACGCGGACACGTGCACGCCGGTCGGCACCTGCTCCACCACGCCGACACCGAGCCGAGCGAGCTGCTCCGCTTTGTCGGGGTTGTTGCTCAGCAGGGTGATCTCGTCGACGCCGAGCGCCGCGAGCATCTGCGCCGCCGCGGTGTAGTCGCGCTCGTCGTCACCGCGCCCGAGGGCGCGGTTGGCCTCGTAGGTGTCGAGCCCCTGGTCCTGCAGGGCGTACGCGTCGAGCTTGGCGTACAGGCCGATGCCCCGCCCTTCCTGTCGCAGGTAGAGCAGGTACCCGCCGACGGCGGAGATGCGTTCCACCGCTTCCCGCAGCTGCGGCCCGCAGTCGCACCGCTCGGAGCCGAAGACGTCCCCCGTCAGGCACTCGGAGTGCGGCCGCACCAGGGGCACGTCCGCCTTCTCGTAGTCGCCGACACCCAGAGCGAGGTGCTCCTTGCCGTCGGCGAGCCCGGTGAACGTGAACACGTCCACCGTCGTCCCCCACCCGTCGGGGAACCGGAGCGGAACACGCACCTTGGTGCGGATGCCGGCGGCGGGCACCGGACTTGCGTCTACCGACATGGCGACTCCCTCGTAAGATCTTGAAACATCAAGCTCTTACGAAGGCCCGATTATTTCCCTCCACGTCGAGTGTGGCCCAGGTCACATCGTCAGATGACCGGCTGGAACGGTCAACACCCCACCGCAGCCTGCGATTCCACGCGCCGAGCCACCACACCTCCACCGCACCTGACCCCGGGCACGGTCGCGATCACCCCGTCCGGCATGCTGGACGCCCGTGAGTGAAGCGATCATGCGACAACCGCACTAGGCGGGCGACGGCGTGCGCTCGGTATTCAGCGGCTTCCTGCCCATCTGGACGGTCACCGCACTCGGCTGGCTCGCCGGGCGGTACCGCGTCCTCGGCGACGAGGCGCAGAACGTGCTCGGCCGCTTCGCGTTCACCTTCGCCATGCCGTCGCTGCTGTTCCTGACGATGTCCCGCTCACATGTCAGCGACGTCGCCACCCCTGGCGTCGCCGCGTTCGCGCTGGCCCTGCTGGCCGTCTTCGCCGCGGGACTCGCCCTCAGCCGCTGGGTGTTCCGCCGGCGCCTCGCCGACCAGTCCATCGGCGCCATGTGCGCCGCCTACGTCAACTCCGCGAACCTCGGCATACCCATCGCGGTGAACGTCCTGCACGACACGTCGTTCATCATCGCGGCCGCGCTGTTCCAGATGCTGTTCATCACACCGCTGATCATCATCCTGATCGACCTCGACACCCACCGCGGCCTGGGCAGGCTGTGGCTGCGCATCCTGCAACTGCCCTTCCGCAACCCGGTGGTCGCCGCGTCCGCCGCCGGCCTCCTGGTCGCCGCCCTGGGCAAGGGTGACCGGCTGCCCGCGGAGTTGACGACACCCCTTCAGACGCTCGGCGGCGCTGGAGTGCCCTCCGCCCTGTTCGCGCTCGGCATGTCCCTCAATGCCCGCACCCGCACGTCCCCCGAGGGCCGCACCCAACGGCGTCTACTGGTCACCTTGAAGACCGCCGTCCAGCCCGCCCTCGCCTATGTGCTGGCGCGCGGCCTGTTCGGCCTCACCGGGCACGCCCTGTTCGCCGTCGTGCTGTGCTCCGGGCTGCCCACCGCCCAGAACGCGTTCATCTTCGCCTCCGAGTACGGCCTGGACACCGATCTCCCCCGGGACACCGTCCTGCTGTCCACCCTGCTGTCGATGGCCTCACTGTCGCTGATCGCGTACCTCCTCGCCTGAGGCGGGCGGCGGCGGGCCCCGGACCCACGGATCTGACCAGGCCTCAAACGCGGAGATCCCGGCCCGACGATGACCGTCCGACCGGGATCCCGGTGTCCTGCTTGTTGTGGACCTGAGGGGATTCGAACCCCTGACCCCCTCGATGCGAACGAGGTGCGCTACCGGACTGCGCCACAGGCCCTTGCAACGAGGAAAACTCTAGCATCCCGGCGGGGGTGTTCGTGAACGCCATATCGGCTGGTCCACGCGCGCCCGGGCGCCGCCCCCGTCACTCGTTGGCGGCGCGGGGGCGGTCGGGGTCCGCGTACTGGTCGAAGAGCGGCGTGCGGCTGCCGCGCGGGCGGCGCACCGGCGGCTGCTGCTCCCGCGGCTCACGGGCGGCCTCACGGCCCTCCCTGGGCGTGCTGCGGTGGTCGCGCGGCGGCGCCGACTCGGCCGGCGTGGTGCCCGACCTGGCGGAGCTCCACGTGTCAGGGGCGCCAAGGTCGATGCCCCCCGGGGTGCGGGGAGCGACCGGGGCCGTGACATAGGTGGGAAGCGGCACGGGCACCGGCTCCCAGCCGTCGTCCGCGGCCTGCTCGGCGCGCTGCTGGTCGACCCACTCCGCGTGGTCGGTCTGCTCGACGAGCGCCCGGCGGTCGGCCGTACGCGGCGACGGAGCCGGAGCCGGAGGCGCGGGCTGCGGCGCCTGAGCGCGCGCCTGCGGCGGGCCGGCCGGCTCCTGGACGGCCGGGTGCTCCTCGCGGGCGTGCGGCGCCTGCGTCTGGGCGCGGGCGCGCACTCGGCGTGCGGCCTCGGCAGCCTGGCGCTGGTCCAGGCGCACCTCGTAACGACGACGCTCCTGGCGTCGCATCTGGCCGATGTACACGGTGAGCAGCACGGCCGGGATGGCCGGCACCCAGAGCAGGGTGAGGCCGCCGACGGCCGCGGCGATGGCACCGACGGTGAAGGCGGCGAACAGCAGCGTGGTGGTGCGGCGGCGAGCGGCGAGCACCCGGGCGCGGGAGTTCGTCACCTGGGGCGTCTGGCGGCCCGGAGCCGGGCGCCGACCCTCGTCCGCGGGCACAGCAAGGGCGCGGACGTCCACCGCACCACCCAGGTCGGTGTCCTCCGCGTCGTCCGCGTCCACGTCGGCGTCGGGTTCGCCGTGCTCAGCTCGCGCCTTGGCGACGCGCCGCTCCATTGCCGCCCGCCCGGACAGGAGCCGGATGGCGGTACTGAAGCGTTCCGTCGGCCGCGCTTCGTTGAGCTCGTCCTGCCTACGGAGCCACATCGGCACCAGATAGGCAGCCCAGGCCCCGACAATGACTGCGTAGATGAGGCCGCTACTGCTCACGAGCTACACGGTAGGGGTGATCGAGACACGCCATACGCAATTTGGCCCGGTGTGTCGCACGATCTGGCTGATAGGCCGAGATTTTTTTGCGATTGGCTTCTATTTCGAACAATCGTTTTATTTGCGAGCGGTTCCGGGCCGGGCCTGACGCCAGCGGTTGAGGAGCCCCTCCGGCACTTCCTCCGCGGTCAGCGCGTACACCAGGTGGTCGCGCCAGCCACCGTCGATATGGAGATATCGCGGCCGTAGCCCTTCTTCGCGGAAGCCGAGCTTTTCCGCCACCCGGCGGCTGGGACCGTTCTCCGGGCGAATGCACACCTCGATCCGGTGAAGGCCGACGCGGCGGAAGCAGTGGTCCACCGCGAGCGCCACGGACGTCGGCATCACCCCGCGCCCGGCGACCGCCTCGTCCACCCAGTAACCGATGTGCGCCGAACACATCGACCCCCAGGTGATTCCGGCAACGGTCAGTTGACCGGCCAGCCGCCCCTGGTACTCGATCACGAAAGGCAGCATGCGCCCCGCGTGGGCCTCACTGCGCAGATGGCGGACCATCTGGCGATAGGTGGGCCGCTGGGCGACGTGCCCGGGCGGTGCGGGCGGCACCGTCGCCTCCCACGGCCGCAGCCATTCGCGGTTGCGGCGGTTGACCTCGCGCCATGCGCGCTGGTCGCGCATCCGGATCGGGCGGAGGGTGACAGCACCGTCCACCAGCTCGGCCGGCCAGGACCCGTTCAGCTCGGTCTCCCAGGAGCGCTATCCGGATGATCATTCTGGTGATCATCCGCGTGGACATTCGGGTGATCGCCGCCGTGGATCTGATCGACGGCATGTACGACAAGCGGTGCGAGCACGGCCAGGCCGTCCTTCACCCCGCCGGTGGAGCCGGGGAGGTTCACCACAAGGGTGCGTCCGCTGACCCCCGCGACGCCACGGGAGAGCACGGCGGTGGGCACTTTCTCGCGTCCGGCGGCGCGGATCGCCTCCGCGATGCCGGGCACCTCGTAGTCCAGCACCGACCTGGTGACCTCCGGCGTCCGGTCGGTCGGCGAGATCCCGGTGCCACCGGTGGTGACCACCAGGTCGTAGCCGGCCTTCACCGCCTCCCGCAGCACCATCCCCACCGGCTCGCCGTCGGGCACGACCCGCGGGCCGTCGACGGTGAAGCCGAGTGCGCTCAGCGCGTCGACGATGATCGGGCCGCCGCGGTCCTCGTACACGCCGGCGGCCGCGCGGTTGGAGGCGGTGACCGCCAGGGCCCGCAGCGGGCGCCGTGTCGTCGGTCCGGTCATGGCCGACGCCAGTCGCCGGACTTCCCGCCGGACTTCTCCTCGACCCTGATGTCGGTGATGACCGCCGCCTTGTCGACGGCCTTCACCATGTCGACGACGGTCAGCGCAGCGACGCCGACCGCGGTGAGGGCCTCCATCTCGACGCCTGTGCGCCCGGTCGTCTTCACCGTCGCGGTGATCTCCACCGCGTCGTCGGCGACGGCGAGGTCGACGGTGACGCCCGAGACGTCCAGCGGATGGCACAGGGGGATCAGGTCGGGAGTGCGCTTGGCGCCGAGGATCCCGGCGATCCGGGCGGTGGCCAGTGCGTCGCCCTTGGGGAGGCCCTCGCCACGCAGGAGTTCGACGACCCGGGGAGCGACGAGGACACGGCCGCTGGCACGGGCCGTGCGTGCGGTGACGTCCTTGCCGGAGACGTCCACCATGCGGGCCGCGCCGGCCTCGTCGATGTGGGTGAGGTGGTGCTGGCCGCTGCTCATCGTTCTCCCGTGACGGTCTCTTGGGCAGACACCGTACCGGCACGGCGGCGGCCCCGGGCCGGGGGCCCACGGGGTGCCGCACCGGCGTCCGGTGGGCGCTAGTCCAGGAGCACCACGTCGACGTCCTCGCCCGCGGCGACCGCGGTGTCCGCCTCGGGTACGACGATCAGGCAGTCGGCGTGGGCAAGCGCCCTGACCAGGTGTGATCCGGAGCCACCCACAGGAGTGACCGTGCCGGTCCTACGGTCGTAATGTCCGCGCAGGAACTGCCGTCGTCCTTCCGGCGAGCCGTCGATGGCCGCGACGCAGACCGCGCGTACGACTTCCCGATGAACCGACGGTGCTCCCATCAGCGTGCGGATGGCAGGACGCACGAACAGCTCGAACGACACGTAGGCACTGACCGGATTGCCGGGCAGTGCGAGCAGCGGCGTGCGGTCCGGGCCGATCCTGCCGAAGCCCTGCGGCTTGCCGGGCTGCATCGCGAGTTTGCGGAACTCGACGTGCCCGAAAGGCCCGTCGCCCTCGTCCCCGAAGGAGTCGCCCAGCGAGGACAGGGCCTCCTTCACCACGTCGTAGGCGCCGACGCTGACGCCGCCGCTGGTGACGATGACGTCGGCGCGGATCAACTGGTCCTCGATGGTGGCACGCAGCGTCTCCACCTCGTCGGTGACCGCACCGACGCGATAGGCGATGGCGCCGGCGGCGCGCGCGGCCGCGGTGAGCGCGAAGCTGTTGGAGTCGTGGATACGGCCGGGCCCGAGCGGCTCCCCGGGCTGGACGAGTTCGCTTCCGGTGGACAGCACGACGACCCGCGGCCGGGGCCGGACGGTGACGGTGCCGCGTCCGATCGCGGCGAGCAGGCCGATCTGCGGCGGGCCGATGACGGTACCGGCCGCAAGAGCCAGCTCCCCCGCTGCGACGTCACTTCCCCGCTCGCGGACGAACTGGCCGTTGTTAGCGGGCCGGTGAACGCGCACCTCGCCGCCTGCGCCCCCTGGATCGGCGCTGTGCGCGGCCATGGAGGCGGCGGGCCCGCCGCCGGTGCCGCCGTCCGTCCATTCGACGGGGACGACCGCCTCGGCTCCGGGCGGCATCGGGGCACCGGTCATGATCCTTGCCGCCTGCCCGGGCCCCACGGTGGGCAGTTCACCGGTGCCCGCGGCGACGTCGCCGATCACGTCGAGCACCGCGGGGTGTTCGGCGGTGGCCGCCTGGACATCGGCGACGCGGATCGCGTAGCCGTCCATGGAGCTGTTCGCGAAGGGCGGCAGCGCGACCGGCACCGTCACGTCCTCGACCAGCACGCATCCCTGGGCGTCGAGCAGTTGCAGCTCGATCGGCTCGAGTGGCTTGAGCTGCGCCAGGATGCTTTCCAGATGTTCGGAGACGGACCACACGCGGTCGGCGCCATCACTCACTCTTGCAACTCCTCATTGACGTACGAACGCAGCCAGGTCCGGAAATCGGGCCCCAGGTCCTCACGTTCGCATGCCAGTCGGACAATCGCACGCAGGTAGTCGCCGCGGTCACCGGTGTCGTACCGGCGCCCCTTGAACACCACACCGTGCACGGGACCCCCTATGTCGTCGCGCTGGGCGAGTTCGCGCAGCGCGTCGGTGAGCTGGATCTCGCCGCCCCGGCCGGGAGGGGTCTTCTTCAGCACCTCGAACACCGACGGTTCGAGCACATACCGTCCGATGATCGCGTAGTAGGACGGCGCCTGGCTTGCCTCGGGCTTCTCCACGAGGTCGGTCACCCGGACGACGTCGTCCTCGTCGGTGGCGACTATGGCCGCCGAGCCGTAGAGGTGGATCTGCTCGGGGTCGACCTCCATCAGGGCCACGACACTGCCGCCGCGGCGCTCCTGGACCTCGATCATGCGGGCCAGCAGGGGGTCCCGCGGGTCGATGAGGTCGTCGCCGAGCAGGACCGCGAAGGGCTGGTCGCTGACGTGGGGCTCGGCGCACAGGACGGCGTGGCCGAGACCCCTGGGGTCGCCCTGCCGCACGTAGTGCATCGTGGCGAGGTCGCTGGATTCGCGGACGCGCGCGAGGCGGGAGGCGTCACCCTTGCGAGTGAGTGCCTCCTCCAGCTCGTAGTTGCGGTCGAAGTGGTCCTCGAGCGGGCGCTTGTTGCGGCCTGTGATCATCAGCACATCGGACAGTCCGGCCGACACGGCCTCTTCCACCACGTACTGGATCGCCGGTTTGTCGACTACCGGCAGCATCTCCTTGGGCGTTGCCTTGGTCGCCGGCAGGAACCGGGTTCCAAGTCCTGCTGCGGGGATGACAGCCTTGCTGATCCGGGTACGTGATTGCGTCATGGCGGGCACTGTAGCGGCCCTGAATGTGCAGAAGATGAATATTCGATGGATGCTGGCTAATAGGTGACGGTTGTGGATGGTATGGGTAATCCTCGGGCCCGAAAGCAAACGCTGCGGGCGGATCTCCTGAGAGCCAGGCGCGGATTGACCGCCGACGAACGGAGCATGGCCGGGGCAGCGCTGGAGACGAGGGTACGGGACCTGCCTCAGCTGGCAAGAGCCGGGACCGTCGCCGCCTACGTCTCCATGGGGTCCGAACCCCGCACCCATGAGCTGATCGAGACCCTGCGGATCACCGGCACCCGGGTACTGCTGCCTGTCCTGCAGCCCGACAACGACCTGGACTGGGCGGAGTACCTCGGCCCCGACACCCTGCAGCGCACCGCCCGCGGCCTCCTGGAGCCCACCGGAGAACGCCTCGGCCCGCAGGCGGTCACCGAGGCCGCGGCCGTCCTGCTGCCGGGCCTGGCCGTGGACCGCTCCGGGGTGCGGCTGGGACGCGGCGGCGGCTCGTACGACCGCGTCCTCGCCCGGCTGGAGGCAGCCGGGAAGCGCCCGGCTCTCGTCGTGCTCCTGTACGCCGACGAGGTCGTGGAATCCGTTCCCCGCGAGCCCCACGACCACCTGGTCGACGCAGTGATCACACCGGAGGGCGTGCATCACTTCAGCCGATGACCGGAGCGACGGTCGATCCGGTCATCGGCTCAGCGGACGGGCCACTCAGACGATCATGGAGTCAGGGCCATCTTGGCCTTGGCTTCCTGGTCGACGCGGGTGTCGGAGAAGTACCAGGGCAGGAGTTCGCCGTTGGCCCACATCTGGGTCTGGTCGGTGTAGTGCGCGTTGTAGGCGTGGCCTGACGCGCCCGTGAGGTTGATCCAGCGGGACTTGTCGAAGTCCTGCAGGTTGACGATCATCCGCATCGACGGCACCCAGACGACGTCGTAGCCGCCGGCCGCGTTCCACCCGGTGGCGTCGACGGCCGCCTCGCCGCCGCTGAGCTGGTAGGGGCCGCGGTTGAGCATCCACTTGATCACGCCGGGACCCTTGGTGCCGAGCGTCTGGTTCTTCAGGTCGAGCTTGTGGAGGCGGCCCCAGCTCCAGGTGTTGATGTCCTTGCCGAGCTTGGCGGTCAGCTCGTAGCGGGCGTCCTTCATGGCCTGCGCGAGCAGCTGGTCACGCGTGCTGTGGTGGGCCTTGTCGGTGTCGACACCGAAGAACGCGGTGGTCGACATGGTCCACCACGGGTTGTTCGGCTGGTTCCAGATGTTGCGCACGACTTCGAACCACCGGTCGCCGCCGTCGGGCTGCGCCTCGGCGGGATCACGGTCGCCGCACTCCTCTACGGTCTTCGACGCGCCGTCGAGGTTGTCGACCGGGCCGGTCTGGCCTGCCGGCGGCACCCTCAGGCACTGGCCTTCGGGACGCAGCTCCTTGGGGAGCTTGTTGCCGAACGCGAGCTTGAGGACGTTGCGCCACACGGCGTTGAAGTACGCGGCCGCGGCGGAGTCGGAATCCTGGTTGTAGTCCCATCCGACGAGCAGCTGTTGTGCCTCGCGGACGTAGTCACCCTTGTCGTTGGTAATGGCGATCTTGGTCAGCGTCGGGACCATCAGCTTGGCGATGTCGCTGCTGGAGTCGTTCTGCATGGACTGCATGTCGTCCATGGAGATCTTTCCGCCGTCCTTGATCTTCGACGCGATGAGGTCGTTGATCCGCTGGCTGCGCGTGCCGTAGTCCCAGTCGTTCGTCAGAAGGTACGGGTACTTGCTCTGGTCGATGACGGGCTGGTTCGCGGTGACGATGTAGCCGCGATCAGGGTTGAGCTCGTACGGCATCGACTTGAACGGGATGTACTTGCCGGTCCATGCGTAGTGCGAGTTCCAACCAGGCTGCGGCCAGGCGCCGTCGTCGCCGGCGGGACGGATCGGGACCTGGCCCGGGGCCTGGTAGCCGATGTTGTTCTTGGTGTCGGCGTAGATCAGGTTCTGCGAGGGGACGGCGAAGTCGGCCGCCGCGCTGCGGAAGTGGGCGAAGTCGGTCGCGCGGTCCAGTTCGAAGACGGCGTCCATGGTCTTCGACGGGGTGAGCGCGGTCCACTTCAGGGCGACCGCGTAGCCGCTGTTGACCCCGCCGGGCGGGTCGGTGACGGGAGCCACCTGGCCGACGGTCCGAAGCTCGTCGTCGCGGTCGGAGATCAGCGGCATACCGTCGCGGGTCTGACGAACGGTGATCGTACGATCCTTCCCGCCGGCCACCTTGATGGTCTCCTGGCGGGTGATGAACGGGACCTGCTGACCGTCGTACAAGTACGTGTTGGCGGTGACCTTCTCCAGGTAGAGGTCGGTGACATCGGCGCCGAGGTTGGTCATGCCCCAGGCGATGTTCTGGTTGTGCCCGATGATCACACCGGGCATCCCGGAGAAGGTGTAGCCGGCCACGTCGTACGGGCAGGCGGAGCTCACGGTGCGGCAGTGCAGCCCCATCTGGTACCAGAGCGAGGGCAGCTGCGGCGCAAGGTGCGGGTCGTTGGCCAGGAGCGGTTTTCCGGTGGTGGTGTACTGCCCGGAGACGACCCAGGAGTTGGATCCGATACCGCTGCCGGTGGGTCCGAGCAGCGCCGGCATCTGGTCGATGATCTTCGAGATGCCCGCCAGCTGGGTGGTCACCGTGCTGTTGAGCGCCACCGGGCCCTTCGAGCCAGCGGGTTCGTACTCGCCCGTGACGTTGTTCACCGAACCCGCGTCGACAATCGGACGATTCCGGTCATACGGATATGAAGGGTATAGTTGTTTGATCTGCGCCTGACTCAGGCGGCTGGTCATCAGCGAGCGATCTATCTCGTCCTGCATGTTGCCGCGCAGGTCCCACGCCATCGCCTTGAGCCACGCCACCGAGTCGACGGGCGTCCACGGCTCCGGCTTGTAGCTGTTGCTGAACGACAGAGCCGCGTATTCCACGGACAGGGCGGCACCGCTGTGGTCGCCGAGGTAGGCGTTGACGCCGTCGGTGTACGCCTGCAGGTAGGACTTCGTCGTGGCGTCGAGCTGGTGGTCGTACTCCTGCTGCGCGATGCCGTGCCAGTTGAGGGTGCGCAGGAAGGCGTCCGTCTCGACCTGGCCCTTGCCGAACATCTCCGACAGCCGGCCCGAGGTGAGGTGGCGGCGCACGTCCATCTCGTAGAAACGGTCCTGCGCCTGCACGTAGCCCTGGGCCCGGAAGAGGTCCTGGGGGGTGTCGGCGTAGATCTGCGGGATCCCGTTGCCGTCGCGCTTGACGTCGACCGGCGCGGACAGACCCTTGAGCTTCAGCGAACCGGTGGTCTGCGGGAAGGACGCGCGGACGGTGCTGACACTCCAGTACGACCCGTATCCGATGCCCGCGACGAGCAGCAGTGCGAACGCGATCACGATGAGGCGTACGCGGCGGGACTTCTTCCGTGCGGGCATCGCTGTCCTTCGCGGGGGCAGTGCGGAACGGTGATCTCGTGCTCGTGGTGCAAGGGCAACCATAGGCGTACGGCCACTGCGGGCAGGACACGGAGTGCGGATGAGCCATCCGGTGGACGGGGCTTCGTCAAGTACAGGTAAAATGTTAGGTAAGGCAACGAAGTTGAAAGGACCGGGCCCCTGACTGTCCACCACCTCAACGAGATTCTGCTGATCGGCGCCGCTGTACTCCTCGTCGCCGTCGTCGCCGTGCGGGTCGCCTCACGCAGCGGCCTGCCCACTCTTCTGATCTATCTCGGCATCGGTGTGGTCATCGGGCAGGACGGTCTCTTCGGCTTCACCTTCGACGATGTCGAGCTCACCCAGGTGCTGGGCTACGCCGCCCTCGTGGTGATCCTCGCCGAGGGCGGACTCGGAACGAAGTGGCACCAGATCAAACCCGTCGTCCCCGCGGCAGCGGTCCTGGCCACGGGCGGCCTCCTGGTGAGCGTGTTCGTCACCGCCGCGGCCGCGCACTATCTCGTGGACCTGGACTGGCGGCAGGCGCTGATCATCGGAGCGGTCGTCTCGTCGACGGACGCCGCAGCGGTGTTCTCAGTCTTGAGAAACGTCCCGCTGCCCAAGCGGGTGACAGGGGTGCTGGAAGCCGAGTCGGGGTTCAACGACGCCCCTGTCGTGATCCTGGTGGTGGCCTTCTCGGCGGCGGGTCCCGTCGAGCACTGGTACCAACTGGTCGGCGAGATGGCCCTGGAACTGACCATCGGCGCCGCGGTCGGCCTGGCCGTCGGCTGGATCGGCGCCTACGGGCTGAAGCATGTGGCGCTGCCCGCCTCCGGCCTCTACCCGATCGCCGTGATGGCGATCGCCGTTGGCGCCTACGCCGCAGGCGCCATGGGGCACGGCTCGGGGTTCCTCGCCGTCTATGTGGCCTCGCTCATCCTCGGCAACGCCAAACTCCCCCACCGGCCGGCCACGCGCGGTTTCGCCGAAGGCCTCGGATGGATAGCCCAGATCGGACTTTTCGTCCTGCTCGGTCTGCTTGTCACACCGCACGAACTGGGTGACGACATCGTCCCCGCGATCATCATCGGACTTTTCCTGACGCTGATCGCACGGCCGGCATCCGTCGTCGTGAGCCTCGCGCCGTTCCGCGTCCCATGGCGCGAGGAAGCGCTCATGTCGTGGGCCGGGCTACGCGGGGCGGTGCCCATCGTGCTGGCCACGATTCCGATGGTGGCCGACGTGACGAACAGCCGGAAGATCTTCAATATCGTCTTCGTCCTTGTGATCGTCTACACGCTGATCCAGGGACCGACCCTTCCCTGGGTCGCGAAGCGGCTTCGGCTCACGCAGGCGGACGGCCCGGATGCCTCTGATCTCGGGATCGAGTCGGCTCCCCTGGAGCGCCTCCGCGGGCATCTGCTGTCGGTGGCGATACCGGAGGGTTCGCGCATGCACGGCGTCGAGGTCAACGAACTGCGCCTCCCCGCCGGCTCGGCGGTCACCCTCGTGGTGCGCGACGGAACGAGTTTCGTGCCGCTGCCGACCACCGTGCTGAGACGAGGCGACGAGCTGCTCGTCGTCTCCACGGATCCGGTGCGCGACGCCGCCGAGAACCGGCTGCGCGCCGTCGGCCGCGGCGGCAAGCTCGCCGGTTGGCTCGGCGAGTGAACACCGCTCCGGAGCCTTGTGGTCCAGGTCACGCACCGCAGTTCGTATACAGACTTACGTATGATGGTCGGGTATTTGTCGAGTACAACCTCTGCTTGACGCAGGGCCGGCGCGGCCAGCCGCGCTGAGCGGACGGTCCTCGGCGCGGAACAGCACGCCCTCGGCGGCACCCGCGCTACCAGGCAGCAGAAAGACCAGGCTGTGGCATCCAAGGTGCCCACCTCTTCGTCCCCGTCATACGCACCCACCACTGGCGAGACCCGAAAGCCGGGCTACCGGCATCTGCTGGCCACCCCTGGCGCATGGTCCTTCCTGCTGCCCGGGTTCGCCGCGCGGCAGCCCTTCGCGATGCTGACCATCGGCATGGTGCTGCTCGTCGAGCACACCACCGGCTCGTATGCGACCGCCGGCGCGGCCGCGGCCGTCACCGGGGTGTCGATGGCACTCTGCGCGCCACGTGCCGGGCGGCTCGCCGACCGATTCGGGCAGCGGGCCGTGCTGCTCCCCGGCATCGCGCTGCACGCCGCCTCGGTGGCGTCGCTGATCGTCCTGGCGCTGGCGCACGCGCCCGTGTGGGCGCTCTTCGCCGCGGCGGCCCCCGCAGGCGCGACGGTCCCGCAGATCGGGCCCATGGTGCGCGCCCGCTGGGCAGCGGTGCTGGACGGCCCCCGCTCATCCCTCCTCGCGACCGCCGCCGCCTTCGAATCGGTGACCGACGAGTTCACGTTCGTCATCGGCCCGGTAATGGCCACCGCTCTGTGCACGGGAGTGCATCCGGCGGCGGGACTGGCGGCCGAGGGCACACTGACACTCGTCGGCGGCGCGCTGTTCGCCACTCAGCACAGGTCGGCGCCGCGCGTGGACCCGGCTGCTGCCGGCTCCGGTGCGAAGCCGGCGTCAGCGCTGTCGGTGCCGGGGATCCGCGCCTTGGCGGTGGCCTTCCTGGGCATCGGCTCGGTCTTCGGCGGCATGCAGGTGTCCGTGGCGGCGTTCAGCCAGGAGATCGGCAACCCGGGGATCAACGGCGTGCTGTACGGGACTTTTGCCGCGGGCAACATGCTGGCCGGGGTCGTCTACGGTGCGGTCACCTGGCGCCGCGGGCCGCGCATGCGGCTGCTCGCCGCCTATGCGTGCCTGACCGTGGCCTGCACTCCGTTGTGGCTCGTGCATGCGGCGCCGCTCCTGGGCGCTCTGGGGATGCTGGTGGGGCTGTGCATCGCGCCGGCTCTCATCACCGGATACACGCTGGTCGAATCGCTCGTACCTGCCGCCGCACGCACGGAGGCGTTCACCTGGATGACGGGATCCGTGGCCCTGGGGCAGGCCGCCGCGGTCACCATCGCCGGGCTGCTGACGGATCACGCCGGATCGCACGCGGGCTTCGTCGTACCGCTGGCCGGCACCATAATGGCGCTGGTGGTACTGCTGGGGCTGCGTGGACGACTGGTTTCGCGGCCCCGCGGTGTGGTGGCCGGAGGTGTGATCGGTCACCGTCCGTCCGTCACGGTGGACTGACGGCGGGAAATACTGCACTATTGAGCGTCGTTAGCACTCAACGAATGAGAGTGCCAGGAGGAGCAAGTGCCGACGTACCAGTACCAGTGCACCGAGTGCGGCGAAGCCCTTGAGGCGGTGCAGAAGTTCAGCGATGACGCGCTGACCGAGTGCCCCAACTGCGGCGGACGCCTGCGCAAGGTCTTCTCGGCAGTGGGCGTGGTCTTCAAGGGTTCCGGTTTCTACCGGACCGACAGCCGCGGCTCGTCGTCGAGCAGCAGCCCGGCCGCCAAGAACAGCGGCGGCTCCGAGAGCAAGAGCTCGGATTCCGGCAGCGGCTCGAAGTCGCCGTCCTCCACGTCGTCGAGCTCGTCGTCGTCCAGCTCGTCCTCGAGCAGCACCTCGGCGGCCTGAGACGCCCTCGCCCTTCACAGGGGCGACCGAAGACATCACGAACCCCCGTCGTGTGGCACGGCGGGGGTTCGTCGTGCTGTAGGGCGCCCGACTAGGGTGACGCTCATGGCGCAGAACAGCAGCGGTGGGCAGACACAGGCCGAGATCGGTGTCATCGGCGGATCCGGCTTCTACTCGTTCCTGGACGACGTGACGGAAGTCACAGTCGACACTCCCTATGGGCCGCCGAGCGACTCGCTGTTCCTCGGCGAGGTGAGCGGCCGCAAGGTGGCGTTCCTGCCGCGCCACGGCCGCAAGCACACCCTGCCGCCGCACAAGATCAACTACCGGGCCAACCTCTGGGCCCTTGCGTCCGTCGGCGCCCGCCAGGTACTCGGACCGTGTGCCGTCGGCGGCCTGCGGGCCCAGTACGGCCCCGGAACCCTGCTGGTCCCCGACCAGCTCGTCGACCGTACGAAGTCTCGGACGCAGTCCTACTTCGACGGCGAGGTGCGCTCCGACGGCCAGGTGCCCAACGTCGTGCACGTGACCTTCGCCGACCCGTACTGCCCGGTCGGGCGCAAGGCGGCTGTGGACACGGCGCGGACGACCGGTTGGGAGGCGGTCGACGGCGGCACGCTCGTCGTGGTGGAGGGACCGCGCTTCTCCACCCGGGCGGAATCGCTGTGGCACGCGGCGCAGGGCTGGTCGGTCGTCGGGATGACCGGGCACCCCGAGGCCGTGCTGGCCCGAGAGCTGGGGCTATGCTACACCTCGCTCACCCTGGTGACCGACCTGGACGCAGGTGCCGACACGGGCGAAGGCGTCTCCCACGAGGAGGTCCTGGAGGTCTTCGCCGCCAACGTCGGCAGGATGCGCGACGTGCTGTTCGACGTGGTCGGCGCGCTGCCCGCCTCCGGCGAGCGCGACTGCCTCTGCGTGAACTCGCTCGGCGGGCAGGACCCCGGGATCGCTCTGCCGTAAGCGGGCGGACCGATCTTCGCGGGCGCCTTCGGGGAACGACGGCGTCTGGCTGGCGGGTCTGCCGGGGAGTCCGCCGCGGCTGCTCACTCCTGTGAGTGACGGAGTTATCCACAACCGCCGAGTTGTCCACAGGGCCTCGGAGCGATGTCCGCGAAGTGCGCGATGGTGAGTGCGTCGGCCGGGTCACGGCCGGCCCCTCATCTCGCCAGGCGGTGCTTGCCATGCCTACGTCCGTTCACTCGCCCACGCCGTTCCCCAGCCGATCATCGCGGCCCGAGCCACCGGCTGACCTTGAACGCGTCGCCACGCACACGGCGCCCACGCCTTACACGCCACCGCGGTGGGAGATCCCTGACTTCCCACCCATCCGCGCAGGCGGACGAGGCGGCAGACGCCTGCTACGACGGGCCGTGCGACGGCGACGACGGCCGATCGCCATGGGTCTGGCCTTGGCCGCCGCTGCGCTGCTGGTCTCCGCCGCCAATGGTGCCGCTCCCCGTCCGGTGACCGCCGTCCCGCAGCGGCCGACGGCCCCCACCCCGCCGCGACCGCGCCACGAAGTACTCGTGCGGGCACCGATCCGCATCGCGGACGCGGCCGCGGCTCATCTTCTGCGCCCCGGCGACCGGGTGGACGTCCTGGCCGCTGCCCGCGTGGTGGCGGCCGGGGCGACCGTGGTCGAGGTGCCGGCCGACGCGGACGAGGCTTCGGCCCTGTCCGCAGCTCACGACGGCGTCGGGACCGGAGTGGGCGGCGCGCTGGTAGTGGTCAGCGTGCCTCGCGGCACTGCGGCAGCGCTCTCGGGCGCAGCGGCTGCGTCACCTCTGGCGGTGGCACTGTGCTGAACGAACTCGCGCAACTGGCAGCAAGCGCCTGGAAGCGTCTGGAGAAGGCCGCCGAGCGCGTTCAGAGGTGGTGGGGCGGCTTCTCGTTGAGGAACCGCCTGAAGTCGTCGTCCGCGGAGTCGGAGAACGATTCGCCCCAGCCCCGGTCGGTGTCGTCGGAGGACGGGCGGTTCAACGGATCGTCGAACACCAGCGCCGAACCGCTCTGCCCCGAGCCGGTCGCCGCAACGGACGACTGCGTGGAGTCCGCCTTCGCGCCTTCCGAGGCGTCCGCGGGTGCGGCGTCGGTCGTGCCCTCGGGTTCGTCGGCGGTGGTCATGCCCCCAGGGTACGGCGGGGCGGCGGATCATCGTCCGTCTGGCCTCCCCAAGGAGGTGTACGGAGATACCCCAAGTGTCCGTTTGAGGCAGCCAGGCGGATATACCTGGCCTCATGGAATCCCCGAAGGAGCCGACGCAGCCCCCGGTACCGGCACCCGCGGTCGCGGAGGTACTGGACATCGACCGAAGCGACCTCGAGTACCGCCGCTGGTTGAGCGAGGCTGTGGCGAAGGTCCATGCCGACGCCAACCGGTCCGCCGATACCCATTTGCTGTCAGTTCCGCTCCCGGCGGACTGGGGCGTCGACCTCTATCTGAAGGACGAGTCGACGCATCCGACGGGCTCCCTGAAGCACCGGCTCGCCCGCTCACTGTTCCTCTACGCCCTGTGCAACGGCTGGATCCGCCCCGGCCGCCCGGTGATCGAGGCGTCCAGCGGGTCTACGGCCGTTTCGGAGGCGTACTTCGCCCGGCTGATCGGTGTCCCCTTTGTGGCCGTGATGGCACGTGGGACGGTACGGGCCAAGGTGGAGCTGATCGAGTTCCAGGGGGCCAGCTGTCACCTGGTGGACGACGCGTCCGAGGTGTACGAGACAGCGGCCCGGCTCGCCCTGGAGACCGGCGGGCACTACATGGACCAGTTCACGTACGCGGAGCGGGCGACGGACTGGCGGGGCAACAACAACATCGCCGAGTCGATCTTCCGGCAGATGGCGGAGGAGCGGCATCCCGTCCCGACGTGGATCGTGGCGACGGCCGGGACGGGCGGAACTTCGGCGACGTTGGCCCGCTACGTCCGCTACGCGCAGGCGACCACGGGGATCTGCGTGGCCGACCCGGAGAACTCGGCGTTCTTCCCGGGCTGGCGGGACGGCGATCCCTCGGCGACGACCGGTACGGCTTCGCGGATCGAGGGGATCGGCCGGCAGCGGGTGGAGCCGAGCTTCGTCCCCGGAGCGATCGACCGGATGATGCGGGTGCCGGACGCGGCGTCGATCGCCGCCGTCCGCGTCCTGGAGCGCCTCCTGGGGCGCCGGGCGGGGGCGTCCACCGGGACCGGTCTGTGGGCGGCCTTCCGGATCATCTCGGAGATGCGTGAACGCGGCGAGCACGGCAGCGTGGTGGGGCTGCTGTGCGACCCGGGTGAGCGCTACGTCGAGAAGTACTACTCCGACGCCTGGTTGGCGTCGCAGGGCATCGCCATCGGGCCTTACGTGAGGCAGTTGAACGACTTCCTTCGCAGCGGCGAACTGGCAGGTCCGGAGCCCGACAGGTCGAACTAACATGCGCGTTGAGGTGCGTGCAGGGCGCCTGCTGGCCCAAGGTGTCCTGCATGAGCCATTCCACGCCCAGTTCTCCCAGGCCCGGCGCTCGTACCGGTGATGCCCTGAGGAGGATGACCGCCCGCAGCCGCGACGAGGAGCATCGCGCGTCGACGCCGCTGGAGTTGTTCTTCGATCTGTGTTTTGTCGTTGCTGTGGCGCAGGCGGGACGGCGCCTCGTGCACGCCATCGCCGAGGGCGACGCAGGGCACGGGGTGTCGGGCTATCTGATGGTGTTCTTCGCCATCTGGTGGGCCTGGATGAACTTCTCGTGGTTCGCCTCCGCCTATGACACGGACGACGTGCTCTACCGGGTGACCACGCTGGTGCAGATCGTGGGCGTGCTGATTCTGGCGGCCGGAGTCCCGCGCGCATTCGACGCAAGCGACTTCCAGCTCGTGGCGATCGGGTACGCGGTGATGCGCCTGGCCCTGGTGACGCAGTGGCTGCGAGCGGCGCACGACGCCCAGGGTGAGGACGCGGCCGGTGCCCGGGCGACCGCGGTGCGCTATGCGATCGGGGTGACGCTCTGCCAGGTGGGCTGGATGGCGTTGCTGCTGCCGCACGGAGCGCCACCTGTGTGGGCGTTCCTGGTGCTGGTGGTCGCCGAACTCGCCGTGCCTCCGTTGGCGGAGCGCACCGCGCCCACGTCATGGCATCCGCATCACATCGCGGAGCGGTACGGGGGGTTCACGATCATCGTCCTGGGCGAGTCCGTCTCCGCCGCCACGGTCGCGGTGCAGTCGGCCGTCGACGAGCACAACGCCTTGGGTGCGCTGCTGCCGATCGCGGCCGGTGGTCTGCTCATCGTCTTCTCGGCCTGGTGGATCTACTTCGCCGTGCCCATCCACGACTACCTGGTGTCCAATCGCGAGGCGTTCCTGTGGGGCTACGGCCACTACGCGGTGTTCAGTTCGGCCGCGGCGATCGGCGCGGGTCTGGAGATCGCGGTGGAGCAGGCCGTCGGTTCCGCGGACATCTCGACGCGGGCGGCCGCATGGTCGGTGACCATCCCGACCGCGGTCTTCCTGTTCACCGTGTGGCTTCTCCACTCGCGGCACAGCAAGCACGGCGTTGCCCAGCAACTCACTCTTCCGGTGGCGGCGTTGTGTGTCCTCGCCTGTACGTGGACGGGAACTCACGCCGTGCTGTGGACCGGGCTGGTGTGTGCGGCGGCCGTGGCGGTCGGGGTGTCCTTGCAGGCGCGTGAGGTCGTTTGACCGTCATGCGCGGGGAATCGGTTTCGCAGCGGCGGCCGCCGCTGTGCGTCAGACCCCGGCAGCTCCGAGGAGCACCCCCACCGCGTAGGTGACGGCCATGGCGATGGCGCCGCCGGCGGTGTTGCGGAGGACGGCGGGGCGGGCCGAGGCGCCGCCCAGGCGCGCGCTGATCCAGCCGCAGCCGACCAGGGCGATGAGGACGGACACGACGGTCACCGGCAGCCGCCAGTGGTTCGGCGGCAGCACGATCGCGAGCAGCGGCAGGAGCGCGCCGACGGTGAAGGAGACGAAGCTGGCCCAAGCGGCATGCCAGGGGTTGGCGAGTTCCTCGGGGTCGATGCCGAGTTCCACGCGGGCGTGGGCGCCCAGCGCGTCGCGTTCGGTCAGTTGCTCGGCGACCTCGCGGGCGAGGTGGTGGCTGATGCCGCGGTCCTGGAGCAGGCCGGTGAGTTCGTCGAGTTCGGCCTGCGGGGTGGTGGCGAGCTCCTCGCGCTCCAGGGCGAGGGCGGCTTCCTCGGAGTCCCGCTGGGTGCTCACCGACACGTACTCGCCGGCCGCCATCGACAGCGATCCGGCGAGCAGGCCCGCGAGTCCCGCGGTCAGCAGAGCGGACCGCGACTCGGTGGCCCCGGCGACGCCGACGACCAGGCCGGCGGTGGAGACCACGCCGTCGTTGGCTCCCAGCACGGCGGCGCGCAGCCAGTTCAGCCGGGTGCCCATGCCGTCGTGGTGCGGTTCGTGGGGGTGGCGGCCGGGCGGTCCCGCCGCACCGCCGGGCTGGGGGTCGTCGTTCATGTGATGCAGCGTCTCACCTGGCGCCCCGGGGGAGGTGTCCGGACAGGCCGAACCCCGGCGCGGGGGGGATGCACCGGGGTTCGGGTCTGTGGGGCCTGGGCGGGCCGCCGGGTCAGGCGGCTTCGTAGTCCAGGCCGGTGGCGCGCGCCATGCGCTTGAGGTCGGCGAGGGCGTGCTTCTCGATCTGGCGGATGCGTTCGCGGGTCAGGCCGTGTTCCTTGCCCACCTCGGTGAGGGTCCGCTCGCGGCCGTCCACGATCCCGTAGCGGGCGCGGATGATGGACGCGGTGCGGTCGTCGAGGCGGTCGATGAGCCCGTCGAGCTCCTCGCGCCGCAGCATGACGAGCACGGAGTCCTCCGGGGAGGGTGCCGCGCCGTCCTCGACGAGGTCGCCGAACTCGGTTTCGCCCTCGGCGTCGACGGACATGTTCAGCGACACGGGGTCGCGTGCCCAGTCCAGGACGTCGGCGACGCGCTCCGGGGTGGAGCTGAGCTCGGCGGCGATCTCCGCGGGCTCGGCGTCGCGGCCGTTCTCCCGGTTGAACTCGCGCTGGACGCGCCGGATGCGGCCGAGCTCCTCGACGAGGTGCACGGGCAGCCGGATGGTGCGCGACTGGTCGGCGATGGACCGGGTGATGGCCTGGCGGATCCACCATGTCGCATAGGTGGAGAACTTGAAGCCCTTGGCGTAGTCGAACTTCTCGACGGCGCGCACCAGGCCGGCGTTGCCCTCCTGGATCAGGTCCAGGAGCGGCAGCCCGCTGCGCGGGTAGCGCCGGGCGACGGCGACGACGAGACGGAGGTTGGACCTGATGAAGACGTCCTTGGCGCGCTCACCGGCCGCCACGAGGGCTTCGAGTTCCCCGCGGTCGGCGTCGGCGCCCGCGTCGGCGGGCAGGTCGTTCTCGGCGGCCAGGATGCGCTCCGCGTACACGCCCGCTTCGATGTCCCGGGACAGCTCGACCTCCCTGGCGGCATCGAGCAGCGGTGTGCGCGCGATCTCGTCCAGGTACATGCCGACGAGGTCACGGTCCGCGACCTCTCCGCCTGCGGCGCGAACGCTGCTGGTCCCGCCTGCGTTACGACGGGCGACGGCACGGGTTGCCATGCGAGCTCCCTTACGAAGGTGCGTGCGGTCTGTGTCGGTATGGGACGCTGTTCGAGCTCCTGCGGTGTGCAGTCCCTCTTGCCTTCCGGCTGCCCCATCCGATCGAGATAACGACTGGAAACCGGACACAATTCCCAAGTCGTCACCTGTTTTTTATGATCATGCAGTACCCTGTGCCGCCACACAGAGAGGTCGAATGGTGTCGGATCGTATAGAAGTGCAGGTCAGTCCGGGTGAAGAGGGGGATCTGGCCGCCCTGACGGAGCTCTACAACCACTACGTCCGTGAGACGGCGATCACGTTCGACGTCACTCCCCTCACGCCCGACGAGCGCCGGCCGTGGCTGCTCTCCCACCCGGAAGACGGCCCCCATCGCCTTCTGGTTGCCCGGGAGGCCGGTTCACCGGAAAAGATCCTGGGATACGCGACGAGCAGCCCCTTCCGCCCGAAGGCCGCCTACGCGACGTCGGTGGAGACGACCATCTACCTGGCACCCGACGCGGGCGGCCGCGGTATCGGCACCCTGCTCTACAAGCAGCTTTTCGAGGCGCTCGCGAGTGAGGACGTGCACCGCGCGTACGCGGGGATCGCTCTTCCCAACGAGGCGTCGATCCGCCTGCACCGCCGCTTCGGGTTCGAGCAGATCGGCGTGTACGGCGAGGTGGGGCGGAAGTTCGGCGCCTATCACGACGTCGCGTGGTTCGAGAAGCGGCTGACTTGAGCCCCGCGCTGGGGCGGACCTCCAGCACTTCTTGAAGGTTCAAGCAAATCTGCGTTATCGTCGCACTACGCTTGAAACTTCAAGGAGGCTCCCGCGATGACCACAGCGACACCGGAGCGGATGCCGGCTCTCTACCTCTCGCACGGCGCCCCGCCGCTCGCCGACGACCCCGTATGGCCCGGCGAGCTGGCCGCCTGGGCGGCCGGCCTGCCCCGCCCCAAGGCGGTGCTGATGGTCTCGGCGCACTGGGAAGAGGCACCGCTGGCCATCGGCGCGACCACGACCGTGCCCCTGGTCTACGACTTCTGGGGCTTCCCCGAGCACTACTACCAGGTGACCTACGCGGCACCCGGGGCTCCTGAGCTGGCGCAGTCCGTGCGCAAGCTGCTGGGCGGCGCCGGCCACGCCGTGCAGGACGTACCCGACCGCGGCCTCGACCACGGCGCCTATGTCCCCCTGGTGGAGATGTACCCGGAGGCGGACATCCCGGTGCTGCAGGTGTCGATGCCGACGCTCGAGCCCGAGGAGCTGTTCCGTATAGGGCGCCGGCTGGCCCCCTTGCGCGACGAAGGTGTGCTCATCATGGGGAGCGGCTTCTTCACCCACAACCTGGCCGCGCTTCGGCACTCCGGCGGTGTGCCCAGCTGGTCCGCGGAGTTCGACGACTGGGGGCACCGCGCCCTGGACGCCCAGGACATCGACGCGCTGCTGGACTTCGAGCACGCCTCGCCCGCAGGCCACCTGGCGCATCCGCGGACCGAGCACTTCGCCCCGCTGTTCGTTACGCTCGGCGCTGCCGAGTCGGATCTCGGCAGCCAGCGCAGCATCATCGACGGTTTCTGGATGGGCCTCGCCAAGCGCTCCGTCCAGCTCGGCTGAACAGGAAGACACCCCCCTCATGCAGAAGCGACGCATCGCGATCGGCGTGGCCGTCCTGGCCGGAGCCGTGACCCTGGCCGCGTGCGGCTCGAACGACAAGAAGGCGAGCGACTCCGCGACCTCCCCCGCGTCCGACAGCAAGCCGGCCGCTTCCTCGGTCGCGTGGCCCGCGCCCGCCGACGCTTCGGCACAGGTGAAGGCCGCTGGTCTGCCGATGCTCGGGCAGGAGGGGCAGGTCCTGCACATCCACAGCCACCTCGACGTCTACGTGGACGGCAAGCAGGTGACCGTCCCCGCAGACATCGGCATCGACCTGAACAAGCAGCAGATCAGCCCGCTGCACACGCACGACACCTCCGGTGTGGTGCACATCGAGTCGCCGGTGAAGGCCGACTTCACCCTCGGCGAGTTCATGACCGAGTGGAACGTGCCGATCACCAAGGACAGCCTCGGCCCGCTGAAGACGGGCGGCGGCAAGGAGCTGCACGTCTACGTCAACGGCAAGGAGCAGTCCGGTGACCCGGCGGCGCTGAAGCTCGCGGCGCACGACGAGATCGCGGTCGTCTACGGTTCGCCCGCCACCAAGGTGCAGGTGCCCACCTCCTACAACTGGCCGCAGGGCCTGTAGCGGCAGGCGCCGGCACGCGGGCCGTCCGCCCCGGGACGGCCGCGCCACGACGAACGGCAGGTCCCCGCCCCTCCGGCTGAACCGGAGCGGCGGGGACCTGCCGTCTTCTCGTACCCACGTGGTGGCGCGCTCCCGCGGCGCCACCACGTCAGGACCGGTCCGGTCCTGTCACCCGTGCGTGTCAGTGCGCGATGACCGGCACCGCGACGTCCTCGATCGACTCGTCGCCCTCGGCGCGCTCGGGGTTGTTCTGCACCGAGGCGTTGATGAGGGTGAAGGCCAGGACGGCCGACACGAGCAGGATGCCCATCGCCCAGTAGATGGCGACGGAGTAGCCGTGCACGGCGGCCTCGTTGACGAACACCTTGTTCTTGAGGTCGCCCGGGCTCTTCAGGTGGCCGGTGATCCACGAGGTGGTGGCGCTGGCCGCCAGGGTGTTCAGCAGCGCGGTACCGATCGAACCGCCCACCTGCTGCGAGGTGTTGACCATGGCGGACGCGACACCCGCGTCCTCCGGCCGCACCCCGTGGGTGGCGAGGCTCATCGCCGGCATGAACGCCGTACCCATACCGAGGCCCATCAGGACCAGGCCGGGCAGCAGGATCGCGGCGTAGCTGGAGTCGACCTTGATCTGCGCCAGGATGCCCATACCGACCGCGGCGACCAGGAAGCCGGGCGCCATCAGGTAGCGCGGGCGGACCCGCAGCATCAGACGCGTGCCGATCTGCGTGGAGCCGACGATCATGCCCGCCACCATCGGCAGGAAGGCGAACCCGGACTTCAGCGCCGAGTAGCCCATGACGGTCTGCAGGTAGTACGTCAGGAACAGGAACAGGCCGAACATGCCGATGACGGCCAGACCCAGCGACAGGTAGATACCACCGCGGTTGCGTTCGGTCACGACGCGCAGCGGCAGCAGCGGGGCCTTGACACGGCTCTCGACCAGCACGAACGCGACGAGCAGGACGCCGGCGGCGACGAACAGGCCGACCGTCAGGCCGGCACCCCAGCCGTCGGACTCGGCACGGCTGAAGCCGTACACCAGGGAGACCAGGCCGGCGCTGGCGAGGATCACGCCGGGGACGTCGAGGCGGTTGCGGTTGCGGCCCTGTGCGGGCTCGTTGATGAACAGGCCGGCGCCGATGATGGCGGCGGCGGCGAAGGCGATGTTGACAAAGAGCGCCCAGCGCCAGTTCAGGTACTCGGTCAGGACACCGCCGAGGATCAGGCCGACGGCCGCACCGGCACCGGCGATGGCGCCGTAGATGCCGAACGCCTTGGCGCGCTCCTTCGCGTCGGTGAACATCACCGCGAGCAGCGACAGGGCGGCGGGCGCCAGGAGCGCGCCGAAGACACCCTGCAGGGCGCGGGCACCGAGCAGCATCGAGGTGTTCACCGCGGCGCCGCCGATGGCGGAGGCCGCGGCGAAGCCGAACAGGCCGACGATGAAGGTGTTCTTGCGTCCCCACAGGTCGGCCACGCGACCGCCGAAGAGCAGCAGGCCACCGAAGGCGAGGGTGTAGGCCGTGACGACCCACTGGCGGTTGCCGTCGGAGATACCCAGGTCGGCCTGGGCGGACGGCAGTGCGATGTTCACGACGGTCGCGTCGAGGACGACCATCAACTGGGCGATCGCGATGAAGATCAGCGCGGTCCACCGCTTTGGATCGGGCTTGAGCGTTTCAGGCATAACTGGTCTCACTAAAGGGATGCGGAGTGACAGGACGTGGGGACGTGTGTCAGCGAGTTCGTCCGGCGGGGGATCGGAACCTGGATCCGCTGCCGGCGTCCGGGAGGACGAGCGGTCTTCTCTGACGTCGGTGGCTTCTCGGGTCGTGATCGGCCTCTTGTCGGATCGGCCCTGTAGCGGGTGACCTGATCCGGTGACGCCGACGGAGTGCGCCGTTGACGAAGTCGTCAACGCTACAACCCGACGGGCGTGACGTGCGAACGGTTAACGGCTGGCTTGCAGATCCTCCAGAGTCGCGGCGGTCCCCACGAGCACCGACCGCGCCGGCGCGCGGAGCCCGTCGAGGAAGAGTTGCAGGTGCCGGTGGACGAATCGGTCGAAGCTCACGCAGCCGGTGCCCGGCAGCGGCCGGGTCAGCTGGGTGAGTGCGACCATCAGGTCGCCGACGGCGATGTCGGGACGCAACTGGCCGGCGCGCTGGGCGCGGTCGACGATGGCGTTGATCGCGCTTTCCATGCGCTGCACCTGGCCTGCGACCTCGGGGTCCGCGTGGTCGAAGGCCTCTGAGAGCATGGGGCACAGGGCGCCGATACGTTCCTCCGCCGCCTCGAAGACGAAGCGGTAGAGGGCGGCGAAGGCGTCGGGTTCCTCGGCGAGGGCGTCCTCCGCCCGCTGGGCGGTGCGTGCCATCACCGACAGCGTGACCTGGCGGATGAGTTCGCAGCGGTCGCTGAAGTGGCGGTAGAGGGTGGCGTTGCCGACGCCGGCCCGCCGGGCCACCTCGTCGAGCGGGACGTCCGGTCCGAACTCCACGAGCGCCTCGGTCGCCGCGGCGACGATCCGCTCGCGGTTGCGGGAGGCATCGGCGCGAAGCCGCGCCGTGCGTGGCTTGGCTGCGGTGTCCATGTCGGTCATCACGGCGGGCTCCCTTCCGCTGGTCGGTTGTCTCGGCGCGGCTCCCGGGTGAGAGCCACGTCACGTGAAACGGAAAACGAATCCCCGTTTCGCGCGGTCGTATGACTAAACGGGGAGCGGGTCCCCGGATATTTCCCGCTCATAAGGTGACCTGCATCACACGGCAGAGTGACCGCCGGTGGTATTTTATTGAAGCTTCAAGAAGTGGCTCTATCATGAACACCATGAGATGGCTGACAGAAGACGAGCAGGCGGCATGGCGAGCGTTTCTGCAGGCCACCACGCTTCTCGAAGACCACCTCGACCGGCAGCTGCAGCGGGACGCCGGCATGCCGCACATGTACTACGCACTGCTCAGCACACTTTCCGAGACGCCCGGGCGCCGGATGAGGATGACCGAGCTGGCGCAGCAGACGAAGATCACCCGGTCGCGGCTGTCCCACGCGGTCACCCGCCTGGAGGGCAACGGCTGGCTGCGCCGCGAGAGCTGCCCGTCCGACCGCCGCGGTCAGATCGTGGTCCTGACCGACGAGGGCTACGAGGAAGTGGTGCGCACCGCGCCCGGCCATGTCTCGGCCGTGCGTGCCGCGATCTTCGACCGGCTCACCAGCGAGCAGACCGCCCAGCTCACCGAGATCTCGCGGATCATCGCCGACGGCCTGCACGGGCCCGAGGGCAATGACGTGCCCTGGCTGCGCTGACCGATTCCCCAGGGGCCGTACTCAGTGGCGCCCGGATCGGGCCAGCCACCGCCCCTCGTGCCGGCTCACCTCGATCGGCCGCCCGAAGCACGCCGACATCCACTCCCCCGTCAGCGCCTGCTCCGCGGGCCCCGCGGTCAGCACCCGGCCCTCCTTCAGCAGCAGCACATGCCCGATGGCAGGTGACAGCTCCTCCAGGTGATGGGTGACGGTGATCGTCGCCAGACCCGTACGGGTGACTGCGAGCCCGTGCATGGCGTCGATCAGATCTTCACGCGACGGCAGGTCGAGGGCGTTGAACGGCTCGTCGAGCAGCAGCAGCGACGGATCGGCCATCAGTGCCCGCGCCACCAGGATGCGGGCGCGCTGGCCGCCGGAGCAGACGCCGAAGGCGCGGTCGGCGAGGTCCTTGATCTCCAGCTCGGCGAGGAGCGCGTGGGCGCGGTCGCGCACCTCGGAGTCGTATTTTCGCCAGAGCGGCTGCACAGTGCCGGTATGACCGGTCAGTACGACAGTATGCGCGGTCGCGTCCTGCGGGACCTTCTGCGCGGAGGACACCAGCCCGATGCGGGCGCGCAGTTCGCGCATGTCGACCTGGCCCAGGCGGTGGCCCAGCACCTCGACGGTTCCGGTGGTGGGGTGCATCAGCGCGCCGATCAGCCGCAGGACCGTCGTCTTGCCCGCGCCGTTGGCCCCGAGTAGCGCCCAGTGCTCGCCGGACCTCACGGTCCAGGTGATGTCGTCGAGGATGACCTGGCCGGTGGTGTAGCGCCGCACGCTCGCGCCCTCGAGCGCGGCCACGGCTGCCGGTGCCGGCGTGCTGCCGCCGGAGGCGGCGTCCGTCCCGTTGGCTGTCATGCCGGAACGATAGCTGTATGGGGCATGTTGCATCGGCGTGTTCCGGCATGCGGATGGGCCGGCAACACACCGCCCGCTCCCCGGCGCCGACCGGGAAGCGGGACGGCGGCTCACATGGCGGCCGGTGTCCGTTCCTCGCTGTCCTCGGGGCTCGCCTGGATCCTCGGCTTGCCCCGCCGGAACAGCAGGAACGTGATGACGGAGCCGGCTGCGAAGAACGCCGCCGACCACCAGTAGGCGACGGTGTAGCTGTGCAGCTGCGCCTGGGCGGCCACGGCCGGTGTCGGCTGCCTGCCGACCAGGTAGCTGGCGGCGGCCGTCGTGGCGAGGGAGTTGAGCAGCGAGGTGCCGACCGAGCCGCCGACCTGCTGGCTGGTGTTGACCATCGCCGAGGCGACACCCGAGTCGCTGGGCCGCACCCTCGCGGTGGCGAGGTTCATCGAGGTGGCGAAGACCATGCCGAGACCGAGGCCGAGCAGCAGCAGGGGCGGCATGATGTGCGCGAAGTAGGTGCTGTTGGCATTGAGCGAGGTCAGCCACGCCATGGCACCGCCCGCGAAGAGCATGCCGGTCGGCACGATGGGTTTGGCGCCGACTCTGGGCAGCAGCGAGTTCTGCACGGTCATGGACGCGGCGACCAGCACGGCGACCATGGGCAGGAACGCCAGCCCCGTCTTGATCGGCGAGTAGAACAGGGTCCGCTGCATGTAGTACGTCAGGAACAGGAAGACGCCGAACATGCCCGCGCCGGACAGGAACATCGCCAGGAACGACGCCGCGCGGTCCCGGTCGCCCACCACCCGCAGGGGTAGCAGCGGATGCCTGGTGCGCCCTTGCCACAGCACGAAGGCCAGTAGCAGGACGACGCCGGCCAGCAGGAATCCCCATGTGCTGGGCGTGGTCCAGGAGTGGCGCTGCACGTTGGAGAAGCCGTAGACGATGCAGAACAGGCCGGACGTGACCATCAGGGTGCCGGGCACGTCCAGGGTCGGACGGTCCGGTGGCGCGCCGGCGCGCAGCAGCCGCCATCCGCCGACGAACGCGGCGGCGGCGAAGAGCAGGTTGACGTACAGGCACCAGCGCCAGTCCAGGTACTCGGTGAGGATGCCGCCGAGCAGCAGGCCGACCGCGGCTCCGGCGCCGGCGATCGCGCCGTAGATGCCGAACGCCTTCGCCCGCTCCCTGGTGTCGGTGAAGGTCGTGGTCAGCAGGGACAGGGCTGCGGGCGCGAGGACCGCGCCGAAGGCGCCCTGGGCCGCGCGGGCGGTGACCAGCACTTCGAAGCTGGGAGCCGCACCGCCGACGGCGGAGGCGAGGGCGAAGCCGACCAGGCCGACCAGGAACGTCGTCTTGCGGCCGAGGAGGTCGGCGAGCCGCCCGCCGAAGAGCAGCAGCGAGCCGAACGCCAGCGCGTACGCGGTGATGATCCACTGGCGGTTGCCGTCGGAGAAGCCGAGCGCCTTCTGCGCCGACGGCAGCGCGATGTTCACGATCGTCGCGTCGAGCACCACCATGAGCTGCGCGGTGCCGACGACGACAAGCACCCACCACCGGTGGTCCGGGGGGCCCGTATCGCTCTTTACCCCGGCCTTCCGGGTATCGCGTCCCAGGTGGCCGGTTGCGGAGCTGTCCTGCGTGCTGCGGACCATGGCATGCGTCTCCCTCGGCACGACTTCGCCCCCCCGCAGTCCCACGCTAGGCGCAGGTCAGCACCTCCGCCATGTGGGGGAAGTCCGGCTGCGGGGCCTGGCCGCGGGCCCTCGGCAGGGCGGGCGGCAAGCTGCGGGCGGGGCGCGGCGGACAGGCCGAGGAGCTGCCGGCGACCGGTCCCCGAAACCGGCCGCGGCGGCAGCTCCTCCGTTCCGCGGTCTCCCGCACCGGCCGTCTGCCCGGGCCGCGGGAGATCACCCGCGACCGTCATCGGACGACCGTCCCAGGTGGCGATGACGGTCACGGAGTGTTCGGCCGCACCGCTGAGGTACGGCTCGGACACAACGATGAGTAACCAACCATTCCGTACGGCTAACTCGCCGTCACCCGGTTGGCGTGACCCGATGAGCACATCATCACCGGCAGGTGTAGGCCGACCGGCGTGCCCACATCCCGTGCAGGCGCCCATACGCAGTAGCACCGCGCGCGATCCGCGCCCCGGGGCCGTTTTCTGATGAACACAGGACCGGAGAACCGCATGAGGGGAGTACGCGTATGGCCACCCCTGCCGACGTGCCCCCGGATGACGGTCCGGAGGGCCGCGGCCCGCTGGACGATGACGAGCGGGCGGAACTGGCCGCCCTGCGCAAGCGGGTCACCCCCCGGCATCGCTGGCGCTCGTTCCTGTCCGCGGTCCTGATCATCGTGGCCGCGGTGCTCGCGCCGCTGAGCGCGGTGGCGGTGTGGGTGGCCGACGAGATGGCGAACACCGACCGCTACGTCGCGACGGTCGCGCCGCTGGCCAAGCAGCCCGACGTCCAGGCGGCGGTCACCGATCGGGTGACCGACGCGATCATGACGAAGGTCGACCTGCACGCGCTGCTGTCCAACGTCACGCCGTCGGACCGCCCGCGGCTGGAGGCCGCGCTGGGGACGCTGCGCGGCCCGATCACCAGCGGCATCAAGGACTTCGTGCACCAGACGGTGGCCACCTTCGTGGCGTCCGACACCTTCGCCCGGCTGTGGACGCAGCTGAACCGCCAGGCGCACGCCGCGTTCACAGGGGCTCTGACCGGCAACAGCAACACCGCCCTGCAGGTGCGCGGCGACGAGGTGGTGCTGAACCTGGCCCCGGTGGTCGATCAGGTCAAGCAGCAGCTGGTCCAGCGAGGGCTGGGCGTCGCGGCGCACATCCCGGCGGTGAACACCGACTTCGTCCTGGTGAAGTCCGACGATGTGAAGAAGGTCAAGACCGGGTTCCGGATCCTGGAGCTGGCCGGGAACTGGCTGCCGCTGATCACCGTGGTGCTGGCGGCCGCCGGCGTGCTGCTGGCTGCGCGGCGGCGGAGGGCCCTGGTGACCGCGGCGCTGGCCGTGGCCGCCGGGGTCGCGGTCCTCGGCATCGGGCTGTCGGTGTTCCGCGTCATCTACCTGAACCATCTGCCGGCGAACACCAACGAGCCAGCGGCCGGCGCGGTCTACGACCAGCTGATCCGATTTCTGCGGCTGACCGTTCGGATGGTGATCGTCCTGGGCGTGGTCGTGGCCGTCGGCGCCTGGCTGAGCGGGCCGGGGCGGTGGGCGCGGCGGGTCCGCGACGTGTGGGAGTCGGGGATCGCGGCCGTGCGCCAAGGGCTGGGGATCACGTCGCTGGGTCCGGTCGGGCGCTGGGTGCACCGCTACCGGTACGCGCTGCAGTGGGCGGTCGTGGCGGTGGCCGTCATCGTGCTGCTGGTGTGGTCGTACCCGACCGGGCTGGTCATCTTCTGGATCGCGCTGGTGGCCGTGGTGGGCATGGCGATCATCGAGTTCCTCGACGACCGCGGGCGACCGCCACCCGAAGAGGTGACAGCGGCGTAGCCGGCGCCGCGCACCTCACCCGCACGAGCGAGCGGGCCGCCGCAGCAGCCCGCTCGTCACTCGTCCGGGTGGCCGGCACCTACAGGTCGCCCCGCGCGCGACGTCACTCCTGCGCGGCCAGCGCCGCCAGCTGCTGGGCGAACGGCACCACCGCTTCCTCGGCGTCCGCGTGCTCCGGACGCGCCTCGACCAGCGCCGCCAGTTCCCGCGCGGCACGGTCGATGCGGCCGGCGAGGGCGTCGTCGCCGCCCGTCCCCCAGTCCTCGGACGCGGCGTAGACGGCGGTCGGCACCACCACGGCCCGCAGGTAGGCGAACAGCGGGCGCATGGCGTGCTCCAGCACCAGGGAGTGCCGGGCGGTGCCGCCGGTCGCGGCGATCAGCACCGGAGTACCCGCCAGTGCATCTTTGTCGACAATGTCGAAGAACGACTTGAACAGGCCGCTGTAGGAGCCGGTGAACACCGGGGTGACCGCGATCAGCCCGTCGGCGGCGGTGACCGCCTCGACGGCGTCGCGCAGCCGCGGCCCGGGGAAGCCGGTGACCATGTTCTGCGCGATCTCGTTCGCCAGCTCGCGCAGCTCGATCACCCGCACCTCGGTGGTCAGCTCGCCCGTGTGCTGCCGGGCGGCGGCGGCCAGCCGGTCGGCCAGCAGCCGCGTCGACGACGGGCGGCTGAGCCCCGCGGTGACCGCGACCAGCGTCTTCGTCATGCCTGAGCCTCCTGCAGTTCTGCGTCGCGCCGGGCCACCAGCGCCTCGTGGGTGGGTCCGTCCGGCACCTCGGCCGGCCGTCCCTTGGCGAACTCCTCGCGCAGCACCGGCACGACCTCCTCGCCGAGGATGTCGAGCTGCTCCAGGACGGTCTTCAGCGGGAGACCCGCGTGGTCCATCAGGAACAGCTGCCGCTGGTAGTCGCCGAAGGACTCGCGGAAGGCCAGCGTCTTCTCGATGACCTCCTGGGGGGAGCCCACGGTGAGCGGGGTCTGGTCGGTGAACTCCTCCAGCGACGGGCCGTGCCCGTAGACGGGCGCGTTGTCGAAGTAGGGCCGGAACTCGCGCACCGCGTCCTGCGAGTTCTTCCGTATGAACGCCTGGCCGCCGAGTCCGACGATCGCCTGCTCCGGCGTGCCGTGCCCGTAGTGCGCGAACCGGTCGCGGTACAGGTCGATCAGCCGCTTGAAGTGCTCCTTGGGCCAGAAGATGTTGTTCGCGAAGAAGCCGTCACCGTAGTAGGCGGCCTGCTCGGCGATCTCGGGGCTGCGGATCGAGCCGTGCCAGACGAACGGCGGCACGCCGTCCAGCGGGCGCGGGGTCGAGGTGAAGGACTGCAGCGGGGTGCGGAACCGGCCGGCCCAGTCCACGACGTCCTCGCGCCACAGCTTGTGCAGCAGCGCGTAGTTCTCCACGGCCAGCTCGATGCCCTGGCGGATGTCCTTGCCGAACCAGGGGTAGACCGGGCCGGTGTTGCCGCGGCCCATCATCACGTCGACGCGGCCCTCCGCCAGATGCTGCAGCATCGCGAAGTCCTCGGCGATCTTCACCGGGTCGTTCGTCGTGATGAGCGTGGTCGACGTGGACAGGATCAGATGATCGGTGCGCGCGGCGATGTAACCGAGCATCGTCGTAGGAGACGACGGTACGAAAGGCGGATTGTGGTGCTCGCCGGTCGCGAAGACGTCGAGGCCCACCTCTTCCGCCTTCTGCGCGATGGCGACCATCGCCTTGATCCGCTCGTGCTCGCTCGGCGTGCGCCCGTTGGTGGGGTCGGTCGTCACGTCGCCGACCGTGAAGATCCCGAACTGCATCCTTCTCACCCGTCCCATTTGGTTGACCATTCAACCACCTCAACCGAGGCACCCGCCCTGCTATTCCAGCCTGGCCCTTGTCACTGTCCGCGACCGATCGCTCACCCTTGACATGCGGGCCCGGAGCGCCGTGCGCCGCCTCCGGACCCCCGTCCACGGCCCGGCGGCGTATCACCCGCCTCGGCGGATCGGCGCAGCCGGTACACTGTCGACGCGTGATCAGCCACGGCTGGACGCATCCCCGCCCCAGTAGCTCAGGGGATAGAGCACAGCTCTCCTAAAGCTGGTGTCGCAGGTTCGAATCCTGCCTGGGGCACGTTGCCGATCGACATGCGGAAAGCCCGCACCCTCCAGGGTGCGGGCTTTCGCGTGCGGTCCGCGGCCGGGCCCGGGTTCGGGCGCCCGGCCCGGCCGCGGGCCGGGTCAGGAGGGCAGGTTCCAGACCTGGTTGGCGCCGCCCGTGCAGTCCCAGATCTGGACCTGGGTGCCGGGTGTGGTGGACCAACCGGTGTCGTCCAGGCACTTGTTGGACTGCGGGTTGTACAAGGACCCGTTGGACTGCGGGATCCACACCTGTGATCCGGTGCTGTTGCAGTCGTAGAGGTCGACGGCTGTCCCGTTGGCGGTGCCGGCCGCGTACACGTCCAGGCACTTGCCGAGGACGTGCAGGGTGCTGCCGGCCTCGACGACGGTCCACTGCTGGGCCCCCGTGCCGTTGCACGTGTAGACCTGGATCGGGTTGTAGTTGGCGGTGCTGGAGGAGCGGTCGTCCAGGCACAGGCCGCCGTAGCCGGTGATGGCCTTGCCGTTGCCGGGCGGCGGGTTGCCGCCGCCACCGGAGGTGCTGTACGCCGCCACGTAGCCGACGCTCATCGTCCCGCCGGAGGTCGTCGCCCCGCTCGGCGAGGTGCAGCCGCACACGCCGTTGGGGAAGCCGCCGCCCATGGCGAGGTCAAAGATGATCATCATGTTGTGGTCGAACGCCTGCTGCCAGGTGGAGGCGCCGACCTGGCCCTCGGTGACGGTGAAGTACGCCGAGCCGTCCAGGTAGAAGGTGATCGACTCGGCCGAGGTGTTCGTGCGGTCCAGGATCATCGAGTACGTGTGGAAGCCGCTCTGGCAGCCGGAACAGCCGCGCAGGCCGCTGCCGATGCCGTTGCCCTCGTTGCACACGCCGCCCGGGTAGGTGCCGCAGTGGACCGTGCCGGCCACCTGGGACAGGGCGTTGACGTCCTCCATGATGTCGATCTCGCCGTTCTCCGGCCACTGGCCGGAGCCCAGCATCCAGAACGCGGGCCAGTACCCGAGGCCGTTGGCCGGGGAGGGCTGCTGGATCGACGCGGTGACCTGCAGCTTGCCGCCGGCCGGCGCACCCACCAGGGCGGTGGGCGTGTGAATGCGGCCCGACGTCCAGTTGCTGCCGCTGCCCAGGGCGGTGATGTTCAGGTGGCCGTTGCCGTCAAGGTGGACGTTGCTGGTCGAGTTGGTCATGGTCTCGATCTCACCGGTGCCGAAGTTCGAGCCGGGGCCGGTGTCGTACGTCCACTTCGAGCTGTTGGGGGCACTGCCCGAGGCGCCGGAGAAGTCGTCGCTGAAGACGGTCGACCAGCCGGACGGCGGCGCCGGGACGGTGACGGCCTGCGCGGTGGGGGCCTCGGCGCCGAACAGGGCGACGGCGCCGAGCGCGGCCGCCAGGGCGAGAGTGCGCCACCGCCGGACCAGCGAGGTCAGGCGTGCGGCGCCGGGATGGGGGGACCTTCGTGCGTGATCGGACATGGCCGGCTCCGGGTGATGGGTCGACGGCAGCACCGGGCTGCGTCCAGGTGGGGGTGTGGGACTGACCGACAACGATTGAAGTCGTGTACACGCCAACACGTCAAGAGAGCGCTCTCATCCGACTTCGGAGATCAACGGAACCGCAGGTCGGACGCGTAGCCTTGACGGCGCGCGAGGCGTAGGCCGCGGCGGCGGGACGACCCTGCGCGGCATACAAGACGTGCACGTACGAAACGCGTACGTACGAAACGCGTACGGAAGCACCGGGGGCACGGGAAGAGGGCGAGCGGGATCGTGGCGCACAGGCCGCGGCGGAAGGCGCCGCCCGCACCGCTGGAGCAGCGCGCGGGCATCGACCCCGTGCGGCTGCGGCTGCCCGGCGACGGCTCCTGGCCGACGATCCGCGACTTCCTGCTCGACCACTACGGCACGACGGTGGGCCGGCCGCGGCTGGACGCGATGCTCGTGGACGGCCGGTTCGTCACGCAGGACGGTCCGGTGGACGCGGGCACCCCGTACCGGGCGGGCGGCTGGGTGTGGTTCCACCGGGACCTGGAACCCGAGCGGCCGGTGCCCTTCCCCGTCGGGGTCGTGTACCGGGACGAGCGGATCGTCGTCGCGGACAAGCCGCACTTCCTGGCCACCACGCCGCGCGGTCGGCACGTCACGGAGACGGCGCTGGCCAGGCTGCGCCGGGACCTCGGCCTGCCGCAGCTGTCACCCGCGCACCGGCTGGACCGGCTGACCGCGGGCCTCGCGCTGTTCGTGGTCCGCCCGCAGGACCGCGGGGCCTACCAGACGCTGTTCCGGGACCGTCGGGTGCGCAAGGAGTACGAGGCGGTGGCCGGGTACGACCCGGAGGTGGCGCTGCCGCGGACCGTGCGCAGCCGGATCGTCAAGGACCGCGGGGTGATCGCGGCGCACGAGGAGCCGGGCCCGCCGAACGCGGAGAGCCGGGTCGAGCTGCTGGCGCACCGCGGCGGGCTGGGCCTCTACCGGCTGCTGCCCGCGACCGGCCGCACCCACCAGCTGCGGGTCCACATGAACGCGCTGGGCCTGCCGCTGCTCAACGACCCCGTCTACCCGCGGGTGCTGCCCGAGCGGGCCCCTGAGGACGAGGACTTCGACCGGCCGCTGCAACTGCTCGCGCGCGCCCTGGAGTTCACCGACCCGCTCGGCGGCGGGCAGATGCGGTTCGAGAGCGCGCGCGAGCTGACGGCGTGGACCGGGACCGCGGCGACCGGCACGGCCGGCGGGAGCGGTGAGGCGCCCGCCGGACCCGGGGTCGTCTGACGTTCCACCGGCCTGATGGCCAGACGTTCCGTCAGGAGGCGGAGCCCTGGGGCGGCTCGGGGCTGAGGACGGCGAAGAACGCGCCCTCGAGGTCCCGGAGGAGGGCGATGCGCCCGATACCCTGCATGTCGGTGGCGGGCATCAGCACCGCGGCGCCCTTCTCGGCGGCCTTGGCCACCACACCGTCGCAGTCGGCGACCGCGAAGTACGGCTGCCAGTAGGCGGTTCCGTCGGGGAGCAGGTCGGGGGCGAGCTGCAGGATGCCGCCGTGCGAACCCTCCTGGCCGCCGCCGGCGCGGGAGACGACGTGGTAGGTGCCGGCGTTGTCGGGCAGCGGCATGCCGATGCTGTCCCAGTGGAAGACCGCCTGGTAGAACGCCTTGGCCTGCTCGGCGTCCGGCGTGTACAGCTCGGTCCAGCACAGGGCGCCGTCGCCCACGTGGTCGAGCCCCTTGTTGGAGCGCGGCTCCCACACGGCGAAGTCGGCGCCGGTCGGGTCGGTGTAGCCGGCGAGGCGGCCCTGGTCGAAGACGTCCATCGGCGCGAACCGGACGCTGCCGCCGGCCTGTTCGACGGTCTTGGTGGTCGCGTCGGCGTCGGCCGTCTCGAAGTACACGGTCCAGGCCGACGTGGCGTTCTCCTGCAGCGGGCCGAGTGCGGCGACCGTCTTCCCGCCCAGCTGGAACATGCCGTAGCCGCCGGCGTCCGGGCCCGCGGACTGGAACTCCCAGCCGAACAGGGCCTTGTAGAACGCTGCTGCCGCGTCCGTGTCGCGGCTGCCCAGGTCGACCCAGCTGGGTGCGCCGGGCACGTAGTCGGTGGTGAGCATGGTGCCGTCCTCCATGGCTGTGCGTGAGCTGTCCGCGCCGTGCGCGGTCTGGCGTGGTTGTGGCGGATTCGGACGCTGTGTCCTCTCTCACATCCAGCATGGCAGCAGGCACCGACGGTCGCCGGGCACGCCGTGGTCTTCGCAGGTCCGGGGCCGTGCCGGCGCGTACGGGCCCGGCCACACGCCGTGGCGAAACGGATTCGGGATTGTCAGTGGGTCGCCCTAGGGTGGTTCACATGTTTGGGGGAAGTCTCGATCAGGCGAACGCCGATGAGCCGACGACGGCAGCTGCCGCGGCGCACTCGGCGAACGCGGTCCTGCGCGCGTACGTGCAGGAGCACGGCGACCGGCCGTGGACGGCGGAGGAGCTCACGGAGCTGGCGCGGCTGCGCGCGGTGTGGACGGCGGCCGTGCGCGGCGTCCGTGTGGAGATACGACCGGTGTCCGGCCCCGTCAACGGCTCAGCCGTGGTGACCGCTGCTTGAAGGGATGAGTGAGCCCGGCCGATCCGGCCCGGGACACGGCGGCGCCGGGACACGCGGCCCGCGAGCCCGGGAGGCCCCTCCTCGTACGGTCCTGGATCCTCGCGGGATTCCTCTGGTGTCCGAGGTGGTCAGACCCGCACGGCCGCGTGGGGAGGGCGGACGGCGTCGGAGCCGGGCGCGGGCTCGGCGGTGTCGTCGCCGAGGGCAACGATCCGGTTGGCGGCGTCCACGTGGACCACGGCCGGGCGCAGGGCGCGGGCCTCGGCGTCGTCGACCTGGGCGTAGCTGATCAGGATGACGAGGTCGCCGGGGTGGACCAGGTGCGCGGCGGCGCCGTTGATGCCGATCACCCCGGAACCGCGCTCGCCCTCGATGACGTAGGTCTCCAGGCGCGCGCCGTTGGTGATGTCGACGATGTGCACGAGTTCACCGGGCAGCAGGTCGGCGGCGTCCATCAGGTCGGCGTCGACGGTCACGGAGCCCACATAGTGCAGATCGGCCTGGGTCACGGTGGCCCGGTGGATCTTGGACTTGAACATGGTGCGCAGCACGGTGCCGCCTCCTGGTGAACGAGCTGGTCGCGTCCGCGTTCGCGGTACGCGCCGACGTCCCAAGCGTAGGGCCCGCGGCGGCGCGCGGAAGCGGGGGCCCGGGCGGAGTGCGGAAGATCTCAACCACGGGCGGATCAGCCGGCGGCCGGCGCGGGCGCGGGCACCGGAGGGGCGGGCGCGGTGGGCAGCCGGTCGTAGAGGTCGGCGAGCGCGGCGTTCAGGAGTACCAGGTGCGGGGGTCCGCCGCGGGTCCTGCGCGGCGGCCCGGCGTCGGGGCGGTGGCCGAGCCTGCGCCGCACCTGCCCGGTGTTGAGGGCGGCCAGGCCCAGGTGCGGTCGTGCGGCGGCCAGTTCGCGGGGGTCGCCGGCGGCGAGGGCCCGCACGGCGGGGGCGCAGGCGGCGAGGGCGTCCGCCCAGTCCGCGGCGTGGGCATGTGCGGCGGCCGGGCCGGGCTTGGCGCCCGTGGGGCGCCGGATGCGCGCGGAGGCTGCGTCCAGCACACGGGCAAGCGGGTCCGGGAGGCGGCGCCTCAGGCGGTGGACCACGGATCGGTGGGCGCGGGCGGGCGCGGCGGCCTGGGCGAGGTCGCGGGTGGCGCGGTCGAAGGCGCGGGCCAGCCGCCGCATCTCCGCGGGCTGGGGTTCGGTGGCCCGGGTGGCGCCGAGCAGGTCCTGCAGCACCTGCAGGGCCCTGGCCGCCCGCCCGCGCAGCACCGTCTCGGTGCGCAGCGGCAGGACGAAGTACGCGGCCGCGATGCCGCAGGCCGAGCCGAGCAGGATGCCTTCGGGCCGCTGGACGAGGAGCGCGGTGCCGCGCTCGCCGTCCATGCCGTGGAGGACGGCGAGCATGCTGGTGACGCAGAACGCCCAGGCGGCGTAGGTGAGATCGCGCAGCCACAGGCCGGCCAGCAGGTACACGAGGATCACCGTGACGGCGAGCGGCGCCCGGCCGGCGACCAGGTGGGCGGCCAGCGTTCCGGTGACGGCTCCGGTGAACGCCCCGGCGATCCGCAGCCCGCTGCGGTGCACCACGTCCCCGCGGCTGCGGGCGGCGCTGCACACCACGAACGCGGTGATGACCGTCCAGGTCCAGCGGTGCGAGAACGCCAGGTGGCCGGCTGCGAACGCGGCGGCCATGGCGCACGCGAGCTGGGCGGTCAGCCGGGTCTGCGGCTGCGGGTCGCGCCAGCCGCCGGCCCTGCGGCGGGGCGCGGGCGCGTCAGGGGCCGGGTGTTCGCGGGAGGGGGTGCGGCGTACGGCGGCGGCCCGGGTGCGGACGTCGGCGACCGCGGCGTTCCAGCGGCCCGGTCCGGTGTCCGTACCCGCTTCGGCGTCCGGTTCGGCGGCGGCCAGGACCTCGGCCCGGAGCACCGCGGCGGACAGGGCGTCGAGCGGGGCGTGGTCGGCGCCTTCGGGGAGGCGGGCGGCGGCCAGCCGGTCCTCGGCGGTGAGGGCGGCGCGGTGCAGGGTGCGTTCGGCACGGGCCCGGGCGGGGTCGCCGGCCGGCAGGTCACGCAGCCGGGCGGCGGCGGGCAGCAGGTCGAGGGCGGCAGCGGCCGCCTCGCGGGTGGGCCGGGCCGGCAGCACCGCCATGGCGGTGATCACGCAGGCAACGGCGATGGCCCCGGCGGCCCCGCCCCACAGCGGGCCGGTGGCGTGGGCCGCGCTGGGCGGGATCGGCACCACCAGGACGGCGATCAGCGGGGTGAGGGCCAGGCGGCCGAGGCGGCGGACGGTGCCGCCGAAGCGCATCAGGTAGCGGGACGTGGCGACGGCGCTCACGAAGACAACGGAACCGAGCACCGCGTGGCCGAGCATGAACCGTCCGGTGAAGGCGGCGACGATGCCGATACCGGGGACAAAGGCCAGCGCGGAGAGGCGGTGCGGGAGGCTGGTGGCGTGCAGCGAACGCGAGACGAGGACGGCGAGGACGGTCGCGATCACCACCATGCCGCCGGGCAGATGAGCGGATCGCACGACCGCGTCGGTCACCAGCAACGCCGCCACGGCCGCGAGGACCGTCCGTATGGCCACGCGCCACCGCACTCCGCCGGGGTCCAGCAGTCGCAGGCTGACGATCATCTGTGTCCTCATCCCACAAGTCCTACGTCATGCGTATGACAATCATCCACTGCTGGCGTGCATGTCACTACGAACCAAGCCGATGAGCACATGAGTTCCCCACTAATTCGGCGATGTCACCCGTCACTCACCCCCGAAGTATCGATCCCAAGATAGTACGCAGAGCTGAGAAAATGGCTGCCATGTTTCCTCCCCCGCCCGCCGACCCCGCGTCCACGCTCCGCCGCGCCGTCAACCGGTTGAGTCGCCGCATGCGTGCCGAGCGGCTGCCCGACTCGCTGCCGACGGGCCGGCTCGGCGCCTTGGCGCAGCTGTACCGCGAGGGCCCGAGCACTCCCGGTGCGATGGCGGCCGCGCTGCACGTGCAGCCGCAGTCGCTGACCCGGACACTGGCCGCGCTCGAGCAGGACGGGCTGGTGACCCGGGTGCGGGACGCCGACGACGGCCGCCAGTTCCGCATCGAGCTGACCCGGAGCGGCTTCGAGGCGATGACGCGCGACGTCGAGCACCGCGACGCCTGGCTGCGGGCGCGCATGAAGGCGGAACTGAACGACACCGAGCGCGAGGTGCTCCGGCTGGCCGCCCGGCTGATGGACCGGCTCGCGGCGGACGAGTGACGGTGCCCACAACGGCCGGGCCGCGCTCCGGTAATACCCCTAGGGGGTATAAGCTGACGGGAGAGGGCGGGAAACCGTCCCGGCAACCGGCACCCGTACGGCATCCCCGTACGCACACGCATGAGGAGCGCACCATGAGCGAGGCCGTCTACACCGTTTCCGGGATGAGCTGCGGTCACTGCGAGTCCGCGGTCACCAAGGAGGTCACCGCGATCCCGGGTGTCACCTCGGTGACGGCCGTGGCGACGACCGGGCTGGTGACCATCGCCTCCGAGCAGCCCCTGGACGACGACGCGATCCGCGCCGCCGTCGACGAGGCGGGCTACGAGCTGGTCGGCCGCGCCTGAGAACCTGGGCAGGCGCGCGGAGCGACCCGGAGCCGGACGCACACGACGGCCCCAGGCACGGACACCGGCACCGGCACCGGCACGCGCAGCAGGATGGCCCGGACGCCGGCGGGCACACGGGCAAGGGGAAGCAAGGGTTCACGGGAGCAGGCGAACGGGCGTGGCGACGACAGCGGAGAACGACGGCGGGACGGCGCAGCGGCAACTGGTCGAGCTGGAGATCGGCGGCATGACGTGCGCGTCCTGCGCCGCGAGGATCGAGAAGAAGCTCAACCGGATGGACGGCGTGACCGCCACCGTCAACTACGCCACCGAGCGGGCGAAGGTGGCGTACGACGACGCGGCCGGCATCGCGGTCTCCGATCTCGTCGCGACGGTCGAGGCCACCGGCTACACCGCCGCCCTGCCCGCGCCGCCCGCTCCCCCGCCCGCCGTCGCCGCCGGCGGGGCACAGCCCTCCGCCGGAGGCGTCGCCCCGCCCGCGGAGGACCCCGAACTGGTCCCGCTGCGGCAGCGGTTGACGACCGCCGTGGTCCTGGCCGTGCCGGTGATCGTGCTGTCAATGGTCCCGGTCCTGCAGTTCACCAACTGGCAGTGGCTGGCGCTGACTCTGGCCTCGCCGGTCGTCGCCTACGCCGGCTGGCCCTTCCACCGCGCGGCCTGGATCAACGCCCGGCACGGCGCGGCGACCATGGACACCCTGGTCTCGGTCGGCACCCTCGCCGCCTACGGCTGGTCGCTGTGGGCGCTGTTCTTCGGCACCGCGGGGACGGCCGGGATGAAGCACCCGTTCAGCTTCGCGATCTCGCGCGGCGACGGGGGCGGGCAGATCTATCTGGAAGCCGCGGCCGGCGTGACCGCGTTCCTCCTCGCCGGACGGTACTTCGAGGTCCGGGCCAAGCGGCGGGCGGGCGCGGCGCTGCGCGCGCTGCTGGAGCTGGGTGCCAGGGACGTGGCGGTGCTGCGCGCCGGCAGCGGCGGCCAGGTAAGGGAAGTCCGGGTCCCGGTGGCCGAGTTGGCGGTCGGCGACCGCTTCGTGGTGCGGCCCGGCGAGAAGATCGCCACCGACGGGATCGTGCGCGAGGGCGGCTCGGCGGTCGACGCCTCGATGCTGACGGGCGAATCGGTCCCGGTCGAGGTCGGGCCGGGGTCGGCGGTCACCGGCGCGACGGTCAACGCCGGCGGACGGATCGTCGTCGAGGCCGCGAAGGTCGGCGCCGACACCCAACTGGCCCGCATGGCACGGCTGGTGGCCGACGCGCAGAACGGCAAGGCTGCGGCGCAGCGGCTGGCCGACCGCATCTCGGCGGTGTTCGTGCCGGCCGTGATCGCCCTCGCGCTGGGCACGCTCGGCGTGTGGCTGGCACTCGGGGAAGGGCCGACCGCGGCCTTCACGGCGGCCGTTGCGGTGCTCATCATCGCCTGCCCGTGCGCGCTGGGCCTGGCCACGCCGACCGCACTGATGGTCGGCACCGGCCGCGGCGCGCAGTTGGGGATCCTCATCAAGGGGCCCGAGGTGCTGGAGTCCACACGGGCCGTGGACACCGTCGTGCTGGACAAGACCGGCACCGTCACCACCGGCGCGATGGCGCTGACCGGCGTGCACGCCGCGGACGGGGTCGCCGACCAGGACGTGCTGCGGCTGGCCGGAGCCCTCGAACACGCCTCGGAGCACCCGGTGGCGCGGGCGATCGCGACCGGAGCGGCCGACGCGGTCGGCGAACTTCCGCCTGTCGCCGAGGACTTCGCCGGCCTTCCCGGGCTCGGCGTGCGCGGCACGGTCGACGGCCACCTGGTGCTGGCCGGCCGCAGCCGGCTACTGGAGGACGCGGGAATGCCGCTGCCGCCCGCCCTGGCGAAGGCGCGGGACGAGGCCGAGGCGCGCGGTGCGACGGCGGTCGCCGTCGGCTGGGACGGGGCCGCCCGGGCCGTGCTGACCGTCTCCGACCGCGTCCGGCCGACCAGTGCCGAGGCGGTGCGGCGGCTGCGCGCGCTGGGCCTGCGGCCGGTACTGCTGACCGGCGACAACGCGGCGGTCGCGGCCACCGTCGCGGCCCAGGTGGGCATCGCGGCCGAGGACGTCCACGCCGAGGTGCTGCCCGAGGACAAGGTCGCCGTGGTGCGGCGGCTGCAGGAGCAGGGCAGGACGGTCGCGATGGTCGGCGACGGCGTCAACGACGCGGCGGCGCTGGCCCAGGCCGACCTGGGGCTGGCGATGGGAACGGGCACGGACGCGGCGATCGAGGCCGGCGACCTGACGCTGGTGCGCGGGGACCTGACCGTGGCGGCGGACGCGATCCGGCTGTCCCGCAGGACCCTGGGCACGATCCGTGCCAACCTGTTCTGGGCGTTCGCGTACAACACCGCGGCGATCCCGCTGGCCGCCGCCGGGCTGCTCAACCCGATGATCGCGGGGGCCGCGATGGCGTTCTCCTCGGTGTTCGTCGTCGGCAACAGCCTGCGGCTGCGCGGCTTCCGCCCGCTGCCCGCGTGACGCCCGGACCGCGGACCGCGGACCGGCGACCGGCGACCGGCGACCGGCGACCGGCGACCGCGGACCGCTTCACGCACGGGCCCGGGTCGGCAGCAGCCCATCTCCGGTTGACCGGCACGCCGTTCCCCGATGACCGCACCGCGCCGCGCACAGTGGTGTGAGGATGGGGGGATGGCGGTTCGACGGCAGGTCACGGCACAGGAGCGCGCCGCTCGCGTGGCGCAACGGCTGGTGGGGCGGGGGGCCGCGGGCCCCGAGGAGGTGACCCGGTCTCTGGTCGCGCTGCACGCCACCGATCCGGCGACGGTGTTCCTCTCGGTCGACGCGCGGCTGGCGCAGCCAGAAGGCAGCATCGAGGCCGTCGAGGAGGCGCTGTACGGGCCGCAGGCGCCCCTGGTCCGGATGCTGGCGATGCGGCGCACCATGTTCGTCGTCACCCGCGACGTCGCGCCCGACGTGTACGCAGCCGCCGGCCGGCCCATCGCCGCCAACGAGCGCAAGAAGCTGCTGGCGTTCCTCGCCGAGGGCGGCGGCTGGGACGAGAAGTGGCTCACCGCGGCCGAGGAGGCGGTCGAAGCGGTACTGGCCGCCGGGGGCGAGCTGAGCGGCGCCGAACTGTCCAAGCGGGTACCGCAGTTGCGCGAGCAGGTGGTCGTCGCCCGCGGCAAGCCGTACGAGGCCACGCAGAACGTGGCCAGCCGGATCATCCGCACGATGGCAGCCGAGAACCGGATCGAGCGGCGCCGGCCCGCCGGCACCTGGGCCAGCAGCCAGTTCCGGTGGGCGCCCGCACGGCCCCTGGAGGAGCGGCCTCCGGACGACGCACGGGCGGCCGTCGTACGGGCCTGGCTGGGTGCCTACGGGCCGGGCACGGAGGCCGACCTCAAGTGGTGGACCGGCTGGACGCTGACCGCCGTCAGGAAGGCGCTGGCGGCCGTCGGCGCCGAGCAGGTGGGGCTCGACACGGGCTCCGGGCCGGCCACCGGCTACGTGCTGCCCGGCGACACCGGGCCGCAGAAGGCGCCACCGCCCGCCGCCGCCCTGCTGCCGGCCCTCGACCCGGCGCCGATGGGATGGCAGGACCGGGACTGGTTCCTGCCCCAGGAGCACCGCGCGGCGCTCTTCGACCGCACGGGCAACGTCGGGCCCACCGTGTGGTGGGGCGGCGAGGTGGTCGGCGGCTGGGGGCAGCAGGCCGACGGGACCGTGGTGTGGCGGCAGTTGGCCGACCGCGGCGCGCAGGCCGCCAAGGCGGTGGACCGCGCGGCGGCCGAACTGACCGCCCGGCTCGGCGGCGTTCGGATCACACCGCGGTTCCGTACGCCCCTGGAACGCGAACTGGCCTCTGCCTAGGCGCAAAGGCCCGAGGCGGAGGCCGGTCGCGGGCGACCCGGATCAGCTGATCCGGGTCGGCCCGGGGAGGATCAGCTGATCCGGGTCAGCTTCTTGCCGAAGGACGGCGCGTTCAGGTCGGTCTGCAGGACCACCGGCACCGTGGTGCGGGCGGTGCCCGTGCCGAAGCCGATCGTGCCCACCTGGGTGCCGGCCTTGGCGTTGTGCGGCAGGCCGCCGCCCTGGGGGGTGAGCGTCAGACCGGCGGTCATGCCGGGCCAGCCGATCGCCTTCAGGTCGGCCGCGGCGACCACCGGGGTCCGGCCGCCGAGTCCGTCGTCGACCTCGCCGACGACCTCGCCCTTCTTCAGTATCGTCGCCGACGTCATGCCGCCCTGGATGGAGTTGATCAGGGACTGGCTGCGCTGGAGCGCCACGTTCAGGCTGTCGTTGACGGTGACGCCGCCGCGCTGCTGCAGGACCACGCCCAGGATCAGCTGCTGCTTGCCGTCGACGGTCTTGTGCGCCGCCCACATCAGGGCGCCGCCCGCCGGGGTGCTCGATCCGGTCTTGATGCCGACGACGCCCAGGTTCACCAAGTCGTTGTTGTTGTTGTAGATCGTGCCGACGCCCGGGATGTCCACGTGCGGCTGGGCCACGACCGCCCGGAACACGTCGTTCTGCATGACCTGCCGGGCCAGCTTGAGCTGGTCCACCGCGGTGCTCTGCGTCGTCGACTCGAAGCCGCTGGCGCCCGTGTACGTGGTGTGGGTCATGCCGAAGCCGGCCGCCGCGTGCTGCATCTTGGCGACGAACGCCTCCTGCGTGCCGGCGTCCCAACGCGCCAGCAGGCGGGCGATGTTGTTGCCGGACGGGACGAGCAGCAACTCCAGCATCTGGCGTTCGGTGAACTTCTGGCCCTCCTGGACGTGCGCCGTCGACTCCTCGGTGGAGCCGGACTCGTCGGCCGCCTGCTTGTCGACGGTGATCACCGGGCCGTTCTGCTTCCCGCTGATCGGGTGGTCGCGCAGGATCACGAACGCGGTCATCACCTTGGTGACGCTCGCGATCGGCACCGGCGTCTGCGCGCCGCGCACGCCCAGCGAGCCCAGACCCTCGACCTCCACGGCCGCCTGGCCCTGACCGGGCCACGGCATGGACTGCGGCAGCGGGGTGCCGGGGAAGCGGTACGTCGCCTCCGTGGTCGACACCAGCGACGGCGACGGCAGCGGCCGCAGCGCCTGGGCCAGGACGAAGACCAGCACAAGCAGGATGGCCAGCGGCGTCCAGATCTTGAAGCGGCGGCCGATGGTGCGCAGCAGCGTCTGCGGCGGAGGCGGGGTGTTCGTCAGCTCCGCGAGCAGCTTCAGCGGGTCCTTGTCGGGCATAGGCGGCACCGGCATGGTGCGGGTGCCCTGCGGCCCCACCCCCTCGCTGTCGCCGCCCTTGGCGCCCTCCCCTGCCGCGGCGGGCGGCAGCGGTGCCTTCCCCGGCGGCATGGGCGGAACCGGCGGGACGGCCCGGGTGGGCGTGCCAGGCTTGCCGAACGCGACCGCGCCGCCCTCGCCGTTCTGCCCGGCGTACAGGTCCGACACCAGCGGCCGCACCACGGGCCCGCCCTTGGGACCGGGCTCGCCGGCCTCCTTGGGCGCGTCCTTGGGTGCGTCCTCGGGCTCCGCGACCTTGGGGGCGGCGTCCTTCGGGGCCGCGTCCTTGGGCGGCGACGCGGAATCCCCGTCCTTGGACACGGACTTCGGCGCCGCGTCCTTGGGCGTGGCAGAGGTCGCCCCGGCCTTCAGCGGAGTGGTGGGCAGGTCCTTGGGCGCGGACTTCGGCGCCGCGTCCTTGGGCGTGCCGGTAGCCGCCCCGGCCTTCAGCGGCGTCGTCGGCAGATCCTTGGGCGCGGCCGACCGGGGAAGGTCTGTGCGCACCTTCAGCGTGGTGGTGGGCAGGTCCTTGAAGCGGTCCTGCGCTTCCGCACCGGACTTCGGGTCCGCCTCCTCAGGTGCCGCGTCCTCAATTGCGGCGTCCTTGGGCGCTTCGTCCTCGGGCGCCTTGCCCCCGGAAGCGGCCTCTTTGGACCCCGGCCCGGAATCCCCGTCCTCAGCCGCGGGCTTCGGTTCGGCGTCCTCGGCCGCGTCGGCGCGGTCCACTTCCGGCTCCGCGTCGGAGGCGGTTTCGTCCGGGTGGGCGCGGCCCGTTCGTGCACCGGGTTCGGCCGCCGGGGTGGCGGCGGGCGCGGTCGCCGAAACGCCCTCGCTCGCACCGTCGGCCTCGGAGGTCACATCCGCCCCATCAGCCTCGGCCGCTCCATCACGATTCGATTCCGTTTTCGTGCCCTGGGAGGCCGTGGCCCGCGAGGCGGAAGTGACCGGCGGCGCAGCAGGGGCCGGCGGGGAGTCGACGGCGGCTACGTCGTCCGCCGTATCCGCCGTGGTCGACGGTGTCGACGGCGTGGACGGATGCGGACGCACGCCGGAGGCCGAGCCGTCCACGGCACCCGGCGAGGGCGCGGCGGAAGCGGAAGGGGCGCCGGAAGTCGCCACGGAGACGCGTTCGTCGCGGATGTCGGAGGTCAGCCTCGCCTCACGCACCTCACGCGTCCCGGTGGGCGTTCGGAACACCGCCAGCCTCGGATCCGCGGCTACGCGGTCCGCCACCTCCCCCGACGTCTCCTTCTGCTGCTCCTTGCCGGGGGACTCGCCCGCCACGCAGACCTCCTCCACAGATCGTCATCCGTCATGAACACATCGTGAGGGGCGCCACTCCATGGCACCCCTAGCCGCGCTGACCCACACTGGCAAGTGTCCCGCGACAGGCGCGCAGGCCGTCTGCGACACCCCACCACCCCGTAGACGAGAACGACATACCACCCGGTTCCCGTCGATATGGATGAGGCGCTCTCGACAGGCCGGTGTGAGAGGCGTCACCCTGTCATTCATCCACGCGGGGAGGCATGGATGGGCAAGAGCCGCAGAACAATTCCGGAAGAGCTCCTGCTGCTCGCTCTGGACCCGGCCACCGGGACCACGGCGCAGCCTCAGTCGCTCGACCTCGGCCTCGCCGGGGCACAGCTCGTCGAGCTGGCCCTGGCCGGACGGATAGCCCCTGACGGGGATCGTATCGCCGTGGTGCACCCACGGCCGACAGGAGATCCGACTCTGGACTCCGCGCTCGAACTGCTGCGCCGACGCGGCAGCCCGGTGCGCGCCGTCCACTGGATCGGCGGGCCCCGGCTGGGGTTGCGCCAGACGTATCTCGCGCACCTGGAGCGGTGCGGCATGGTGCACGCCGTGCCGGGTCAGATGTGCGGGGTACTGCCCACCACCCGGTACCAGGCGACCGACAGCGCGGTCAGCCGGGAGATCAGGGCACGGCTCGACTCGGCGATCCGCACCGGCGTACCGCCGGACCCGCGGACCGCGGCGCTCGCCGCGCTCGCCCACTCGGTGGGTCTCGGCAAGCACCTGTACCCGGGGAACGAGGGCCGGTCCTCGCGATCGCGCCTGCGTGACCTGATCCGGTACGACCCGATGGGCGGCCTCGTCGCGCACGCCGTGATGGACGTGCAGAACGGGGTGGCGGCGCAGCCGAAACGGCCGCCGGCCCAGGCGCAACGCCCGGCAGGGCACAGCACGATGGCCCGCGCCGGCGCTCGCTGACCGGTCGCACGGAACGCCGGACGGCAGAGCAGGGCGCCGCACGGCACGGCACGACAGCACGCTGAACGGCAGCACTTCCGGCAGCACCCCTCGCTCCACCTCGCACAGCTCGTACCGCTCGTACAGCCCCGTTTTCAGGACGGCTGCGGTGTCCGCCGGCAGGGACCGGACACCGCCGCCACCGGCCCTGCGGCCGGGCGGCCGCCCTCGGCGAGTCCCCTCCGGGAGCCGCTGCGTCGCGCGGGGCGACGGCGTTCCGGAACACCTCCGGGGCGTCGGCGCCCCGCGCGTCGCGCTTTTCCGGGGCGGCGCGGCATCCGCCGGAACCGGACCGGACGTTACCGCGAAGCGGAAGCGGACCGGAAAACGGTGGGCGCGGGCAAGCTTGTTCCGCTCATTCTCCAGCGCGGTGATGACCGGTAGTGGCAGGCTGCTGACCATCAGTACGTTCAGCGTGGAGGTGCAGTCCCCGTGGTCGCCAACGTCAACCCCACCGTCAGGCGCCGCCGGCTCGGTTCGGAGCTGCGCAAGCTCCGCGAGCAGAAGGGCATGACGGCCGAGGAGGTGGCGGCCCGGCTGCTCGTCTCCCAGTCGAAGATCAGCCGTCTGGAGAACGGGCGGCGCAGCATCAGCCAGCGCGACGTGCGCGATCTGTGCGGGGTGTACGGCGTCGAGGACGTCCGGATCGTCGACTCGCTGATGCAGATGGCCAAGGAGTCGCGGCAGCAGGGCTGGTGGCACGCCTTCGGCGACATCCCGTACAGCGTCTACATCGGTCTGGAGACCGAGGCGGCGAGCCTGCGGGTCTTCGAACCCCAGGTGGTGCCGGGCCTGTTGCAGACCGAGGCGTACGCGACCGCGGTGATCGCGGGCAACCTGCCGGAGGCCACGCCCGAGCAGGTCGACAAGCGGGTCAACGTGCGGATGCGCCGCCAGGAGCGGATCACCGACTCCGAAGGGCCGCTGCGGATGTGGGCGGTGATCGACGAGGCGGCGCTGTGCCGGAAGGTCGGCGACAACGCCATCATGCGCGAACAGCTGCAGCATCTGGTCGAGTTGAGTCACGTCCCGCATGTCACCGTGCAGGTGCTGCCGTTCGAGGCGGGCGCGCACCCGGGGCTGAGCGGGCAGTTCGCGGTGCTGGAGTTCACCGACGCCACCGATGCGACGGTGGTGTACCTGGAGGGCGTCAACAGCGACCTGTACCTGGAGAAGGACACGGACGTGCAGGCGTACAGCGTGATGTACGAGCACCTTCGGGCGCAGGCGCTGAGCGCCGAGCTGTCCCGGACGTTCATCGACGAGGCCGCCCAGCGGTACGCCTAGGGAGGGTTGCGGGGAGGCGCCGGACCCGGCTCGCGGGGTGGGGGACGGCACGGTACACCCCTGCGTGTCCAACTGGGAAGAGACGCAAGGAATATGCCATCCGACCGGGTGAAGAGGCCCGCCGCTCCGTGATGTTGGCGAGTAGCGTCGTCGGCGTTCAGTCATTGGCGCATCAGGCGATCGCCGCGCCGCCGTCACCAGCACAGACCGGAGCAGAGATGGCAATCAAGCTGGGCAGCACCCCCGCGTGGATGAAGTCCTCGCGTTCCACCGGGAACGGCGCCTGTGTGGAAGTGAAGTCCCCCGCCGTGGAAGCCGTGGTCGTCCGGGACTCCAAGGACCCGCAGGGACCCGTCCTGACCTTTTCCCCCGAGGCGTGGGCGTCGTTCGTCACCGACGTCGACCACGGCGCGTTCGACCTGCGCTGACCCGCGCGTCGACCGCGGCCCGCGCGGACCGGGGAGGTCCGTGAACCGCACTGCTGCAGAGCCCTCTCGACCGGCCGCCGTCCTTGCCGAGGGGGCTCTGCGCCTGCCCGGGGCCGGGCGTCTGCCCGCATCCTGGAAAGTACCTGGACATGGCAACGATTCTTCGTAGGCTGCGGTGTCATGACGACCGCCCCCGCCGCCCTGCCCAGTCTCGCCGCCCGCGCACGCCACATCGGCGCCTCGCCGGTACGCGAGATCCTGGCGCTGACCGCGCGGCCCGAGGTGATCTCGTTCGCCGGCGGCCTGCCCGCGCCCGAGCTCTTCGACGCGGAGGGCATCCGGGCGGCGTACGACCGGGTGCTGGCGGAGCGGCCGCAGCGGGTGCTGCAGTACTCCACGACGGAGGGCGACCCGGCGCTTCGGGCCGCGGTGGCGGGCCGGTTGACCGCCCGCGGCCTGGCCACCGAGGCCGACTCCCTGGTGGTGACGGGCGGTTCGCAGCAGGGCCTGGCGCTGCTCGCCACCGCGCTGCTGGAGCCCGGTGACGCGGTGCTGGTCGAGGACCCGACCTATCTGGCCGCGCTGCAGTGCTTCGGCTTCGCGGGCGCCCGGGTGCTGCCGGTGCCGACCGACGCGGACGGGGTGGTCCCCGAGGCGCTGGAGGAGCTGGTGCTGCGGGAGCGGCCGAAGCTGCTCTACCTGGTGCCCAACTTCCAGAATCCGACGGGCCGTACGCTTCCGCTGGAGCGCCGCAGGGCGATCGCCGGGGTGGCGGCGCGGCACGGCCTGTGGATCGCCGAGGACGACCCCTACGGCGAGTTGCGCTTCGAGGGCGACTACCAGCCGTGGATAGCCTCCCTGGAGGACGCCGCGGACCGCACGGTGCTGCTGGGCAGCTTCTCCAAGGTGATGGCGCCGGGGATGCGGCTCGGGTGGCTGCGCGCGCCGGCCGGGCTGCTGCGCGCCTGTGTGATCGCCAAGCAGGCCGCGGATCTGCACACCTCGACGGTGGACCAGGCGGCTGCGGCCCGCTACCTGGCCGACTGCGATCTCGACGCGCACCTGGACCGCGTCCGCACCGCCTACCGGGCCCGCCGCGACGCGCTGCTCGACGGCCTGCCCGCGGCACTGCCGGACGGCAGTGCCTGGAACCGCCCGGAGGGCGGCATGTTCGTGTGGGTGCGCCTGCCCGAAGGCCACGACGCGACCGAGGTGCTGCACCGGGCGATCGCCCACGACGTCGCCTACGTTCCCGGTGCGCCCTTCTTCGCGTCGACTCCCGACCCGGCGGCGCTGCGCATGTCCTTCACCACGCACACCCCGCAGGAGATCGCCGAGGGACTGGCGCGCCTGGCCAAGGCGTTCGGCTGATCGGGCACCAACTCCTGTAGCTGGTAACGGCGTTCTCACCGGCGGGGCCCGTCGTGCCCCCGTGCCGTCGCGCGCCGCTCCTGGGCCACCTCCTTCCTCGGCCGTGCGGGATCCCGCATCCCGAACGGCTGTTGCCCGTGAGGCATTCAGGCACGCGTGCGCGCACCCGGACGTCCAGCGAAGTGCCCGCTCATGGTGGGTTCGCGATCACGGTCATCACAATGCCAAGGTAAGTAAAGAGGACGCAAAATCGTTCGGCCGTCTGATCTCGGTTCAGACTCTTGAACAGATGGACTCTTGACCGGCACCCTGGACCAGGGTTCAATCCCCGGAAGTCCCCACTCCCGCACGGGGGCGACCGCCCGACGGAGCGTCACAGCGAAGTGCGCTCTCGTTCACAAGGCGGACCCCCTGGAGGGGACATGAATGGTCTCGACTGGACGGTGCTCATCGCGTACTTCGGCGTGATGGTGGCGATCGGGTTCTGGTCACACAAGCGCGTCGACACCGTCGGCGACTACTTCACCGCCGGCGGCAGGATGCCGTGGTGGCTGTCCGGCATCTCCCACCACATGTCGGGCTACAGCGCGGTGCTGTTCACCGGTTACGCGGGCATCTCCTACAAGTACGGCGTCACCTCGTACTTCACCTGGGCGTTCCCGATCGCCATCGGTGTGGCCCTGGGCGCCAAGCTGTTCGCGCCGCGGCTGAACCGCATGCGCTCCCGGCTGAACGTGGCCTCACCGCTGGAATACCTCAAGGAGCGCTACAACCTGACGACCCAGCAGGCGCTGGCGTGGTCCGGCGTGCTGCTGAAGATCGTCGACGTGGGCGCCAAGTGGGCCGCCATCGCGACCCTGTTGTCGGTGTTCACCGGGGTCACCATCACCCAGGGCATCATCATCACCGGTGCGATCACCGCGGTGTACTGCACCGTCGGCGGCCTGTGGGCCGACGCGCTCACCGAACTCGGGCAGTTCGTCATCCAGTTGGTGGCCGGACTGGCCATGCTGGTGGCCGCGCTCGCCAAGCTCAACGGCATCAGCACCCTGTGGAACGTCTGGGATGAGCCCGCACTGCACCACCACAACCACCCGACGGCCGGCCCCTACACGACCGTCTTCCTGCTGGCGTACCTGTTCATCAAGACCTTCGAGTACAACGGCGGCATGTGGAACCAGGCCCAGCGCTACATGGCGACGGGCTCGGCCAAGGAGGCGCAGCGCAGCGCGACGCTCTCGGCGGTGCTGTGGTTCATCTGGCCGCTGGTGCTCTTCTTCCCGATGTGGATCTCGCCGCTGCTGGTCCAGGCGAAGAAGCCCGACGCGTCCGACTCGTACGCGCTGCTGTCCGAACAGCTGCTGCCGCACGGCCTGCTGGGCCTGGTCGTGGTCGGCTTCTTCTCGCACACCATGGCCATGTGCTCCTCGGACGCCAACGCGATCGCCGCCGTCGTCACCCGCGACATCGCGCCCGCGATGTCGCGCACCGCGCGCGCCTGGACCACCCGCGTCGGCCTGATCGCCGCCCGCGCCTGCACGCTGCTGTTCCTGGGCCTGTCGATGGCGGTCGCCACCCAGGTCAACTCGCCGACGTTCAAGGACATCATCACCGTCGTCATCAAGTGGGTGGCGGGACTCGTCGGCCCGATCGCCATCCCGTTCCTGCTCGGGCTGATGGTGCGGTTCCGCCGGTCCGGGCCGACCGCGGCACTGGTCAGCTGGGCGATGGGCCTGCTGGCCTTCTACCTCGTCAACTACCCGATCAACGACGCGGTGTCCGGCGGCGTGAACCTGGAGTACCAGATCTCGGTGCCGGTCGCGATCTCGCTCGTCCTCTACATCGTCATCGGCTACATCAAGCCCGAGGACACCCCGGAGCGCGACGCGCTGATCGCGAAGATCAACGACGACGGCCCGGGCGCGGGGAGCGTCTCGCTGCCCGAGCCCGCCGGGGCCGGCGACTCGGTGCTGGGGTCGACCAAGGTCGGCGACTGAACCACCGGTGAGCCACCGGTCGTCACCCAACCGGTGGGGCCTGTCCACCGCCGCAAGGCCGGCGCCGCCCTCCTTCCTCGGGGCGGCGTCGGCACGTCCGGGCCCGCTCCTTCGGTTCCGGCAGCCGCGCCCCGTACGGCGGGCGGGCCGTTCGGGCCCGTGCGGACGGCAGTCCGGGCGGCGGGTGGCCGGGCGGCGGGTGGCCGGGCGCTCAGGCCGCCGGGTAGCGGTCGAGCCAGGCGGGGCTCGCGCCGGAGGGGCCGTGCAGCGCGGGGGCCTGCGTCATCTCCATCGCGAAGTCGTCGGCGAGTTGCAGGAGCGTCGCCCGCCCCTCCAGCTCGGCGATCCAGGCCGGCGGCAGCGCCGTCTCGCCGTGCTGCACACCCAGCAGGTTGCCGCAGATCGAACCGGTGGAGTCGCTGTCCCCGGAGTGGTTGACGGCCAGCAGCAGGCCGTGCCGCACGTCCTCGGCGACCAGCGCGCAGTACACGCCCATCGCCAGCGCCTCCTCGGCCGTCCAGCCCTCGCCCAGCGCCTCCACGCGCTGCGGCGACGGCAGGCCCTGCCGGACGGCGCCCAGGGCGCTCTGCAGCGCGTCGGTGGTCTCCTGGTGCCCGGGGCGCGCGCCGAGCAGCGCCAGCGCGTGCTGGACCGAGCCGTCCAGCGCCTCGCCGCGGGCCAGGCCGTGCACGATGACCGCGAACGCGCCGGCCGCCAGCTGCCCGGTGGGGTGGCCGTGGGTCTGCGCCGCGCACTCCACCGCGAGCTGGAACACCAGCTGCGGCTCCCAGCCGACCAGCAGCCCGAACGGCGCCGAGCGCATCACGGTGCCGCAGCCCTTGGAGCCCGGGTTCTTCGGCGCCTCCAGGGTGCCCATGGTGTCGTCGGCCAGGCCGCTCAGGCACGCGCCGCCGGGCGCTCGCCGCGCGTAGAGCCACTCCTCGCGGGCCAGCCAGCCGCTGTCCTTGCGGCGCTCGTCCGGGCCCCACTCGTTCTGCGTGGCCGCCCAGCGCAGGTAGGCGCGGTGCACGTCGGTCGGCGGGTGCCAGGCGCCGGTGTCCCGGCGGACCTGGGCCCTGATCAGGCCCTCGACGGTGAACATGGTCATCTGCGTGTCGTCGGTGATCGCACCGCGCCGCCCGTAGGCCGGCACGTAGTCGGTGACACCGTCCGGACCGTGGGCGGCCTGGATGGCCTCGAGCGACTCGAACTCCACGCCCGCTCCCAGGGCGTCGCCGATCGCGCCGCCGAGCAGGCACCCCCGGACGCGGCTGCGGAAGTCCTGCTGCTGCGCCCGTCCCCAGACAGCCGTCAAAGCGGTCTCCTCCGATCATCCCCCGATCCGAACCCGTTCTGGGCCAGCACGATATCCGACGCGGCGCGTGGCGGAAGGGCCTCCCGGAGGCAGGGGGGTCAGGCGGTGCATTGGCTGTGCGTTGTCCGTGAAAGCGCTGATCGCGGCGATGGAGGGCGGAATGCCCCGGGGTCGCGGAGGCGACCGCGAGGGCCCTCCGGCGAGCCCCGGGAGCGGCCCCGGCGCGTCCCTTCGGCGGGAGGCGGGCCGGCGCCGGGCCGGGGCGTGGAACCCCGGTCCCGGCGCCCGTCCGCGCGCCTCCCGCCCGGCTGTCAGGGGGCGGTGGAGAAGATCCCGACGGCGTTGGCGACCGCGCGCTCGGCGCCGCCCGTGGGGTGGTTGCGCACCACCGAGGCCGGGTCGGCGGGGCCGCGGGTGACCAGGGTCGTCGATCCGCCGCCGTCCAGGTTGACCGCGTCGTCGGCCCCCAGCTCCCGCATCACCGCGGACAGCTCGGCGATCGTCAGGCCGGCGCCGGACTCCGCGCTGCCGTCCAGGGCCATCAGGTACAGCGTGCGCCCGCCGTCGCCGAAGCCGGCGGCGGTGCGGGTGGCCGCGGTCTTGACGTCCAGCCCGGCGAGCGGCTGCCCGTCCCGCAGGATCGGGAAGCCGCCGACCGCGAAGGTGTACGGGACGCGGGTCGCGGTGGGCGCGAGGTGCGCGGCGACCCCCACGCGGTCGCCGACGTGCAGCGTGCGCAGGGTGTCGGCGCCCGCCTCGCGGCCGAGCAGCACGGTGGTGTCCGCGGCGATGGGCCCGGAGCCCGGCGTGTCCGCCACCGACGCGACCCGGCCGTGCCGCACGGCGACCTCGTAGGTGTCGGTGCTGCAGCCCGCCGCGCGCGAGGTGTCGGAGCCGCACACCGCGCGCTCGCGGGAGACGGTTCCCCAGCCGGCGGTGTAGGCGCCGATGCCGCCCTGCGGGAGGGCGTACTGGTTGTAGCCGCCCAGCTGGTACGTGCCCTTAGCGGTGCGGATCCGGCCCGCGAGGTCCAGCCGGTCCAGGCGGGCCCTGCGGTCGACGCCGACGCCGAGGACGTCGTGGGTGGTCTCCCCCGGCGGCATGGCCGGGCCGAAGCGCTGGGCGTCGGGCACGGCGGCCTTCAGGTCCCGGCCCGAGCCGATCTCCGGGCCGTCGGAGGAACCGGTGGGGTCGACGCCGGGGTGCTGGCTCTCGTCGATGTCGAAGAAGTCGCCGTTCACCGCGCCGATCGCGTGCCGGGCGTCGGCGAGCGCGGAGACCTGGCCGCGGGCCGCGACCGCGCCGGGCGTCAGCAGGTCCACCCGCACGTGCGGGTCGCGGAGGTCGACGGACAGCAGGTGCCCGTGCACGGTTCCATGGCCGGCGGCCACGGTGAACTGCCCGTACTGCACGCCTTGTGCGAGTTGCTCGACGTTCTCCAGCGGCAGCCCGCCGTCGGCGGCGGCGGCGCCGGACGCGCCGGCGAGGGTCCCCGCCGCGACACCCAGCGCGGCCAGCGCGGCCGCTCCCCATCGGATCCCGGTCCGCCCGAGCCCCGTCCGTCCGGTTTCCCGGGCCCCTTCCCGCCGGATCCCGGTCCGCTGCTCCCGCTTGCCGCTCCGCGTCACATCTCCCCCAAAGGGCGCCGCAACTCACTGGATTCCCAGGGGACTTCACCATCCCGGCGGAGCGGCGGCAAGTACGCGGGGGAACTCCGCCGTGGCCGGTCGGGAAATTTCCTCCGGGTGGCGGGCAGGAACCGGAAAAATCTGCCGGAACCTTCGCGGGCCGCCTTCCCCCGGCAGGTGCGGCTGGGACCGGCCGGCGGTCCCGTACGCGCCGGGAACCCGGGGCCCCCTTCGGACGGCGGCCCCGCACGCGGCGCGTCCCGCGCGGGCAGGCGGTAGGCGCCGCGTTCCGCGCGGGCGGTGCGGTACGTACGGGGTTCCGCCGGACAGCCGGGAGACGCGCCGCCTCCCGCGCCGGCGGTCCCGTACGCACGGATTCCGCGCGAAATACGTCCGGAGGGAGTTGCGCGCCCGCCGGTTGCCGGCCCCGCACGTGCCGGATCCCGGGCGGGCCGGTGCACCCGACCCCCGCGGAGTCAGTCGCCGAGCACCGGGAGCAGTTCCGGCAGGTGGCCGTCGGATGCCAGGCCGGCGTCGATCCGCTCCTGCGGGACCTGGCCGTAGAGGGTGGTGCGCTGGCGGGCGGGGCGGCCGGCGGCCTCGGCGATGGCGACCAGGTCGCGGATGGAGCGGTAGGAGCCGTAAGCAGAGCCCGCCATGCGGGAGATGGTCTCCTCCATCAGGGTGCCGCCGAGGTCGTTGGCGCCGCCGCGCAGCATCTGCGCCGCGCCCTCGGCGCCCAGCTTGACCCAGCTGGTCTGGATGTTGGGGATGTGCGGGTGCAGCAGCAGGCGGGCCATCGCGGTGACCGCCCGGTTGTCGCGCGCGGTGGGACCGGGCCGGGCGATGCCGGCGAGGTAGACCGGCGCATTGGTGTGGATGAACGGGAGGGTCACGAACTCCGTGAAGCCACCGGTGCGTTGCTGGATCTGCGCGAGCAGGCGGAGGTGGCCGAGCCAGTGGTGCGGCTGGTCCACGTGGCCGTACATCATCGTCGACGAGGAGCGGATGCCCAGCTCGTGGGCGGTGGAGACCACCTCCACCCAGGTGGCGGTCGGGAGTTTGCCCTTGGTCAGCACCCAGCGGACCTCGTCGTCGAGGATCTCGGCGGCGGTGCCGGGGATGGAGTCGAGGCCGGCCTCCTTGGCGGCGGCCAGCCAGTCGCGGATCGAAAGCCCGGTGCGCGTCGCGCCGTTGACGACCTCCATCGGCGAGAAGGCGTGCACGTGCATCCCCGGCACCCGCGCCTTGACCGCGCGGACGATGTCGAAGTACGCGGTGCCGGGCAGGTCCGGGTGGATGCCGCCCTGCATGCACACCTCGGTGGCGCCGACCTGCCACGCCTGCTCCGCGCGGTCGGCGACCTGGTCCAGCGACAGGGTGTAGGCGTCGGCGTCCGTGCGGCGCTGCGCGAAGGCGCAGAAACGGCAGCCGGTGTAGCAGACGTTGGTGAAGTTGATGTTGCGGGTCACGATGTACGTGACCTCGTCGCCGACCGCCGAGCGGCGGACGTCGTCGGCGATGCGGCACAGCGCGTCCAGGGCCGGGCCGTCGGCGTGCAGCAGGGCCAGCGCCTGGGCGTCGGTCAACCGGGTGGGGTCGTCCGCGGCGGTCGACAGCGCCTGCCGGACGTCGGCGTCGACGCGGTCGGGCACCATCCCGGGCGCGGCCTGCTCCTTGACCGCCGACCAGTCGCCGTACACCGCGTCGAAGTCGTCGCGCCGGTCGGCGGTGCGGCCCTCGGTGTCGATGGTGCGGTGCAGGTCGGTGCGGCCCGAACCCGCGGCGGCGAACGCCTCGTCGGGCTCCTGCCAGGGGCGGCCGGTCACGGCGGCGTCCTCGCGGGCCAGGCCCGTCACGGGGTCGGCCAGCGCCTGCACGTGCGGGACCAGCCGCGGGTCGAGCCAGGGTTCGCCGCGCCGGACGAACTCCGGGTAGATGGTGAGGCGTTCGCGCAGGCTGAAGCCCGCGGCGGAGGTGCGGCGGGCGAGTTCGTCGATCTGCGGCCAGGGCCGCTCGGGGTTGACGTGGTCGGGGGTCAGCGGGGAGACGCCGCCCCAGTCGTCGATGCCCGCGTCGATGAAGCGGTCGTACTCGCCGTCGACGAGGTTCGGCGGCGCCTGGATGCGGGCGGCCGGGCCGAGCACCAGGCGGGCGACGGCGATGGCGGCGGCCAGTTCGTCGAGTTCCGCGTCGGGCATGCCGCGCATCGCGGTGTCCGGCTTGGCGCGGAAGTTCTGGACGATGACCTCCTGGACGCCCTGGTAGGCCCGTGCCGTGCGGCGGATCGCGAACAGGGCGTCGGCGCGCTCCTCGTGGGTCTCACCGATACCGATCAGGATGCCGGTGGTGAAGGGGACGTTGGAGCGTCCGGCGTCCTCCAGCACCCGCAGCCGGACCGCCGGTTCCTTGTCCGGCGAGCCGTGGTGCGGGCCGCCGGGCTCGGACCACAGGCGGGTGGCGGTGGTCTCCAGCATCATGCCCATGGACGGGGCGACGGGCTTCAGGCGCTGCAGGTCGGTCCACGACAGCACGCCGGGGTTGAGGTGCGGCAGCAGGCCGGTCTCCTCCAGGACCCGGATCGACATCGCCCGCACGTAGGCCAGGGTGTCGTCGTAGCCGTGCGCGTCGAGCCACTCGCGGGCCTCGGGCCAGCGGTCCTCGGGACGGTCGCCGAGGGTGAACAGCGCCTCCTTGCAGCCGGTTTCGGCGCCGCGTCGGGCGATGTCCAGGACCTCGTCGGGCGACAGGAACATCCCGTGGCCGGCCCGGCGCAGCTTGCCCGGCACGGTGACGAACGTGCAGTAGTGGCACTTGTCGCGGCACAGCCGGGTCAGCGGGATGAAGACCTTGCGGGAGTAGGTGATGACGCCGGGGCGTCCGGCGGCCTCCAGGCCGGCGTCCCGGACGCGGGCGGCGGTCGCCGAGAGCCGGGTCAGGTCCTCACCGCGGGCCTGCAGCAGGACCGCGGCCTCGCCGGTGTCGAGGGCGACCCCTTGCTCCGCTCTGTGCAGGGCGCGGCGCATCGCGGTCGCAGTGGGCGGGGACGGGGGCGGCACGGTCATCTCACGAGGATATGCGGCTGCCGCGGGGCGTCACCGGATCGCGGGCCGGTACGACGGGATGCCGGGCTGTCGGAATTATCACCCTGTCATCGGGCGAACGGTCCACCCGAACGGGAATACCCCATCGCCGCACGGCCGATGGCCGGTCGGTCCCCCGCCCTGTCCACGTCACAGGTACTGCGCGTAGTCGTCGAGGGTGCGCAGCACCTCGTCGGGGCCGGCCGTCGGCAGCTGCACGATGGCCTCCTCGACGCCCAGGTCCCCCAGCCGGGCAAGCTTGCCCGCGCTCGGGTGGACGGCGGTGGGGACGACGACCGGGTCCTTCGGGCCGCGGCCCGCCTCCTGCCAGGCGGCCAGCAGTTGGGGCAGCGCCTCGGCCAGGCCCCCGCCGCCGATCGGCATCCAGCCGTCGGCGTAGCCCGTCACCTGGGAGAAGGTCCGCGGTCCCGCCGCGCCGCCGACGAGGGTGCGGACCGTGCCGCCGGCCGGCTTGGGGTGGGCGTGGCTGGCCTGCACGGATGCGAAGTCGCCGCTGTGGCCGGTGGGTTCCGGCGCCCACAGGGCGCGCATCACCGCCATCCGGTCGCGGACGGACGCGCGGCGCCGCTCCCAGGCCACGCCGTGGTCGGCGGCCTCCTCCCGGTTCCAGCCGAAGCCGATGCCCAAGGTGAAGCGGCCGCCCGACAGGTGGTCGAGGGTGGCGATCTGCTTGGCGAGCACGATCGGGTCGTGCTGGGCCACCAGGGTGATGGCGGTGCCCAGTTCGAGGGTGCGGGTGACGGCCGCGGCGGCCGACAGCGCTCCCAGGGCGTCGAGGGTGCGGCCGTACTCCGGCGGCAGCGGCCCGCCGCCCGGGTAGGGCGTGGCGCGGGAGACCGGGATGTGGGTGTGCTCGGGCAGGTAGAGGCCGGCGAAGCCGCGTTGCTCCAGCTCCTGGGCCAGGCGGACCGGCGTGATCGTCTCATCGGTCAGGAAGATGGTCGCCGCGATGCGCACACGTACCTCCGGAGGGTGACGGCGGTTGGGCACTGATCCTGCTGCTTCCCGTACCCCGCCGCACAGGGCTCGGCCACGCGCACGTCACCTGTGCGGGTGATCCTTGATGCCATGGACCGACGAGACGTACTGAAGCTTTCCGCACTGGCGGGTGCGACGGGTGTGCTTACGCTGGCTCCTGTGGACTTCGCGGCCGCATCCGACTCCGGTTCCGGCGTCCCGGCCGGCGGCGGCACGCCGGGCGGGCCGCCGGCGGACCGGACCCGCACGGTAACCGGTCACCTGCCGACAGGCGTCGCCGACTTCGTGTACCTGCCCGTCGAGGTGCCGCGCGGCGTGCGGCAGATCGCGGTGTCGTACACCTACGACCGGCCGCAGGTGCCGCCGGGCACTCTCGGCAACGCCTGCGACATCGGCATCTTCGACCAGCGCGGCACCGACCTGGGTGGGCGCGGCTTCCGCGGCTGGTCGGGCGGCGCCCGCACCGAGTTCGCGATCAGCGCCGGGGAGGCGACGCCCGGCTACCTGGCAGGCCCGGTGGAGGCCGGCACCTGGCACGTGGTGCTGGGCCCTTACACGGTCGCCCCGCAGGGGCTGGACTACTCGGTGACCGTCACCCTCAGCTTCGGCGACCCCGGTACGACAGTCGTACCGCAGTATCCGCCGGACCACGCGCCGGGCCGCGGCCGCACCTGGTACCGAGGCGACTGCCACCTGCACACCGTCTACTCCGACGGCGGCCGCACCCTGGAGCAGCTGGCGTCGCTCGCCCGCGCCGCACGCCTGGACTTCATCAACTCCAGCGACCACAACACCAACTCCGCGCACGCCTACCTCGGCCCGCAGGCGGGCGACGATCTGCTCATCCTCACGGGCGAGGAGGTGACCACCCGGAACGGTCACTACCTGGCCATCGGTGTGGACGCCGGCGAGTGGATCGACTGGCGCTACCGGGCGCGCGACGGCGCCTTCGACCGGTTCGCGCGGCAGATCCGCCGGGTCGGCGGGATCGTGGTGGCCGCGCACCCGTACGGCATCAGCCTGGCCAGTCAGTGGAAGTTCGGCTACGACAACGTCGACGCCGTCGAGGTGTGGAACGGCGCGTGGACGCCCGACGACGAGGCGACCCTGCTCACCTGGGACAACCTGCTGACCGGGGCCGCCCGCCGCGGCGACGGCCACTGGGTCCCGGCGATGGGCAACTCCGACGCCCACCGCGACCCGGACGTGGTGGGCCTGCCCCAGACCGTGGTGCTGGCCGACGGCCTCGACCGGCGGTCGCTGCAGGACGGCATCCGCGCCGGACGCTCCTGGATCGCGGAGAACGCCGACGTCCAGCTGGCGCTGACCGCGACCGGCCCGCGGGGCGAGCACGCGGGCATCGGCGAGCGGCTGGCGGTCGATCCGGACGCCGAGGTGACGGTGCGGCTGGAGGTCGGCGGCGTGCCGGCGACCTCGCTGCTGCGCCTGCTGACCGACGAGGGCCAGACGTTCGGCGCGCTGCTGCCCGCGTCGGGTGCCGTCGAGTGGGTGACGACGGCATCGGCGTCCGCCTACGTGCGCGCCGAGGTCCGGCACCCCGCGCCCGAGGGTTCCCTGCTGCCCGGCCCGGCCGCGGCGGTCACCAACCCGATCTGGCTGGGCCGCCGTTGAGCGGCGGATGACCTGAGGAGCCGACACCCGGACGGACGGATGACCGGCGCGACGGCCGGCGCGTGACCGGCAGGATCGGAGGGGCCGGCAGGATCGGAGGGGCCGGCCGGATCGGAGGGGCCGGCGGGGCCGCCCGGATCGGCCCGTCCGGCCGGTGGGGCGCCCGGGGACGCGCCCGCGTCGCGCCGGTCGATGTCGTCCGGGGGCGCGGCCCGGGCGCCTTCCCCGCGGTGCGGACGAGAGGCAGGGGGCGAGGCGGGTCAGGCGGTGATGCGGATCGGGAGCAGGATGCGCCAGACCGCGTCCTCGACGCCGTGCACGGCGGCGATCCAGCCGACGTTCTCCTCGTCGGTGCCGAGGCGCACGGCCTGCGCCAACTCGCCCATGACGTCGGACAGATCGCCATGCCCCATGGCGGGCTCCAGGCGGCCGCCCGCCGCACCGTCGTCGTGGTAGCGGTAGTAGGCCGCCGCGCTGCGCAGCACCCCCACCGGCCGCCAGCTCTGCGCCAGCCGCCAGACCGGCTCGCCGCCCACGCGGACGCCGTCGGCCTCGGTGACATGGGTGCGGCTGCGGTCGATGGCCAGCGGCGACCAGGCGTCGGCGCCGGTGAGCACCAGGTCGGGCGTGCAGCGGGCGACGGCGCGCGGCACGGCGCCCGTGGGTCCCGGCGAGGTCAGCACGACCGGGATCGCGGCCATGCCCGCGTACAGGCAGCCGAGGAACGCGCCGGCCAGGTCCGGGCCCTCCGGGTAGACGAGCATCACCCGGCTGCCCGGGTGCAGCAGCGTGCCGAGCCGGGCGGCGACCGCCCGTGCCCGCCGGTCGAGTTCGGCGAAGGAACAGCCGGCGGTTCCGCTTGTGCCCGGCGCCGTGGCGTAGGGCAGGGCGGGGACGGCCTGCGGGTGGCGCTCGGCGTGGTAGCGCAGCAGCGGGCCCGGCAGGCGGCCGATGTCCCCCGTCCACGGCCGCACACCGCCGTTGCCCCAGCCTCCGCGGCCCTTGCCGGACCCGCCGCCGCCGCTGCCGCTGCCGCCGCCCCCGCCGCTCATCGGGGGCGCTCCGACGGTCGCGCGGCCGGCCGCCGACGGCAGGGCGCGCACCGGGCCGGCCGCGCGGACCAGCCGGCCGCCGCCGTCCGCGGAACCGCCGCCGTCCGCGGGACCGCCTCCCTCGCGCCGCGGCCCCCGCCGGTGGCGGGCGCGCACCGCAGAGGAAGGGCGGTGGCCCGGCGCCCACGATGGGGCCTGTTCCGGCCAATCGCCGTACGTCTCACCGGAAACCGGCATTCCGGGGGAACCCGTCGTGCACCAGTCGCACATGGCCGCTCCGTCACCAGCCCCGTTGCAGAAAGCACACGGACACGAACCTTCCCCACACAGCTCAACCTCCGCGCACGCACAGACGGAACCTCAAATTCAGCCCAACATTTGCCAGGAGGCCGGATCGGGACCCTGCACGGGGTGACCCCGGCGGCCCGACACGGCAAACTGGCACGGACGGGGCCGAACCCTCGGCTCCACGTGCCATGCGGACAACTGTTCCGTCCAGCGATGAACGATCGATATACGCGCGAAGAGCCGGCCCCAGGGGAAGGACCGGCTCGTCGGCGGTTCAGGGGGCAGAGATGGTAACCAGGACGCAGCCCGGCTCGGGCCTGCGGTTCGCCGTCCTCGGTCCGGTGCGTGCCTGGCGCGATGAGGAACCCATCGGCACCGGGGCTCCGCAGCAGCGGGCCCTGCTCGCCGCGCTCCTGCTGCGCGGCGGCCGCACCGCGACGGCGTCCGAACTCCTCGACGCGGTATGGGGCGAGAGCCCACCCAACACCGCACTGGCGGCGCTGCGTTCCTACGCGTTCCGGTTGCGCAAGGCGCTCGGCTCCGACGCCCTGGTGACCGACTCCGGCGGCTACGCGCTGCACGTGGCGGGCGACGCCCTGGACTACACGGTCGTGGAGCGGCTGGCCGCCGAGGCCGAGAAGACCCGCGGGAGCGACCCGGCCCGCGCGCGCGAACTGCTGGGCACCGCCCTCGACCTGTGGCACGGCGAGCCGCTCGCCGGACTGCCCGGCCCCTACGCCGAGATGCAGCGCAGCCGGCTCGCCGAGTGGCACCTCGGCCTGCTCGAGACCCGTCTCGAACTCGACCTGGATCTGGGCGCGCACGCCGAGGCGGTCTCCGAACTCACCGCGCTGTCCGCCGAACACCCCTTGCGCGAGCGGCTGCGCGCCCTGCTGATGCTCGCGCTCTACCGCAGCGGGCGCCAGGCCGAGGCGCTCGGCGTCTACGCCGACACCCGGCGGCTGCTCGCCGAAGAGCTGGGCATCGACCCGTCGACCGAACTCAGCGACCTGCACCAGCGCATCCTGGAGGCGGACGCCGGGCTCGCCGCACCCGCGGGCAATCTCCACCGCAGCTCCGACTTCCCCCGCCCCGCGCAACTGCCCGCCAGCGTCGCCGACTTCACCGGCCGGGTCGCCATGGCCCGCGAGCTGAGCGAGCAACTCGCCGACGCCTCCCGGGAGTCCGGTGTGATGGCGGTGTCCGCGGTGGCCGGCATCGGCGGCGTGGGCAAGACGACGCTCGCGGTGCACGTGGCGCACGCCGCCCGCGAGGCCTTCCCCGACGGGCAGTTGTACGTCGACCTGCAGGGCACCGAGCCGCGCCCGGTCGACCCCGACGCGGTGCTGGCCGCGTTCCTGCGGGCGCTGGGCGTCTCGAACCAGGCGATACCGGAGACCCTCGCCGAGCGGGCCGCGCTCTACCGCTCCACGCTCGACGGCCGGCGCGTGCTGACCCTGCTCGACAACGCCTACGACGCCGCGCAGGTGCGCCCGCTGCTGCCCGGCACCCCCGGCTGCGCGGCGCTGATCACCAGCCGGACCCGGATGGTGGACCTGGCCGGCGCGCACCTGGTCGACCTCGACGTGATGTCACCGGAGGAGGCGCTCCAGCTGTTCAGCCGGATCGTCGGCGAGGAGCGGGTCGCCGGCGAGCGGCAGGCCGCCCTCGACGTGGTCGGCGCGTGCGGCTTCCTGCCGCTGGCCATCCGGATCGCCGCCGCCCGCCTCGCGGCCCGCCGCACCTGGACGGTGTCGGTGCTGGCCGGCAAGCTCGCCGACCACCGCCGCCGGCTGGACGAGCTGCGGGCCGGCGACCTGGCGGTGAAGGCCACCTTCGCCCTCGGCTACGGCCAGTTGTCGGCGGAGCAGGCCCGCGCGTTCCGCCTGCTGTCCCTGGCCGACGGCCCCGACATCTCCTTGGACGCGGCGGCCGCCATCCTCGACCGCGACCCGTACGAGGCCGAGGAGCTGCTGGAGGCGCTGGTCGACATCAGCCTCATCGAGTCGGCCGCACCGGCCCGTTACCGCTTCCACGACCTGCTGCGGCTGTACGCGCGCGAGCGCGCCGAGCACGACGACTCGCCGGAGCAGTGCTGCGAGGCGCTGTCGCGGCTGCTGGACTTCTACCTCTCGTCGGCCGCGTGCGTGTACGCGCTGGAGCGTCCCGGCGATCGGGCACTGGGCCACCTGGCGGCCACCACCCACCCGGGCCTGCGGTTCGCCGAGCGCGACGAGGCCCTGGGATGGATGTTCTCCGAGGCGCAGTGCCTGCTGGCCGCGATCCAGCAGGCGGCGGAGGGCGGCTGCCGGAACTCGCTGCGGCAGGCCGTCGATCTGCTGCTGGCCACCCAGGAGTTGATGGAGTCCGGCGTCTACGCCCGGCAGTACCAGCAGGCCGCGCAGGCGCTGGTGACCGCCGCGCAGGACACCGGCGACGCGCTCGTCGAGGGCCGCGGTCGCATCTGGCTGGGCCAACTGCTGTGCCTGTCCGGGCGGTTCCCGGAGGCGGAGGGGGAGATCACCCGCGCCCATCTGCTCGGGGTGGCCGCCGAGGACCCGATGACGAGCAGTTACGCGCCGAACATCCGCGGCATCATCGCCCTGCACACCCGCAGGTTCGAGGAGTCGGCGGAGTACTTCGCCACCGCGCTGGAGGCGTTCAGGAGCGACGGCAGCCAATACGGCGAGGCCGCCACGCTCAGCAACCTGTCCCGCGTGCAGCTCGAACTCGGCGACACCGAGGCCGCGTTGGACGCGTCCCGCAAGGTCGTGGAGATATACCGGGAACTGGGCGCCGGGTTCCGGCCGGCGAACGGCCTGTACGCGCTGGGCATCGCGCTGACCGCGGCCGGACGGCTCGACGAGGCGCTGGAGGGCCTGACCGAGGCGCTGTGCACCTTCCGCGAGGGCCGCCAGCAGTTCTGGGAGGGCATGACGCTCTTCCGGCTCGCCAAGGTCCATCTGGCGGCGGGCGGTTGGCGGCAGTCGGCGTCGCACGCCGAGCAGGCGCTGGTCATCCTGCGCAGCGTCGGCGGCGACTGGCGGGTCGCCAACGCCCTGACGGTGCTGGGCCGGGCGCTGGCCGGGATGGGCCAGCCGGTGCGTGCGCACGCCTGCTGGCAGGACTCGCTGGGCATCTACACCGCGCTCGGATCGCCCGAGGCAGGCGAGGTAAGGGAGTTGCTCGGCGGCGAGTCCGCCTCGTCCGTAGCGGTCTAGCACCGGCCGTGTCGCAGCGGCGTCTCAACTCATCATCAGAGCCGTTTATCGGTTGATTATCAGCAGCTGCCAGGATTCCATCACTGAAATGAGCCGCCCGCCTGGTGATGCACGGGGGTCGTCGCTGGGCGGGCTTCATGACAGCACGTCCTCGACAGTGCAGGAGAGCACCATGAGCAAGGAAACCGCTCCCGCCGGCGACACTCCGGTGGACCCCGACAACATCCACGCGGACAGCACCACGACCGAGACGCCGACGAACATCCACGCCGACGGCACCACGAACAAGCCCGTCGCCAAGCCGGCGAACATCCACGCCGACGGCACCACGCTCTGATCGAGGCCACTACGGGGAGACTCCGGCCTCGGGGGAGGCCGGGGGCCACGGGGAAACGACGGCGCGTCTCGCGCCTGGGGGAACCGTAGGCCGGGGATCAGGGGGACCACGGGGGAACAGCAGGGGGATACGGGGGGCACGGGGAAAACACGGGGGACACGGGGGACACGGGGGATCCCGGGGGGAGGCCCGGGGTGCGGGAACTGGCAGGGGCCAGCCGCACCCTGGGCTGCCAGGACTGACCGCGGCGCGGAGGGGGCGCCGCGGTCAGTCCGTTCTCGTGCGGGTCCGCACCTCGCCTGGCAGCCCGGCGGACCCCGGCGTAGCGTCGGCCCCGAGGGGGCCGAGCGGGCCGACGCAAGGCGGTGGAACCCGATGTTCCGCACGATGCTGGGGTCGCTGCTCGCGCTGGCCGGGGCGGTGGCGGCCGTCTGGAGCCCTTTCCGTGCGTGGTACGGCGGGCGCCACGGCTCCGACATCCGGGTGGACGACCTCTTCACCGGCGTCGGTGTCACCCCGCACGGCGCGGCCCTGCTCGGCTCCCTCTTCCTTCCCCTGCTCTTCGCCGCACTGCTCGCCGCCCTCGGGGTGCTGCTGCGCTCGCGCCTGGTCGTGGCGCTCGCCGGGCTCGTCGTGCTGGGCTTCACCGTGCTGTGGATGGTCCGGCAGGCGCAGTTCTCGCACTCCCTGACCGCGGGCGGCGACGGCCTCGACACCGGTGTCGCCTTCGCGGTGCTGGGCGGGCTGCTGATGTGCGCGGCCGCGCTCGTCCTGCCCGGCCGGAACCGCCCTCTTCAGTACGGCGAACCGGCCGTGCCCGTCGACCGCGGCGAGTCGCCGTATCCGTACGACGGCCGGCCGCCGGACGGCCCGGAGCCGGACACGCCGCCGTACGGGCAGGCGCCCTACGACCCGGCACCGTACGACGCGCCCTACGAACCGCCGTCCTCGAACCGGTGAGCCGGGCCGGCCCTGCCCGCGGCGGGCCCGGGTGTCAGGCCCGGCGGGAGGCGGCGCCGGTGCCCTTGGCCGCGTCCAGCGCGTACACGCAGCGGTCCTTGGAACAGGCGTAGACGACACCGTCGGCGGCCACCGGTGAGCCGGTGATCTCCCCGCCGGTCTCCAGCCGCCAGCGCAGCTGGCCGCCCTGCGCGTCGACGGTGTACAGGCAGTGGTCCTTGGAGCCGAAGTGCACCCGCCCGTCGGCGACCGCGGGCGATCCGACGATCTCGCCCTGCGCGGCGAACCGCCAGCGCGGGGTGCCGGCGGCGGCGTCCAGCGTGTACAGGGCGCTGCCCGCGCCCAGGTGCACCGCGCCGCCCGCGACGACCACCGGTTCGAGGGACTGGCGCGGCTCGGTCGCGACCCGCCAGCGGTCGCGGCCGTCCGCCGGGTCCAGGGCGTACACGGTGCCGAGGTGGTCCGTCACGTAGATCCCACCGCCGGACGCGGCCGGGCCCGGGACGTGCACGGGCGGCGCGTACATCACGGCGGGCGCCTCGAAGTGCCAGCGCTCGGCCCCGGTCCGCGCGTCCAGCGCGAGGACGCGGGTGCCCGCGGTCAGGTGGACGGCGCCGTCCGCGACGACCGGCCGCGTCGGCACGGACCCGGCCGCGCCCGGCTCGCCGACCGGATAGGACCAGCGCTCGGCGCCGGTCATCGCGTCCACCGCGTGCAGCAGGCCGCCGCCCTGGTAGTAGACGGTGCCGTCGACGGCGGTGGGCCCGGAGTCGGGCTGCTCGAACTCGGTCTGAGCCCCGCCGCGCTCCCAGCGCAGGCCGCCGCGGACGGCGTCCCACGCCTGCACGCCGCCGCCGCGGACGCCGGTGACGACGGTGCCGCCGCCGCGGGAGTCGGTGCGCACCGCGTACACCCAGCCGTCGATCGGGGTGCGCCAGCGCTCGCTGCCGTCGGCCGCGTCCAGGGCGAACAGGCTCGGCCCGTCCGAGGCGTGGATCCGTCCGCCGGAGACCGCCATCGTCCAGGCGACGTCGCGCGTCTTGAACTGCCGCCGGCCGCTGGCCACATCGAGGGCGTGCACCTCGAAGGAGGTGACGTAGAGCAGGCCGTCGCTGACGAGCGGGGTACCCCACACGTCGTTCGACATGCGGAACCGCCACGGCCGCCACTCGCCCTGCCCGGTCGGGGGCGGGGCCTGCGGGGGTACGGGCGCGGGCGCCGTCACGGCAGGGTCCCCCGCGCGATGGGCGCCGGACCGGTGGCGCACCCACTCGGTGCCGGGGGGCGGCGCGGCCGCCGTCCTGCGGTCGGCGACCTCGGCGACCCGCAGCCCGGGGCCGATCGGCGCCGAGCCGGCCAGCTGCACGGGGACCGCGGACGCGGCGGCGGGGTCGGCACGGTGGCCGTCGCCGAAGGAGGGCACGGGAGCGGCCTGGGAGGGCTGCATACCGCTCTGCGCGGCCGGCTGGTGGTGCGGCGGCGCCTGCGGCGGGGGCGGTGCGGTGACCGGGACCTGCGGCCCGGAGGGCTGCGAGGCCGGGGGCCGGCCGGCGGCGTGGGCGCCGCGCCCGCCGGAGCCGTGCACCGCTCCGCGGCCGCTGCGGCGCTGCTCTATCAGGGCCACGGCGCCCGGCGGCAGCCAGGCGGAGGCAGTGCCGGTGTCGTCGCCGCCGGCCGAGAACAGGTGCGGGGCCAGCTGCGCCTGCAGATCGGCGGGGGTGGGCCGGCGCTCGGCCTCCATGCGCATGCAGGACTCGATGAGCGGGCGCAGCTCCTCGGGCAGCCCGGCCAGGTCGGGGCCCTCGCGCAGCAGCATGAACACGGTCTCGACCGGGTTGGCGCCGTGGAAGGGGGCATGGCCGGTCGCGGCGAAGACCAGCGTCGAGCCGAGCGAGAAGATGTCGCTGGCGCCGCGCACGCTGCGGGAGTCGCGGGCCTGCTCGGGCGACATGTAGGCGGGGGTGCCGACGGCGACGTTGGTCATGGTCAGCCGGGTGTTGGAGACGCCCGAGGCGATACCGAAGTCGATGACCCGCGGGCCGTCCTCCACCACCAGCACGTTGGACGGCTTCATGTCGCGGTGCACGAGGCCGGCCGCGTGGATGGACTGCAGCGCCTCGGCGATCCCGGCGGCCAGCCAGCGCACGGCCTGGGCGGGCATCGGCCCGGACTCGTTGACGATCTCTTCCAGCGACGGCGCGGGGACGTACGCGGTGGCGAGCCAGGGCACGGCGGCTCGCGGGTCGGCGTCCACGACGGCGGCGGTGTAGAAGCCGGAGACGGCCCGTGCCGCCTCTACTTCACGGGTGAAGCGGACCCGGAACAGCTGGTCCTCGGCGAGTTCGGCGCGGACGGTCTTGATCGCCACCCGGCGTCCGGATGCCGAGCGGGCGAGATAGACCAGCCCCATACCGCCGGCCCCGAGCCGTCCCAGCACCTCGAAAGGGCCGATCCGTCTCGGGTCGTGCTGGTTCAGCTGCTCCACCACTGCCCGTCCACCTCCCCGTGCCCGCGCCTCCGCGGCCTTCCCCGTGCTGCCGGCCCCGTGCGGCCTGTCACTGGCTCTCGGCCAGGGTACGGGCCTGATTGTTCCTGGGATGGGCTCCGGTTGCTAACCCGGGGCGCTGCGACACGCCCGCGGAGCGAACTCGTTATCATCCGCTCCCGCCGCGATGGCGTCCATGCCCCGCGCGCCGCGACGTCAACTCGCTGCGTTCATACAGGAGTCGGGCAGGCACCGGAACACCCCGGGCGCGGTGCGGGACCGCGCGGCCGGGGTGCCCGGATACCGAGACGGGCGCCGCGCTACGCGCCGGGCGGGGGGCCGACCCTGCGCGTGACGTCGATGATCGCGAAGGCCGCACCCTGGTCGTCGGTGACGGCGGCCATGCGGCCGAAGGGCGAGTCCTGCGGCTCCTGCTGGACCTGGCCGCCGAGCCGGCGCACGGTGCCCGCGGCGGCGTCGCAGTCCTCGACGACGAAGTAGACGCGGTAGGCGGACGGGGCGTCGGCCGGCAGATCGCCGCGCTGCATCCGGCCGGCGACCGGTTCGGGCGCTCCGGGCACGGTCCACACCTTGTAGTCGAAGGTGGAGCCGTCGCCGACCTGCTGGCCGTGGTAGCCGAAGACCGCCTCGTAGAAGGGGTCGGCGGAGGCGGCGTCACGGGTGTGGTTCTCCGCCCAGCAGAAGCCGCCGGGCTCGTTGACGACGCCGAAGCCCGGGTGGGCGCCGGGCTGCCAGAGGCCGAAGAAGGAGCCGCCGGGGTCCACCGCGCCCCCCATGACGCCGACGTCGCCGACGGTGTCGGGGCCGAAGACGATCTGGCCGCCGTTCTCGCGGACCTTGGCGGTGGTCTTGGCGATGTCGTCGGCGGCGAGGTAGACGCTCCACGCCGTCGGCATCGACGGGTCCATCTTCCCCATCAGCGCGGCGGCGTTCTTCCCGTCGCGCAGCGCCATCGTGTAGTGGCCGAACTCCTCGCCCGTGTCCTGGAACGTCCAGCCGAGCAGTTCGCCGTAGAAGCGCTGTCCGGCCGCCAGGTCGGGCAGCGACGCGTCGGCCCAACAGGGTGCGCCTTCGCTGAATGCGGACATCTCCGGTCCTCTCCGTACGTCCTGAGTCCTTCCTTGCTGCCACCGTAGCCAGTGACGCAGGTCACTGCTGGCCTTCTATTCGAACATATGGTCAATTTTTCGGCGGCGCGCCCATCGGGCTCACATTTCACCCGTTCACACCATTCCGGACGGCGCCCCGAGGGGCGAAATCACCCCGCAAAACCCGGGATGAGCTGCGGATTCATCAAGTGGAAGGGTGGCTTCCCCATTTGCACGCCGTCAGATCGCGCGCTGATCACCCGCCGGTAAACTGACGGCATGACAGGACAAGTTCGCACCGTCGACGGCCGTGTGGCAGGCCGCCGCGGGCAGGCCACGCGGCAGAAGCTGCTCGACTGCCTCGGCGAGATGCTCAGCACGTCGCCGTACCGCGATGTCAAGGTGATCGACGTGGCCCGGATGGCGGGCACCTCCCCGGCGACGTTCTACCAGTACTTCCCGGACGTCGAGGGCGCCGTACTGGAGCTGGCCGACGACATGGCCAAGGAGGGCGCGGCGCTGACCGATCTGGTCGCCGGGCGCTCCTGGGTCGGCAAGGCCGGCGCCCAGACCGCGGAGGACCTGGTGGACGGCTTCCTCTCCTTCTGGCGCAAGCACGACGCGATCCTGCGCGTCGTCGATCTGGGCGCGGCCGAGGGGGACAAGCGGTTCAACCGGATCCGCACCCGGATCCTCACGGCCGTCAGCGGCTCCCTGACCGAGGCGGTCAAGGAACTGCAGAGCAAGGGGCGCGTGGACAAGGACGTCAGTGCACCGGCCGTCGCCAGTTCCCTGGTGGCGATGATGGCCGCCGTCGCTGCCCACCAGAAAGGTTTCAGCGGAACCGGGGTGAAGCAGGCCGACCTCAAGCCGACCCTGGCACTGCTGGTCTATCTGGGCGTCACCGGCAAGAAGCCGACGAAATAGTCGGCGAGGGAGCCGGCCTCCTTTCCCCGGGAAGGCCGGGGAGACCGTCCGCGTCCCGCGCCCATCAGGCCGCCGCCCCCGGACGCCCGACAGCCGGACAGGCCGATCAGCCCCGACAGGCGACGCGGCGCCCTCGGCCGGGCATGATGTGCGCCATGAGCAGCAGCCGTCCTCCCACCCCGGACAAACCGCGGCGCAGCGGCCTGTCCCGCTTCCTGTCCCCGGGCCCCGACTCCTCGACGGCGCAACTGCGCGCCTACGCGATCGTGTGGGCGCTGCTGCTGCCGGTCTGGATCAGCGCCCAGTGGTGGTCGCACCCCGACACCTTGAGGCGGATCCTCTACATCCTGCTGTCCGTCATCTCGATCACGCAGTCGCTGAGCGCGGTGGCCCTGCTGCGCAAGCGCCGCTGAGCAGGTGCCCGTGCTCCGCCGGCTGCTCCTCCCCGCCCTGTGCACCGCCGTGCTCACGGTGGCCGCCGCCCTGCTGCCCGGCGGCGTGCACGTGCCCGCGTCGCGGGGCTGGACCAACCAGGCCGCGGCCCGGTTCTGGACGCCGGAGCGCATGGCGGACTCCATGCCGGACTCGGGGCTGCCGTCCGACCCGGGGGACCCGCCCGATCTGATCACCCCGCCGGACGCCGACGTCGGCTCGCTGGCCGCCATCGGCACCGCCGTGCACTTCGAGGGCATCCCCACCGTCGGCATGCTCTTCTCCGTCGGCAGCGACCTGGCGGCGCACTTCTGCACCGCGAGCGTGGTGCACAGCCCCGGCCGGGACCTGCTGCTCACCGCCGCGCACTGCGAGGGCGGCTCGCACCTCGGCTTCGTCCCCGACTACCGCGCCGGCACCGGTGCGCAGCCGTACGGGATCTGGGCGGTGGACCGGGAGTTCACCGACCCGCGCTGGACCCCCGACGACGACGCGGCCTCCGACTACGACTTCGCGTTCGCCACCGTGAGCCGCGGCCCGCACGGCGAGCGGCTGGAGGACGTGACCGGCGCCAACCGGCTGGCCCGCACCCCCGGTTACCGCAACCGCGTCACCGTCATCGGCTACCCGCACGGCGCCGACGACCCCAGCGACCAGGCCGTCACCTGCACCACCACGACCGGACGGCTCGAAGGCGAACAGCAGTTGCAGATGGACTGCGAGGGCTTCTACAGCGGCACCTCCGGCAGCCCCTGGATCCTGGACTACACCAGCCGCACCCGCAGCGGCACCGTCATCGGCGTGATCGGCGGCCTGGACGGGGGCGGTACCACGGATCGCATCTCCTACAGCCCGTTCCTCGGAGATGCCGCCCTCGCGCTGTACCGCACCGCCACGCAGTCGGGTTGACCTGTTAACTTCCGATACCACCACTCTTCCTGACTGCAGGACGTCTCAGGTTCCGGGAGTTCCACGATGGCCGACCCCACGCCCGCCGCCCCGGGCGCCACCACCTCCCCGGCGGCGCCCGACGCCGTCGTCATCGGCGCCGGACCCGGCGGGCTCGCCGTGGCGGCCGCGCTCCGCGAACGCGGGCTGCGCCCGCTCGTCCTGGAACGGGCGGAGCGGCTCGGCGCCTCCTGGCGCAGCCACTACGACCGGCTCCACCTGCACACCACCAGACGGCTGTCCGCACTGCCGGGGCTGCCCATTCCCCGCGCGTACGGGCGGTGGGTGGGGCGCGACGACGTGATCCGCTACCTGGAGCGGTACGCCGAGTACCACGACCTCGACATCGCGACCGGCATCGAGGTGGAACGCGTGGAACGGGCGGGTGCCGGCTGGGAACTGCCCGCGACCGGCGGGCGGATGATCTCCTCCCCGGTGGTCGTGGTGGCCACCGGCCACAACCACACGCCGTACATACCCGACTGGCCGGGACGAAACACCTTCTCCGGGGATCTTCTGCACGCGGCCGCGTACCGCAACGCCGCTCCCTACGCCGGGCGCGACGTACTGGTGGTGGGCGTCGGCAACACCGGCGCCGAGATCGCCGTCGACCTGGTCGAGGGCGGCGCGGCCCGGGTCCGCCTCGCGGTGCGCACCGCGCCGCACATCCTGCGCCGCTCCACCGCGGGTTGGCCCGCGCAGGCCAGCGGGATCCTGTGCCGGCGGCTGCCCACCGGCGTGGTCGACCGCATCGCCCCCTACATCGAGCGGATGGGCGTCCCCGACCTGACGGAGTTCGGCCTGCCGCGGCCCGAAAGCGGCCTGTACGCGCGGGTCCTCGACGGGGCGATCCCGGTCCAGGACGTCGGCATCGTGGACGCGGTGCGGACCCGCAAGGTCGAACCGGTCGCCGCCGTCGAGGCGTTCGACGGCGACAAGGTGCGGCTGGCCGACGGCACCGGCATCGGCCCCGAGGTGGTCGTCGCGGCGACCGGCTACCGGCGCGGCCTGGAGCCGCTGGTCGGCCACCTCGACGTCCTCGACGAGCGCGGGCGCCCGGTCGTGCACGGCGCCGCGACCCCGCCCGGCGCACCCGGGCTCTACTTCACGGGCTTCACCAACCCGATCAGCGGGATGTTCCGCGAGATGGCCATCGACGCCCGCCGGATCGCCCGCTCGGTGGCCCGCAACGGCTGACGGCCCCCGGCGGACGACGCGCTGTGGTCACCCGCGCGGGTGACCACAGCACCGGACCGGAACCACCGCGGCCTTACCGGGCGTTCACCCGGCGACCGCCACCGCGGGAGCGGCGACCGGACGGCGGCGGATGACCAGGGACATCAGCGCGGCGATCCCGCACAGCGCGCCGGAGGTGTACCAGACCACGTCGTACGAACCGAGCGCGTCGCGGGCGACGCCGCCGAGGTAGGCCACCAGCGCGGCGCCGACCTGATGGGACGCCAGCACCCAGCCGAAGACGATCGCGCTGTTCTCGCCGTAGTGCTCGCGGCACAGGGCGATGGTCGGCGGCACGGTGGCCACCCAGTCCAGACCGTAGAAGACGATGAACAGCACCATCGGCGGGTGGATGCTGTCGGAGAGCAGCATCGGCAGGAACATCAGCGACAGCCCGCGCAGGCCGTAGTAGATCGCCAGCAGGCGCCGCGGCGAGATCCGGTCGGTGAACCAGCCCGAGGCGACCGTGCCCGCGATGTCGAAGATCCCGATGACGGCGAGCAGCGACGCCGCGGTGGTGACCGGCAGCCCGTGGTCGTGGGCGGCGGGCACGAAGTGGGTCTTGACCAGGCCGTTGGTGGAGGCGCCGCAGATCGCGAAGGTGCCGGCCAGCAGCCAGAAGGTGCCCGTGCGGCTCGCGTCGCGCAGCGCGTGCAGCGCCCGCAGGGCGGATCCGGCACCGGGCGCCGGCTTGGGCACGAACTCCGTTGCCCCGTAAGGCGCGAGGCCCACGTCCGCCGGGTGGTCCCGCAGCAGGAACCAGACGAACGGCACCACCGCGAGCGCCGCCAGGGACACCGTCGCCGCCGCCGGCCGCCAGCCGTGGTGCTCGGTGATCCAGGACAGCAGCGGCAGGAAGACCAACTGGCCGGCCGCGCCGCCCGCGGTGAGGATGCCGGTGACGAAGCCGCGCCGGGCCACGAACCACCGGTTGGTGACGGTCGCGGCGAACGCCAGCGCCATCGACCCGCTGCCCAGGCCCACCAGCAGGCCCCAGCACAGCACCAGTTGCCAGCTCTGGGTCATCCAGACGGTCAGCCCGGAGCCGAGCGCGATGGTGGCCAGCGCGCAGGCCACCACCGTGCGCATGCCGAAGCGGTCCATCAGTGCGGCGGCGAACGGCGCGGTGAGCCCGTACAGCGCCAGGTTCACCGACACCGCGAGGCCGATCATGCCGCGCGACCAGCCGAACTCGGTGTGCAGCGGGTCGATCAGGAGCCCGGGGAGGGAGGCGAACGCGGCGGCGCCGACGAGCGTCACGAACGTCACGAGGGCGACCGTCCAGGCGCGGTGCACCCGCAGGCGGGGACGGCGGACGGCCCCGGGCGTGGGCGAGTCGCCGGTGACCGGCGCGGGGGGCTGGGAAGTCTGCGTCACTCCCTCAGTGTCGGGATCGCGGTCCCTCGCGACGAGTGGCCGGAGGGCCATGGTGTGCAAGAATCGGGCCATGGCCGAGACCGCAGAGCAGCCCGTCGCGAGCCCGGGACCGTCCGCGGTCTTCACGCAGCCCGGCCGGCACCGGGTGGCCGTGTTCGCCCTGGACGGCGTCATCCCCTTCGAACTCGGCATCCCCCTGCGGATCCTGGGCGGCGCCCGGCACCCGGACGACGGGACACCGCTGTACGAGGTGGTGACCTGCAGCCTGCGACCGGGCACGGTCCGGACCGACGCGGACTTCCCGATCGTCGTGGAGCACGGCGTGGCCGCCCTCGCGGAGGCCGACACGGTGATCGTGCCCGCCTCGCACGAACTGGGGTCCGTCTTCTCCGAGGGCCGGCTGCCCGGGCCGCTCGCCAAGGCGTTCACCGTCGTCCGGCCGGGCGCCCGCATGGTGTCGATCTGCACCGGCTCCTTCCTGCTCGGCGCGGCGGGACTTCTCGACGGCCGCCGCGCGACGACCCACTGGAGCAGCGCGGACGACTTCCAGCGCCTCTTCCCGAAGATCAAGGTCGATCCCGACGTGCTCTACGTCGACGACGGCGACGTGCTGACCTCGGCGGGTGTGGCGGCCGGCATCGACCTGTGCCTGCACATCGTCCGCCGCGACTTCGGCACGGCGGTGGCCAACTCGGTCGCCCGCCGCACGGTGGTGCCGCCGCATCGGGAGGGCGGCCAGGCGCAGTATGTGCGGCGTCCATTGCCCGAGCCCCAACTGGCCAGCACCGAACGGGCCAGGGCGTGGGCGCTGGACCGGCTCGACCAGCCGTTGTCCCTGCGCGAGATGGCGGAGCGGGAGTCGATGAGTGTGCGGACCTTCACCCGCCGCTTCCGCGAGGAGGTCGGACTCAGCCCGGGGCAGTGGCTGACGCAGCAACGCGTCGAGCACGCACGCCAGTTGCTGGAGTCAACGGATCTGAGCGTGGACCAGGTCGCACGCCAGGCCGGTTTCGGCACGGGCGCGTCCATGCGCCAGCATCTCCAGGCGGCACTGGGCGTCTCTCCGACGGCGTACCGCAGGACCTTCCAGACCGCTCAGGTCAGGTGAGCCTTTCCGCTGCTGCGGAACCGTCCATGGGCGGCAGGTCAGGTGAGGACGGCGCGGTCGACCTCGCACCAGATGCGCTTGCCGGCACCCTCGGGCTGCCATCCCCAGCGGTCGGCCAGGCCGTCCACCAACTCCAGGCCCCGACCGCCGGTTTCGTCCCGCTGGGCGTGCCGCGGGGCGGGCGGGGTCACGCTGGCGTCGGCGACCTCGACGCGGACCGGGGCGGCGGGCGTGACCGGGAACAGCATGCGCAGCACCGCCGGACACCCGGTGTGCACCACGGCGTTGGTGACCAGCTCCGAGATGAGCAGGATCAGGGTCTCGGCGACCGGCTCATCGGCCCCTATTCCGGAACCTGCCAGCCGCGAACGCGCCCACCGACGTGCCCGCCCGACTTCCGCGGGATCGACGCCGACCTCCAGCTGCATCTGAAGCACCTGCACTGTTCACACCATCCGAACCGGCGGACACATCGCCTCACGCCTGCCCAAGATCACCGTGCGTGATCCGGACATCACACAGCATGGTTGACCCACGGTCACCCCAACAAGCGCTTCGGGCATATTCCAGCGCAATGGCGGGAGGGTGTTGCATACTGTGTCGCGCACTCGGCGAGGGACAGCGCGCCCAGGTACAACGCCCACTCGACCCAGCCGAGTGGCGCTTTGAGAGTCCCCTGAACGCACGCGCACCCGATGGAGCGTACCCGAGGACGGTCCCGACTCCACCGCGTAACAAGTCACGCATCGGACACAACACCGTGCGGACGCTCCGTAACCGTGCACGGAGTGACGCATGAGGCTCACCGATGAGCGACAAAAGCCTCATATGCGTCCGAACCGAAGAGCACGAAGCGCACCTCGCTCATGGCGGCGTCGGACTCCCGCACGGTCCGCACGGCGATCCGCGCACCGTCGTCCATCGGCCAGCCGTAGACACCGGTGGAGATGGCCGGGAAGGCGACGCTCTGGGCGCCGAGCTCGTCCGCGACGCGCAGCGACTCGCGGTAGCAGGACTCCAGGAGGGCCGACCGGTCCTCGTGGGGCTGCCAGACCGGGCCCACGGTGTGGATGACCCAGCGCGCCGGGAGCCGGCCGGCGGTGGTCGCGACCGCCTGCCCGGTGGCCAGGCCGGACCCGTAGTGGCCGGCGCGCAGGTCCCGGCAGGCGGCGAGGATCTCGGGACCGCCCTTGCGGTGGATCGCGCCGTCCACTCCCCCGCCGCCGAGGAGTGAGGAGTTCGCTGCGTTGACGATCGCATCCACCTGCTGCTCGGTGATGTCGCCCTGGGCGAAGGTGATCTGAACCATGGGGTCATAGTGGCGTCACTCCTGGATGCCGTCGAAGAGGTTTGACTCGGGCAGGCGCGCGGGCCGCCGGGAGCGGGCGAGGATGTAGTCCTCCGTGGGCCACAACCGGCGTTCGAGGTCGCGGGGATGGGCGAAGAAGGGGTTGTCCGGTGCCGCCTGGCTGGTGTGCGCGCGAAACGCCCGGTCCCGGGTCGCGAAGTGGTCCGCGCAGGCGATGCGGGTGGTGGGCGTGAGTTCGGGCGCCCAGTCCGGCCAGTCGTCGAGCACGGCACCCATCGCCGAGGGGATCCCCTCCGCGGTCATGCCGTGGTGGAGGGTCTCGAACCAGGCCCGCGAGAAGGCCACCAGGTAGTAGAGCTTGCTCGGCTGCCAGACCGGTCCCGCGTCCGGGCAGGCCCCCGCGTCACCGGCCGCGTCGAAGGCCGCCAGCGTCACCCGGTGCGTGTGGACGTGATCGGGGTGGGGGTATCCGCCCGACGGGTCGTAGGTGACGACCACGTGCGGGCGGACCTCCCGTATGACCGCGGCCAGCCGCTCCGCCGCGATCGGGACGTCCTGCCGGGCGAAGCAGCCGTCCGGCAGCGGCTCGCCTTCCGCCACCAGGCCGGAGTCGGTGAAGCCGAGGAACCGCTGGCGCACGCCCAGTACCGCCGCGGCGGCGGCCATCTCGCGGCGCCGCAGCGCCGGCAGGTCGGCGCGCACCTCAGGGGTGTCCAGTAAAGGGTTGAGCACGTCACCGCGCTCACCGCCCGTGCACGTCACCACGGTCACCTCCACGCCCTGCGCGGCGTAGTGCGCCAGGGTGGCCGCGCCCTTGCTCGATTCGTCGTCGGGATGGGCGTGGACGGCCATGAGCCGGAGCACCATGCGGATCACCTTCCTCGGTCGGTCGGGTCGGGCCGGTCAGGCCCGGGCTGCCCGCGCTTCGTGGCGGATCTCCCGAGCCGGGCTTTTCCTTACTGGACATAAATTTAGGTCGGACACAGATTCGGGTCAAGCACTTTTTTTGGTCCGACCCACTAAACTCACCGGCATGGCGCAGCTCCGCGAGCTCAAGAAGCAGCAGACCCGGCAGGCGATCACGAACGCCGCCACCGTTCTCTTCATGGAGCGCGGCTTCGAGGGGACGACGATCTCCGACGTCGCCGAGGCCGCAGGCGTCTCCAAGATGACCGTCACGAACTACTTCCCGCGCAAGGAGGACCTCTTCTTCGACATGCACGAGGAGGTGGTGACCGGGCCGGCCCGGGCCGTCGCCGCGCGTCGCGCCGGCGAGTCCGCGCTGGACGCGGTGCGCCGCGACTACCTGGCGGCGGTGGAGCGGCACGACCCACTGCTCGGCTGGACCCGGCCGGGCTTCACGCAGGTGATCGACGACAGCGCCGTACTGCGGGCGCGGCTGCGGGAGTTGTTCGACCACCAGGAGCAGGCGCTGTCGGTGGTGATCGCGGAGGCAGAGGGCGAGGAAGCGGACGCGTTCACGCCGCGCCACGCGGCGGCCCAACTGGGCACCGTCCTGCGGCTGCTGTTCGCGGAGGCGCAGCGCCGGGTGCGGCGGGGAGCGGATGAGGGCGAGGTGTTCGCGGTGCTGGACGCCACCGCCCGCGCGGCGTTCGCGCGGCTTGAGCCGTCACTTTCCGGCTACGCGGTCCGTAGCGCCGAGTTCGGCGACGACTGGGCGCCGGTGGGCGAGGACGGCTGAGAACCGTCCGGGAGGCCGGAATGCAGTGGGCTCGGGCGGGAGCCGTGGGCTTCGGCGGGGAGCGTGGGCTCAGGCGGACAGCGGCCGCGCGGCGTCGTCGGTGGCGGCGCCCAAATCGGGGTAGACGTCGAAGAGCCTGCGCACGCCCAGTGCGGCCAGCACGCGGTTGACGTGTGCGCCGCCGACGGTCCCCGGCTCGCCGTGCTCGGGCAGCACGATCCTCAACCGGCCCGCGCAGGACCGCATCAGACGGCGGGCGCCGATCAGCACGCCCACGCCGCTGGAGTCGCAGAAGCGCACGCCGGAGAGGTCGAGGACGACGCTGCGCCGCCCGTCGGCCACGGCGTCGTGGACCTTCTGCCGGACCGCGGGTGAGGAGGTCAGGTCCATCTCGCCCGCGACCGTCACCACTGCCCAGCCGTCCTGCTCGGCCTGGGTCACCAGCACGTGGTCCCACCTCGCCTTGCCGTCGACTTGCTCCGGGTCGTCACAACGACCCTATGCCCGTTCTCTGTCGTAACACTGCCGTCTCCTGGTCACACCCGCATAACAGAGCGCCAAAACCGGTCGCGATCGGCAGCAGGTTGGTGCAAACCGGCGTACGCCGTCGCGGACGGCCGGTAACGTCGGTGCCGAGCGCCTCCGGACCGGACGGACAGGCATGGCCGCCGCCGGTGCGGGCAGGGGTGCGGGGGAACCGGACGCGCGACGAGGTGGGACGAGGCGAAGGGGACGGGAGATGGCGACACCCGCACCACCGCGCTGGGACCGCAAGATGCAGCAGCGGCTGGCGCGCGGCGAGGAGGCCGCGCTCGCCGAACTCTACGATCGCTACGCCTCCCTCGTGCACAGCCTGGCACACCGCGTGATGGACGACGACGAGGCCGCCGACCTGATCACCCGTGAGGTGTTCGGCTACGTCTGGGAGAACCCGGACGCCTACGACCCCAAGTTCGGTTCGCTGCGCTCCTGGATCGCCGCTCTCACCCAGCGCCACGCCGTGCACCAGCTGCGCGAGTACGAGCACCACGGGCAGTCCTCGCCCGCGGAGGTGGAGGAGCGGGTCCGCGAGGCGAACACCGCGGCGCGTGCCGACTTCATCGTCACGTCGATGCCCGCGCCGCTGCGCGCGGCCCTCGAACTCGCCTACCGGGAGCGCCTCGACTACCGTGCCGCGGCCGCCGGGCTCGGGGTGAGCGAGGACGAGGCGCGGCGCCGGCTGCGGCTGGGCCTGCAGCTGCTGTCCACGGCCATGGAACCGGGCGATCCTCCGGCGCACTCGCTGGACGCCCGCCAGCCGCGGGGGCTGCGGTGAGCGGCGCGGCATACCGCAACGGCGACGGTGGCGGCGGTCATGGCGAGGGCGACGGTGTACCCCGCGTGCCGTACCAGCGCGAGCAGCGCGGTGCGCCGGGCGAGCCCGCGCGCCTCCCGTTCTCCGGTCCCCATGGACCGCAGGACCGCCATGGCTCCCCGGACGCCGGCGACCCGCAGGACCGTGAGCACCCCGGGGACCCGGGGCCGGGCGGTGGCGCCGTGACGCCGGCCACTCCCGCGCTGCCGCACTACGACCACGGCACGCTCAAGTCGCTGCTCGGCGCTTGGGCGTTGTCGGCCTGCTCGCGGGACGAGTCGCTGGCCGTCGAGGTGCATCTGACGGACTGCGCCACCTGTGCGGAGGAGGCGCTGCGGCTGCGGGACGCGGTCGGGCTGCTGCACCAGGAGGAGTCGCTGGACCTCGATCCGCTGCTGCGCGCACGGGTCCTGGAGGGCTGCCTCGGCCGCCGCCCGGCGCGGATCCCGGTGCCGGTGTGGGCGGGCCCCTACGACGCGGAGGCGGCGCGGCTGGACGCCCTGCTGCGCGACCTCGGGGACGGCTACTGGAAGGCGCCTGTCGAGCTGCGCTGGTTCGACGAGGAGCCTGTGTCGCAGCAGTTCACGGTCGGGCAGGTCATCGCGCATCTGGCAGCCGTGGACAGCCTGGTGGCCAGGGCGCTGGGCCTGCCGGGCCCGAGCAGCGGCTACCCGGGTCCGGGGCAGGAGGATCCCGGGGCGCCGGAGAACGCCGCCAGGGCCCGCTTCTGGCGGGCCCGCGGCGACGCCGAGCTGCCGGTCGAGCCGCGGCAGCGGACCGACGCCCACTGGTCGGGCCGGAGCCACCTTCCCGGTGCGACCCTGCGCTCGCTGTGGCGCGAGCAGAGCCACAGCCTGGTGCGCACGGTGTCGTTCGCGGGCCCCGGCGTGTCCGGTCTCGACGTGGACTACGGCACGTTCGCGCTCCCGCTGCAGGACGCGTTCCTGGACCGGGCCTTCGAGTGCTGGATACACGCCGGGGACATCGCCGAGGCGGTGGACTACCCGTACGAGCCGCCCGCGCCGCGCCATCTGCACCGGATGATCGACCTGGCGGCGCGGCTGCTGCCGACGGCGCTGGCCGCCCGCCGCAGATCGGGCCGTGCGGAGCCGCCGTCGCGGCTGATGGCGGCGGGCGCGCCGGGCCGGTCGCTGCGGCTGGAGATCGAGGGTGAGGGCGGCGGCAACTGGTACCTGCCGCTGGACTCGCCGGGCGCCCTGGCCTCCGCGGAGGGCGAGGTCGCCCATGTGGCCATGGACGGCCAGGAGTTCTGCCAGCTCGCGGCGGGCCGTCTGCAGCCGGAGCACGCGGCGGCGGGCAAGGACGGCGACCGCTCGGCGATCAGGGACGTGCTGTACGCGGCTGCTTCGCTGTCGCGCCTGTAGGACGGCCACCGCGCGGGGCCGGGCCGCGTCAGGGCCCAAGCGCTCCTGCCCTCAGGCGAAGACGACGGTGCGGTGCCCGTCGAGCAGTACGCGGTGCTCGCTGTGCCACTTCACCGCGCGGGCCAGCGCCTGGCACTCCACGTCCCGGCCGACGGCCACGAGCTGTTCGGGCGTGACCTCGTGGCCGACGCGCTCGACCTCCTGCTCGATGATCGGCCCCTCGTCGAGGTCGGCCGTCACGTAGTGCGCGGTCGCGCCGATGAGCTTGACGCCGCGGGCGTGCGCCTGGTGGTAGGGCTTGGCGCCCTTGAAGCTCGGCAGGAAGGAGTGGTGGATGTTGATGATCCGCCCGGACAGCTTGCCGCACAGGTCGTCGGAGAGCACCTGCATGTAGCGGGCGAGGACGACCAGCTCGACGCCCTCCTTCTCCACCAGCTGCAGCAGCTGTGCCTCGGCCTCGGCCTTCGTCTCCCGGGTGACGGGGATGTGGTGGAACGGCACGCCGTAGGAGCCGACGAGCTCGCGGAAGTCGGTGTGGTTGGAGACCACGGCCGCGATCTCGACCGGCAGCGCGCCGATGCTGGTGCGGAACAGCAGATCGTTGAGGCAGTGGCCGAACTTGCTGACCAGGAGCACGATGCGCATGCGCTCCTCCGACGGGTGGATCCGCCACTCCATCTGGTAGGCGCCTGCCACGGCGGCGAAGCTGGCACGCAGCTTGTCCGCGGTCACCGCCGGCTCGGCGGAGAAGTGCACGCGCATGAAGAACAGGCCGGTGTCCTGGTCGCCGAACTGCTGGCTGTCGACGATGTTGCAGCCGGTCATGAACAGGTAGCTGGAGACCGCGTGCACGATGCCCTGCTTGTCGGGGCACGACAGCGTGAGCACGTACTGCGGGCGCGGCTGCGGCTGCGACTCCGGCTGTGCCTGGGGCTCGGCGGCGGACGACGGCTGTGCGTTCACGCTGCCAGCCTCGCACAGGCGGCACCGCCCGGGCACAGGTGTCCGGCTGCCGGACTCCCGGGCCGTGGGGTCAGGCGGTCCTGTTGAGGATCGCCAGCACCTCGAGCGAGCGCGGCGGGGCGTCGGGGTCGTCCTGGTCGGCCGTCGCCAGCCGCACGTGCGCCTCGCGGGCGGCGCGCACGGCCTCGGGCCAGCCGGGGTGCTCCAGGTAGGCGCTGACCGGTGCGTCGGCGCCGACCTGGTGCAGGATCTTCAGCACCCGCAGCACCGCGACGTCGACCAGCGCGGCCTCCTGGGAGTCGCGGAATATGGTGCCGACGTACTTCTCCGCCGACCAGTTGTCGAGCCAGGTGTCCTCGACGAGCCGGTAGACGGCGTCGGTGACGTCGCCGTACCCCGGGATGCCGGCCTGCCAGACGTCGCGCTGGAAGACCGGGTCGCTGATCATGTGCAGCGCGGAGCGCACATTGCTGCGCCAGCGCCACCACGGCATGTCATTGAGCGGCATGCCTCCCATCGTGGAGGAGCGGCGGCCGCGACGGGAAGAGTTCTCCGAACCTTGCACGAGGCCTGATCGTACGCAATCGAACAGCGGCACCTGTAATTCACCTGAAAGTGACCGTTCGTTCCGCTGCGGTCACCCTCACGTTGGGCAGTAGGCGGAATCTTCCGGAGACATGACTGGACAGCGTGTGCGGGGGACCCGCCGGGCCGCCGTCGCCCTTCTCGCCGCGTCGGCGCTGCTCAGTGGCTGCGGGGTGCTTCCGGGGGGCACGGGGGGCTCTCCGGGCCCTGTGGTGGTCATGACGTGGGCGCCGGTGGGGACGAGTGCCACCAACATGCCCGGAATGCTCGCCATGGCCCAGGTGTACGAGAAGTACGCCAACGACCAGGGAGGCTTCGGCGGCCGCAAGCTGAAGGTCCTCACCTGCAACGAGCGGGACGACATCGTCGGGGTCAGGAACTGCGCGCAGCAGGCCAACGACGCGGGCGCGGTCGCGGTGGTGGGCTCGTACAGCGAGCAGGGCGCGGACTTCATCTCCGCCCTGGAGACGTACGACATCCCCTACATAGGCGGCTACGGGATCACCGAGGACGAGTTCCAGAGCGTCGAGTCCTACCCCGTCAACGGCGGTCTGCCCGCCCTGCTGGCCGGCAACGGACGGCAGCTGGCCGACCTGTGCAAGAAGGTGACCCTGGTCCGGCCGGACACCACGACCGGCGACCAGTACCCGGTCTTCCTGGACGACGGCCTGCGGGCCGGCGGCCGCTCCTCGGCCCGGGACCTGCGCACCGCAGACAACGCCACGGAGTACACGAGCGTCGCCGAGCACGCGGTGGACGCGAACAAGACCTCGGACTGCGTCTCGGCCGTCCTCGGCGACCACACGAGCACGTTCTTCGACTCGCTGCGGCACGTCGGCGAGGAGGCGCTGAAGGTCCGGGTCTCCTCGGTCCTCGGCAGCATCACGCAGTCGCTGGTGGACTCCACCGGCGGTGCGCACAGCCCCCTGGAGAACGCGTACGTCACCGGCTGGTACCCGCCGTCCAGCGACCCCAAGTGGGACCAGATGAAGGCGACGGTCACCAAGTACGCCTTCAACGACGACCGGATCGACGTGGACGACCCCGGGGCGCAGACGACCTGGATCGCGTACACCGTCCTGGACAAGGTGGTGGCGGCGATGGGCGGCAAGACGGCGGTGACCCGCTCCAGCCTGCAGCGCGCCATGGACCGCACCTCGAAGCTGTCGACCGGCGGGCTCACCCCGGACCTGGGGTGGACCGACTCCGACACGCACGGCATCGTCGGCTACTCGCGGCTGACCAACACCAAGGTCACCTACCAGCAGGTGCGCAACGGCCGGCTCGTCCCGGCCCGACCCGGCTTCATCGACCTGAGCGCGACGCTGTCCGCCCAGCACTGAGCCTGGCGGCCGGACGGCCACCGGCCGGGGTCAGCCCCGGCCGGTCGGGGGCGGCGGGTCAGAGCTGGCTGTACTGGCGCTCGGTGAGGCCGTACTTGCGCGCGATGGCGTTCCACAGCTTGACGGCGCGCTTCTTCTCGGTGGTGGCGGTGCCGCTCTCGCGGTTGGCGGCCTGCGCTTCCTTGTTGTTGGTGCGGGCGTGGCCGCCCTTGCAGGTCTTGTGGTCGTTCTTGGCCTCGTCGGCCCAGTTCGCGTAGTGCCCGTCGGCGGCAGCCGAGGCGTGCCACGCCTTGGTGAGCGCGTCGGTGAGGTCCGCGTGGTTGGGCAGCTTGTCCACGGACAGCGAGCCCAGTTGGGTCACCAGGCCGTTGCGCTGTCCCGCCGCGGAGCGCAGGTCGCCCGCGGCGCCGTCGAGGTTGTTGCAGTTCTTGATCGACTCCACCGCGTTGATGACGGAGGTGCGGCTGCTGCCGCTCGTCTTGAGCAGCGCGTCCAGGGCCTGGGCCTGCTGCTTGGCGGCGTCGTCGCCCGCGCCCGAGCCGTTGCCGTCGGCGGACGCGCTGGGCGTGCCGGGCGCGGTGGACTGCTTGGTCCCGGTGTTGTCGGCGCTGGCACTGCCGCTGCTGTTGAGCAGGCCGCCGACCACAAGTCCTGCCACCACGCAGCCCGCCACCACGATGCCGATCAGCACCTTGGGGGACATCTTGCGGCGGCCGCCGTCGCCCTCGTCGTAGTCGTAGTAGGGCTGCTCGTAGCCGCCCTGCTGCCCGTAGCCGGGGCCGCCGGGGCCGCCCTGGCCGTACCCCTGGGGGGCCTGCTGGCGGTCGTGCGGCTGGATGATGTGCGGCCGCACGGGCGCCGGGCTGGGGACGTCCTGGCGGAAGAGGTGGTCGTAGTCGCTGTCGTGCTGGACGCCGGACTGCGCCTCGTTCGGCGCGCCCCCGAAGTCCTGGCCGCCGTACCCCTGGTCGTAGCCGGCCTGCTGGCCGTGGCCCTGCGCGTAGGGCGCGCCGCCGTACGGGTCGGGCTCGGGGTCCTGGTCCTGGAAGATCGACAGCGGCAGGGCCTGGGTGGCCTCGGCCGGGGCCTCGGGCTGCGGCTGCCCCTGGGTGGGCGGCAGGAACGGCGGGTGCGCGGGCTGCTGCGGCGGCACGGGAGGCATCGGCGGCCCTGCCGCGGCGGACACGGCGCCCGGCATCTGGCCCTGCGGCTGCGGGGGCGCCATGGGCACGCCACCCGGGTACGGCGGGAGCATCTGCGTGGCGTCGGCCACGGGCGCGGACGGTACGGGACCGGCGGGCGGTATCTGACCTGCCGGCGGCATCTGGCCCAGGGGAGGCATCTGGCCCGCCGGCGGCATCTGGCCCTGCGGCTGCGGGGGCGCCATGGGCACGCCACCCGGGTACGGCGGCAGCATCTGCGTGGCGTCGGCCGGCTCGGGGGCGGGCAGCGCGCCCGCGGCACCGGGGCCCGGCAGGGCGCCCGCGGCGCCATGGCCCTGCAGGGCGCCGGCGGCACCGGGGGCCGGCGAGCCCCAGGGGGTGCCCGCGGCGGGCTGCACGTGCTCGCCGTACGTCAGCGGCGGCTGGGTCTGGTCCGAGGGGAGGACGACGCCCCGGTACGGTTCGGGCGAATCCTCGCCGCGTCCGTTGCTGTGCATCGCCGCCCACTCCTGCCTGTACGTGTCATCTGCCTGTCGTCGCAACCGGCGGCCCACGCTACCCGGTCAATCCAGGAGGAGACCACGTACCCGAACGAGTGAGCGGCAGCACACATCTGTCGGCGGCGGTGGGGAAGGGCGGTGGGTCCCGTAGTGGCGCCTTTGCCCTGGCCTTTGCCGGGCTTGCGCTCACGTGGTGTCGGTCCGGTAACGATTCGGTGTGCAGGCACAGTTGTCGCCGTTTCGGCTCCCGGGCGGGACGTCGTGCCGCCCCCCTGCGGCTCGCGGCGCGTGGACGCAGGGGCGGACGGCTCGCGTGGGGAGTTGGCGGGACGGTGCCGGAAAGGCTCCCGCGCCAGGTCAGAGCGCGCCGGGGCCGGGGCCACCGTGCCACCGCGCGGCTTGCCGGGCGGGCGCCGGGCGGTGCCGCCGGGTGCAGCCGGGCGGGGTTGTGCGGGCGGCCGTCAGCCGGTGCCCGTACGCCGCCGGGAAGGGTCCTGGGCGGGCGTCAGGCGGCCTCCTGCTGGTCCAGCCGGGCAGTGAACTCGCGGACCACCGACTCGCCCGCGTACGGCTCCAGGCGGCGCCGGAAATCGTCCAGGTACTCCGCACCGCGGTCGGAGCGCAGCCCGGACAGCAGGGTGACGGCCTGTGTGCCGGTCTGGCAGGCCCGTTCGAGATCGCGCTGCTGGACCTGCGCCTCGGCGAGCAGCAGCAGGTCGATCGCGCGGCGCCGCGAGCGGGTCGCGGGGTGCGCGGCGAGCGCCTCTTCGGCGCGGCGGGCCGAGTCGGCGGACTGGCCCAGATCCCGGTGGCAGTGCGCGAGTTCGTCGGCGAGGTAGGCCTGGTCGAAGTGCCCGATCCACACCGGGTCCCGGTCCGGCTCCGAGCGCTCCATCGCCTCGACGGCGTGCCCGGCGACGGTGACGAAGGTGCGGGCGTCGCCCATCAGGGCGTGGCCGCGGGCCTCGGCGGCGTAGAACATCGCCTGCACGGTCGGGGTGACCTGGCCGCGGGCGCCTTCCTGGGCGGCGCGGGCGAGTTGGGCGATCTCGCGGGGGTTGCCGAGGGTGGCGGCCAGGTGGCTCATGCTCGCGGCGAGGATGTAGCCGCCGTAGCCGCGGTCGCCCGCGGCCTGGGCGAGCCGCAGGGCCTGGATGTAGTAGCGCTGGGCCAGGCCGGGCTGGCCGGTGTCGACCGCCATGTAGCCGGCCAGTTCGGTCAACCGGGCCACGGCGGAGAACAGTTCGCGCCCCACCGCCTCGCGGTAACTGCCCGCCAGCATCCCGGAGACCACGCTGTTGAGGTAGTGGACCACGACGGGCCGCACATGGCCGCTGCCGAAGCGGTGGTCGAGGTCGGTCAGCGCCTGGGTGGTGGCCTTGACCGCCTCCACGTCCGACATGCCCACCCGGGCGCCGCCGTTGCGTGCCACGCCCGGGTCGGGCCGGGTGATCAGCCAGTCGCGGCTGGGCTCGACGAGGGCGGACGCGGCGACGGTGGAGCCGGTGAGGAAGTCCCGGCGCCCCACGTCGCTGCGCCACAACTCGCAGACCTGCTCGATCGCGGCGGGCACGGTCGGGGCGAAGGTCAGGCCGATGCCCGTGGCCAGGTTCTTGCCGTTGGCCATGCCGATCTCGTCGATCGACACCGCCCGGCCGAGCTTGCGGCCGATCGCCTCGGCGATGATGCCCGGCGCCCGGCCGCGCGGTTGCTGGCCGCGCAGCCAGCGCGCCACCGAGGTCTTGTCGTAGCGCAGGTCCAGCCCGTGCTCGGCCCCGCACAGGTTGACCCTGCGGGCCAGCCCGGCGTTGGAGCAGCCCGCTTCCTGGATCAGTGCCTGGAGCCGTTCGTTCGGCTGCCGGGCCACCAGCGGTCGTGCGGCCATCGGTCCCCCCTCGTCGTCCCTCCGTAGGCGTCGCTTCCCGCCCGGGGTCGGGACAACGCGCACGTCGGCGGCAATTCACCCGCACCGGGCGACTCTGCCGATTCGGGTTGACTACCCCGCGAACGGGGCCGATGCCCGTCTGCGCCCCCCGAATTGCGCCAGTGCGCCCGCAATGAGCCGCGCCCGGTGCCCGTAACCCCCGCAGGTGAGGGGAGTTGTGCAGCGCGTGGAAGACACCATCGGAGTTCCGCGGCAGCTCACCGGCCCGCTGCTCGACACCGCGGTCCGCTACGCGGAGGAGCGGAACTGGGACGTCCTGCCCGGCGCATGGCTGGAAATGAGCGCGCAGGGCGGGCCGCGCTGCTCGTGCGCCTCGGCCGCGTGCCCGGCGCCCGGCGCCCATCCGACCCGGCCCGACTGGGCCACCCACGCCGGCGGAAGTGCCGCGGCGGTGCGAAGGATGTGGACGGTGCAGCCGCACGCCTCGGTGCTGCTGCCGACCGGGCGGACGTTCGACGCCCTCGACGTGCCCGAAAGCGCCGGCTTCCTCGCGCTGGCGCGGATGGAGCGGATGGGGCTGCCGCTCGGACCGGTGGTCTCCACACCCGCGCGGCGGATGGCGTTCTTCGTGCTGCCGGGGGCCGCCGCCAAGGTGCCGGACCTGCTGCGCCGGCTCGGATGGCCGCTGGACTCCCTCGGCCTGGTGGTGCGCGGCGAGGGCGACTGGATCGCCGCGCCGCCGACCCCGATGGGCACCGGCGGCAGGGTGCAGTGGGCGCGCCGGCCGACCGCCGTGAACCGCTGGCTGCCCGACGCCGAAGAGCTGCTGAGCCCGCTGGCGTACGCGTGCGGCCGGGACGCGGCGGGCTCGCGGGCACGCTGACCGCCACAGCGCGTGCCGGTTCGGGCCGCGGCCGCACGGTTGTCCACAGGCCCCGGACGCCTTCTCGCCTCCGGCTCCTGACTCTCTCAACATGCTCTGACCTCGACGAACGCGCCCCGCGCAAACGACGCGGAGCGGCCTGACTCACCGATTTCACTCAAGAGCCGCTCAGATCGATCGTCACTGTCAGTACCGCCCTCTAGGGTGGCAGTACGTACGAAATGTGATGTGCGGAGTGCGACGTGCACGGGGAGACACGGGGAGAGGGGCGCGCGATGGACGGTTCGCAGGGAACGCCGGGGTCCCGGCAAGCGCGGGGGACCGCACGCGGTGAGACCGCGCGCCTGGAGCCGTACTACGGCGGGTCCGGGAGCAGGGCCGGCGCGGAGGGCCAGGACGGGCCGCCGCCCGCGGTCCGGGTGCGCGGGCTGTGGAAGCGGTTCGGCGAGCAGGCGGCGGTCGCCGGCATCGACCTGGAGGTGCCCTCGGGCCGTTTCGTGGGCCTCGTCGGGCCGAACGGCGCGGGCAAGACCACCACGTTGTCGATGGTGACCGGGCTGCTGCGGCCCGACGACGGCGCCGTGCAGATCGTCGGGCGGGACGTGTGGACGGACCCGGTGGGCGTGAAGTCCCGGATCGGGGTCCTACCGGAGGGCCTGCGGCTCTTCGAGCGGCTCACGGGGCGCGAACTCCTCGTCTACACGGGCCGCTTGCGGGGGCTGCCCGCGGCCGAGGTCGACCGCAGGGCCGGCCAGCTGCTGGAGGTGCTGGACCTGTCGGGCGCGCAGCACAAGCTCGTCGTCGACTACTCGACCGGCATGCGCAAGAAGATCGGCCTGGCGGCGGCCCTGCTCCACAACCCCGAAGTCCTCTTCCTCGACGAGCCGTTCGAGGGTGTCGACCCGGTGTCGGCGCAGGTGATCCGCGGCGTGCTGGAGCGGTACACCGCCACCGGCGGCACCGTCGTGTTCTCCTCCCACGTGATGGAGCTGGTGGAGAGCCTGTGCGACTGGGTGGCGGTGATGGCCGGCGGCAGGATCGTGGCGAGCGGCCCCCTCGCCGAGGTGCGCGGCGCGGCACCCACCCTGCAGGACGCCTTCCTCTCCCTGGTCGGCGCCGACCGGCGCGCCGGGGAGGACCTGGACTGGCTGGGCGGAGGCGAGCGATGACCGCCGCCGGCTCGCTGACCGGGGCAGGCGAGCCGGCCGGGCGCGCGCCTTCGGTGGTGCCGGTCTTCATGCGGCTCAAGCTGTCGGTGCTCCGCAACGGCCTGCGCCAGTCCCGCGGCCGCACGGTCGGCTGGGCGATCGGTGTGGCGTTCTCCATGCTGTACGCCCTCGGCCTCGGCGCGGGCATGATCGCCCTGCGCGGCAACGACTACGCGCCGGCCGCGGCGGTCACCCTGTCCCTCGTGCTCGGCCTGGGCTGGGCGGTGATGCCGCTGTTCTTCTTCTTCGGCGGCGACGACACTCTGGACCCCACCCGCCTCACCATGCTGCCGCTGCGCCCGCGGCCGCTGATCACCGCGCTGCTGGCCTCGTCGCTGATCGGCGTCGGGCCGCTGTTCACCGTGCTGGTGTCGACCGGCGCCGTGGTGGCCGTCGCGCACAGCACGTCCGCGGCGGTGGTCGCGGTGGCCGCGGTCGCCCTGCTGCTGCTCACCTGCGTGGCCCTGTCGCGGGCGGTGGCCGCGGCCAACACCCGGCTGCTCACCAGCCGCAGGGGCCGCGACCTGGCCCTGCTCAGCGGCCTGGTGGTGGCGGTCGGCGCCCAGCTGGTGAACCTGGGGGTCAACGCGCTGTCCTCCCACCACGGTCTGCACCGGATGACCTCGCTGACCTCCGTGCTGCGCTGGATCCCGCCGGCGCCCGCGGTGGACGCGGTCCGCTCGGCGTCCCACGGCGCGTACGGGCTGATGGCCGTGCAACTCGCCTGCGACGCCGTCTTCCTGGCGGTGGTGCTGGTCTGGTGGCACCGCAGCCTGTTCCGGCTCATGGTGTCGCCGGACGCGTCGACGATCCAGTCGGGCCCCGAGGGCGGCGAGAGCCGGGTGCCGCGGTCGCGTCGCGCCGGCGGCTCCGGCGGTTCGGCGGCCGCCGCGGAGCACGGCGGGCGCCCGGCGGGACCGGCGCGCCTGCTGCCGCGCAGGCTGGTGGCGGGCCGCACCGCACCGGTGATGGAACGGCAGTTCCGGTACCTGTGGCGTGACCCTCGCTCGCGCGCCACGCTGGCGACGGGCCTGGCCATCGGGCTGCTGCTGCCTCTGGTCGCGGTGGTGCAGCACGGGACGATCTACCAGTGCCTGTGGGCCGGCGGACTGCTGGGCATGCAGATGTACAACCAGTTCGGCATGGACAGCTCGGCCTTCTGGATCGTCGCCGCGACGCTGGCCACGCGCAAGGACGCCGCCCTGGAACTGCGGGGCCGCGCCCTGACCCTGGCGCTCATCGCGGTGCCGTACATCACCGTGGTCACGGTGGTCGCGGCGCTGCTGCTGGGCAGGACGGAGGCGCTGCCCGAGACACTCGGGCTGTCGCTGGCGTTCCTCGGCTCGCTGATAGGCACCGGCGCCTACGCCAGTGTCCGCTTCCCGTACGCGGTGCCGCAGGACAACCCGTTCGGCAACGCCGCTCCCGGCCAGGGCGGGCTGGTCGCGCTCAACGTCTTCGGGGGCACCCTGACCGGCGCCGCGATGAGCCTGCCCGTGCTGGCCCTCACCCTCATCCTCCATCTCACCGGGCACCACGCCCTGTTGTGGACGGTGCTGCCGTTCGGCGCGGTGTACGGCCTGGCCGTCGCGGCCTTGGCCCTGCGGCTGACCGCGCCGAAGCTGCTGGACCGGCTGCCGGAGATTTTGGCGGTGGTGGCGCGGACGTGACGCCGTCGTAGGGCCGGGCGGGCGCCCAGTGGCCGGCGGCCGGCCAACGGGATTCAGGCGCGGCGGGGTTCAGGCGCGACGGGGTTCAGGCGCGACGGCGTTCGGTGGCCCAGAGGAGGAGGGCCAGCACCGGCAGGGCGGCGCCGAAGGCGGCGGCCACCGTCCAGCCGCCCGCGTGGTAGGCGTAGGACCCCGCTTGGGAGCCGATCGCCCCGCCGAGGAAGAACGTGGCCATGTAGGCGCTGTTGAGCCGGGCCCTGGCCCGGCCGTCGAGCTGGTAGACGACCTGCTGGCCGAGGACGAGCGTGGTCTGCACGGCCATGTCCAGCACGATGGCGGCGGCACCCAGCGCCAGGATGTGGTGCCGGCCGGCCGCGGCCAGGCCGAACGCGAGCGCGGCGACCACGAACGCGGCGGCGGTCATCGGCCGCACGAGTCCGCGGTCCGCCCACCGCCCGGCCAGAGGCGCGACCAGCGCACCGCCCGCGCCGGCCAGCGCGAACAGGCCCACCTGCCACTGCGCATAGTGGAAGGGCGCCGCGGTCAGAACGAAGGAGATGGTCGTCCAGAAGACGGAGAACGCCCCGAACATGGCCGCCTGGTAGAGCGCGCGGCGCCGCAGCGCCGGATGCACCTTGAGCATCCGGGCGGTGGACCGCAGCAGCGCGCCGTACGTCAGCGAGGCCGCCGCCTGCGCGGGGGCCCGTCGCGGCAGCGCGGTCCGCAGCACCAGTGTCAGCACGGTCATCAGGACGGCGGAAGTCAGGTACACCACGCGCCAGTTGGTGGCGCCGGCGAGCAGGCTGCCGAAGGTCCGCGACAGCAGGATGCCGGTGAGCAGGCCGCTCATCACCTGGCCGACGACCCGGCCGCGGGTCTCGTCCGGCGCCAGGTCGGCGGCGAACGGCACGAGGATCTGGGTGACGACCAGCGTGGTGCCCGAGACGAGGGAGGCGAGCGCGAGGACCGGGAAGTCCGGGGCGAGGCCGGACACGATCAGCGCGCCGACGGTCAGGGCCAGCAGCACGGTGGCGAGCCGCCGCTTCTCCAGAACGTCGCCGAGAGGCACCAGCAGCACCAGGCCCAGCGCGTACCCGAGCTGAGTGGCGGTCACCAGGCTGCCCGCGGTGACCGACGAGATCCCGAAGGTGTGGCGCAGCTCGCTGAGCAGCGGCTGGGCGTAGTAGAGGTTCGCGACCGTGAGGCCGCAGGACACGGCGAGCAGGACGATCAGGCTGCGCCGTGGCCCGGCGGTGGCGCCGTCCCGCGGGGGCGACGCGGCCGGCTCGTCCGGATCGGCGGCGGGGTCGGCAGCCGATTCGGCGTCTCGGCGGGAGGCCGGTTCGATGGCCGGTTCGATGGCCCGCCCTTCCGACGGTATGCCGCCGTCCGGCCCTTCGGACGGTATGGGGTGCGCGGAGCCCTGCTGGCGGGAGAGATCGGCGGGCTGGGGCATCGGGGCCTCTCTTGAACGGGCGGGACGGGCGTACCGCGGTGACGCTCAGATGAGAACCGGTTATACCGGTTCGCTACTCGCCGAAGGTACCAGTTAAACCGGTTCCGGCAGTACGCTGGCCGCATGATGGACAGCGCAGCGGCACCGGCCGCCCCCTCGCCGGTCCCCGTGACACCCGCCCGCTTCCGCGAGGGCGCGGGTCGGCTGTGCCTGGACTTCATCAGAACGCTGCGGTATCGGGACACAGCAGAACAGACGGAGGAGCTGGCGGATCCCGAGGACCTGGCCGCGTGGGTACGGCAGTTCGGCGCCGACCCCGACCAGGCCGTCCCGCTGCCCGAGACCGAGCAGGTCAAGGATGCGCGGGCCGTACGGGAAGCGGTGTACACGCTGGTGACGTCCGCCATGAGCGGCCGCCAGGTGGGCAGCGCGGCCCGCGAGCAGCTGAACCGGGCCGCCGCCGCGCCTGTTCCCGTGCCGCGCCTCGGTGCCTCGGGCACGGTCGCATGGGCAGCGGAGGCCCCGGTGACGGCGACCCTGTCACTCGTCGCGCGTGACGCCCTGGACCTCGCGACGTCCCCCGCGCTGCTCGCCCGCATCCGCCCCTGCGCCTCCCCGACGTGCGGCGCGCTCTTCCTCGACCACTCGCGCCCGGGCACGCGCAGGTGGTGCTCCATGGACACGTGCGGGAACCGCGCGAAGAAGGCAGGGCTCAAGGCGCGGACTTGAGCCCCGCGAGGCCGGGTCAGCGAGTCTCGTATGCGCCCCGCCGCCGGGTCAGCTCCACTGGAAGGTGCTCATGACCGCGTCGAACAGGTCGGTCAGGGCGCGGGTGAACGCGCTGCCCGGATCGCCGTCCCCTGCGGTGGAGTGGCTCACGGCCAACCACCTGCCGCCGTCCCCCGGCACCGGCAGCACGTAGTCCACGTGCCGGCAGCCGACGTCGACCTCGGGATCCGAACCGTCCGGCACGGTCAGGTACTCCCAGCGCACGGCCATCGCCTCCCCGGCCAGCCGCAGTTCCCCCGCCTCCCCCGACCTGCGGTCCGCGGCGAGCCGCGCCAGCACGAGTTCGGCCTGCGGCCCGCTCCCTGGCACCGACGCGTCGTCGTACCCGTCCCCGGGTTCGTCTCCGTCCCGCGCGATCTCTGACACCAGGAACGACGAGGCCATCAGGGTGCGGCTGCGCACCCGGGCCGGCACGTACAGGTCCAGCCCACCGGCCCGCCGCGCCTCCTCGACCATCCGGTCGACCTTCCGGCGCACATGCAGCCGGTACGCCATCCCCTGGTCCCGCGGCACTCCGGCGGGGATCTCCTCGATCCCCCGGAACACCTTCTCGTCCAGCGCCTCGCGCGTCCCGTCCCGCAACGGAATCCGCACCCATCCTGGCGGGAGCACCAGGCTGTACGTCGCCGGCGGCGCCGTCGCGGTCACCGCGCGACTCCCGCCTGCTTGGCGTCACGACGCATGCGCCACCGGGCGAAGGTGGCGACCAGCGGGGCTGCAAGGACGACTGCAGCCACGGGGAGTCGACCAGTCGCCATCATTGCGAAACCGCCAAGCATCGCTCCCATCCACAGGTAGAACAGCACGTCCGAGTCCCAACCGCGGCAACGCCACACGCCGTAGATCCCCCACCAGGTGAGTGCCTGCCCAAGCAGCGACAGGACGACCATCTCGACAAAGAACATGCCCCGGCTCGGGTTCAGCAGCCTCGATGTCAGGGCAATGCCGCACAGGCCCAGCATTGGGGTGACGGCACCCCAGCGGATCAGCTTCTCGCTCCGTACGAGCAACGGATCGTCGATGATGTCACTGGGGAACATGCACGCTCCACAGCTCACGGGCGATGATCACCACGAGGAACCTACTTCCCTGGTGTAGCGGCCTTTGAAATCGCCGTAAGGCCCGTACTGCCATTTCCTCGGGAAGAGATCGCTGCTTCCCGCACCCTTGTCCCAGCCATCAACAGCCGTCGCCGCAGCCCAACTCGCCTGGAACCGCCCCTTGTGCCCCTCTGCACCCTCACTCGCGGTCTGAACGGCGCCGTGGTTCGGATACGAACTCCGCATCCGCACGATGTCCTTGTGCAGCCTCATCGATTCCTTCTCGCCGCCCATGCGGACGGTCTCCCAGCGGGACGCCTCCGGGATGGGCGCGGCCGCTTCCTGGGCGGAGGCATGCTCTCCAGCGCGCAGGTTCGCCGCCCGGGCGATATTGCGGTCGTGGCGGGCCTTGGCCCGCTCCGCCCGGGTCGCGCCGCGGCGGTTGACGACGGCCGAGGTGCGGTCGCGGACCGACCGGGTGGCCCTGGCGGAGTTGGCCGCGGCCTCTTCCTCGGCGGCGAGTTGGGCGGCGAGCTTCGTGGCGTTGCGGACGCTGCGCAGCTGGGCCAGGGCGCGGGTTCCGATCTGCATGGTGAGCAGCCCGAAGATGTCCATGGCGACGTCGGCCCAGGACCCGTCGCCGGCTGCGGCGAGCAGGCTGTGGCCGGCGAGGACGCCGACCGCCAGCCAGACGGCGAGTCCGGCCACCCAGCCGGCAGGGGTGGTGGCGAGCGCCACGAGGGCGATGACGGTGGCGGTCCAGCTCATGGCGTCGACGACGAGCGAGATCGTCGCGCTCCAGTCGTCCACCCGGTCCTTGAACCACTCCCAGGGGCTGTCCTTGATCTTGTCGTCGATCTCGTGGCGGATCAGGGAGCCGAAGTGGGCTGCGCGCTCGTCGCGTTGGGCCACGACCTTGGCGAGGGAGGCGCGGTGGCCGGCCAGCGGATCGTCGTCGCCCTTGCCGTCGTGGTCGTCGCCCTTGGCGTGGTGATGGTCGCCCTTCGTGTGGCGGTCGTCGGAGGCGTCGAACTCCGCGACGGTCTGGGCGTTGCGCAGGATGCGGTCCGCCTCGGACTGGAGGTCCTCCAACGCGTGGGCCCAGCCGGTGAGATGGCCGTGGACGCGTTCGTAGCGCTCGGCGGTCTCCCGCAGGTGGACCTCGAGGCCGTCCGCGCCGTGGCGCAGGGCGTCGGCGTAGCGGCCCTTGAGGCCGTCTCCCTGGCCGATCACCCGCAGGTCCTTGGCCTCCTGCCGCAGTATCGAGGCCACTTGGCGCATGTGGGCGACCTCGTCGAGGATCGCGTCGGGGTCGCCGGGGACGGGGTCAAAGGCGGCGAGCGGATGCCAGTCGCGGGGGCGGCGGCGGTGCCCGGTCACCCGGTCCTCGCCAGGTGCCGGTCGGTCTCCCGGAAGGTCTCGCGGGCCGAACTCACCAGTCCGCCCACGGACTCGATGCTGCTCAGCAGCTTCTTGCGGTACCAGGACCAGTTGTCCACGAAGGAGTCCATGGCGCCGGCCACCTCGCCCGCGCCCCACACGTGCCGCAGGTCGTCCCGGTGGTGGCCGATGCCGCCGAACTCCGAGTGGAGCCTGGTGAGCAGCCGTTCCGCGTCGGCGAGCACGTCATCGGTCACTTTGAGGTCGGTCATGGTCGGCCCACCGCCGACCGGTTGCGTCGTCCGTTGTCGTTCTGCACGACCTGACAACGGTCGTGATCTCCCTGGGGGTTACGGCCACATCGGCATATGCCAGCCCATCGGGTAGTCCTGGCGCCGCAGCGAACCCGTTCGGGTCGACGCGGACGGCGTGGTGCTGACCGTCCGTGTCGACCCGGCGTGGGTGATCGGCACTGCGTGCAGCTCGTCGGCGTCTCAGCGGTTCACGAGGACGCCGGGTGGGGTCAGTTGGCGATGCTCCCGCGCCAGGCAGGGAGGAGTTCGTCGAGCAGTGCCTCGACGCGGGGCGGCAGGCCGCGGCTGGGGCCGCTGACCGCCTGGCTGCGGGAGATGAGCGACTGCGCCGCCGCGTCGAGGCGCGCCGGGTCGCCGGTGGCGTGGGTGGCGCGGAGGAGTTCGAGCCAGAGCCGCTCGTCGTCGGGCGACACGGCCAGGCCCGTCTCGATCGCGGCCACGGCCGCCTTGGGCTTGCTGGCGTCCAGGTGGAGCGAGCTGAGGGCGAGGGCGATCTCGGCGACCAGCACGGGGTGCTGGGCGTCCACTATCTCGTGGCCGAGCCAGCCGTAGCGGCCGGGGGCCCGGTCCTCCAGGAGCCGGCCCCGCGCCAGCGACAGCGCGTCGGTGAGCAGGCGGCGGCGCGCCGTGGGGTCGGACGCGGCCGCGCCCTCGGTGGCCTCGTGGTGCAGGGTCTGCAGCACGTCCCAGTCGGAGACGACGGAGGTGGCCAGCACGATCCGGCCGGTGCTGTCGAAGGACAGGCGGGTGGCGCCGCCCGGGTCGGTGCCGAGCCAGTCGCGCAGCCGCTCGATGAGGGCGTCGCGGACGTCCTCGGTGACGCCGCGCGGCCACAGGGCGGAGGCCAGCACCCGCGGGTGCACGCCTTCGCGGTGCAGCAGGAGCAGCGCGAGCGCCTCGTGCAGCAGCTGGCTGCGCTCCGCGGAGGGCGCCTCGACACCGATGACCTCGAACGGGCCGAGCAGGCGGGCGTAGACGCCCGGGCGGCCCTGGTCGGTGAGGTCGACGAGGAACGGCGGGGCGTCGGGTCCGGCGCCGCCCTCCTCCCCACCGGCCTCGTTGAACAGCCGCAGGACGGCCTGGTATTGGGCGGCGGGCAGCATCTGCGCCTCCAGGTCCAGACCGAGCAGCGGGGCGAGCAGCCGCCCGTTGGGGGTGACTTCGAGCTCCCAGGCGGTGCCGGGCAGTTCGGTGCCGCCCGAGGCGACGAGGTAGCCGATGCCCAGCCGGCCGGCGTCGGCGGCGAGTTCGGCGAGCCGCTCGGCCTCCTCCGCGGTCGGCTCGACGGCGAGCAGGACCAGGTGCGGGGCCCACTGGGTGTGCTGGGCGCGGCCGGTGCGGCCGGTGAGCACGCTGTCCTGGCCGGCGTTGCGCAGCGCGCCGGCACGCTGCGTGGTCTCGGCGGTCATCGTCTCGATGACCTCGGGCACGTCGGCGAGGTGGCGCACCCGGGCGGGCGCGAGCGCGGTGAGGTCCTCGGCGAAGCCGACGAGGGTCACCGTCATCCGGTCCGACCAGCCGTTCGTGGCGAGTTCGGCGGCGACGGACGCCAGGACGGCCTCGCGGTCCTGCTGGGTACCGGAGAGCGAGACGATGCCGGGCACCGCTTCGAGGTTGAGCAGCAGCCGGGCGCCGTCGAGCGTGCCCAGCGCGACGAGGCCCGGGTACGGCGCGGCGGCCGACACGTCGTCGTCCTCCTGCAGGTCGCTGCGGTTGAGCTGCCAGAACGTCTGGTCCTGGCCAAGGCCCCAGGGCGCCGGCGGCTGGCCCTCGGGCCAGGCGAGCTGGAGGTGCAGCGCGTCGTCGGTGAGCCAGGCGGCGTAGACGGTGGGGAGCTTGCGGCCCTCGGCGTCGAGCCGCGCCGAGAGCGAGCGCAGGGCCCGGTCGAGGAACGCGACGGTGCTCTGGTCGGCGCCCACGCGCAGCGCGTCGGCGGCGTCGGCCTGCGGGCCGCTGGGGGTGCGCGGGGTGCGCAGGCCGCCGGCGGTCACGGACTGCCACAGGGCGGTGCGGCGCCGGCGGCCGAGCGCGCCGAGCAGGCCGGCGGCCAGCAGCGGCGCGGCGATCAGTGCCTCGGACAGGCCGAAGCCGTGGCTGCTGCCGGAGGTGACGCCGCCGAACGCCGCGGTGACGTGGGACTCGGCGTGTGCGGCCGGCGCGGTCTCGCTGTGCTCCGGCGTGGTGACGTGCTGGCCACCGCCGCCGCCACCGCCCCCGCCGGACCCCGAACCGCCGCCGGAGCCGGAGCCCCCGCCCGAGCCGCCGCCGGTCTCGGCGCCGCCGCCCTGCGCGGGCGTCTGCACCTCGGCGTGCGCACCTTCCGCGGTGGTGTCCTTGGCGCCGCCGTGCTGGGCGTAGTGCTCCACGTCGGACGCGACGTGCGGGGACGCGACGGGCATCTGGACGAGGTCGCCGCCGTGGGCGTCGGCCGGCATCTCCATGACCCAGCCGGGCCGGATCAGGCTCGCCTGCGAGAGGCGCGAACCGTCGGGCTGCACGCGGTCCTTGTTGAGCTCGTAGATCTCCTTGTAGCGGCGGCCGTCGCCGAGGTGGCGCTGCGCGATCTCCCAGAGGGAGTCGTGGTGCCGGCCCTCGGGCGGCTGGATGCGGTAGAACTTCGTGCCTTTGTGCGCGGTCTGGCCGGAGCCCTGGGAGGCGGAGGCCGCGTGCTGCGCGCCCTGCTGGTGCTGGACGGCCGTGCTGGCCTGGCGCACCTGGTGCTGGCCGGGGGTCTGCTGGGCGCTGACGGCGACGCCGGGCCGCGCCTGGCTCTCCACCTGGTGGTGCTGGCCGAAGCTGGACAGTCCCGGCACCAGCCCGGCGGTGCTCACGCCGACCAGCAGCAGCGCCGCGACCAGCTGCCGCGCCAGCAACTGGCTCGGCCCGGAACCCGGGACGCGGTGCGGCATGCCCACACCGGACATCGCGGCCTTGGCCTCGACCAGGACGCACGCGGTGAACTGCGCCCAGGCCAGCCACACCACGACGGCCAGGGTGTTCATGAACGTCCTGGAGGTGATCGGCTGGTTCACCAGGTCCGCGTTGAAGTGGTGCGGAAGCGGTGATCCGATGTAGTAGAGCAGGGCGCCGGGCACGCCGACGACCAGCACGGCCAGCGCGAGGAACGCGCCGAAGGCCCGTACGAAGTCGCCGAACGTGCGGCGCGCGCGCTGCGGGCGGCCGGCCGCTGCTCCCTGCTGCGCGGGGTGACGTCCCGTGGCGGTCGTACGTGCCATGGCTGCTTCCTCTGCTTCCTCTGCCTGTGAGTGCCTTCGAGTGCCTTCGGCTCTGTGCGCTGGTCTTCGGTGGTCTCGGCGAGCGGTCGGTCGGTCGGGGCTGTGTGGTCGGGCTGGTCGGTCGAGCTGTGTGTCGGGCGCTGGCCCTTCGGCGCTGAGCGTGGGGCGGGGCCGGTCAGTTGGCGGGTCCGGTCACGGACTCGGCGGCGGCCGTGCCGTGGACGACGATGTCGTGGTTGTAGAAGAAGCCCGTCAGCACCGGCCGGTAGGTGAGCTGGATGGTGACCTCGACCCGGTCGGCCTGGGCGAGCGTACATCCGGAGCCCGCCACGTCGTTGGCGTCGAGTCCGGACTGCTGGGCGAAGTCCTTGACGCGGGCGTCGCAGTCGGCGTCGTTGATGACGGGCTGGCTGCCCGGCGGTGCGTTGCGCAGCGCCTCGACGTCGATGTCCTGTGCGGCGTAGCGCGCCGCCTGTTCGGCTATGTCGGCGGCGCGTTCGCGCTTGGAGATGGACAGGCCGCCGTCGACGACGAAGGCGGCGAGCGCCATGAAGACGATGGCGAAGATGAGGACGGCCGCGGCGCCGGACCCGCGGTCGTCGCGCAGCCGCGCCAGAGCGCGGTGGCGCAGGCCACCGGTGGCGGGGGCCGTCACGACGTCGGCGGCGGTGGCGGCCGCGGTGTTCGTGGCAGTGGCCGTGTCCGTGGCGCACGCGATCTCGGTGCCGGACGCGATGCGGGTGGCGGTCATCACGACTCCGCCCTGCGGTAGGGGTCGAGCGGTGCGGCGCCCTGGGACGTGATCGTCTTGCGGATGTCCAGCCCGAGCGAGGCGAGCCCGCGGATCTGGCAGGTGATCTGCACGGTGAACAGGCCGCCCGGTTGGAATCCGGTGCTCTTCTGGTGCACTTCGAGGGTGCCGGAGACGCAGGTCCCGTCGAGGTCCGCCTTGGCGGCGGCGGTCGCCTGCTGCATCGCGCTGACCCGGTCGCGCTGCAGTGATCCGGCCCGTGCGGCGTCGCGGGCCGCACCGTCCACGGCGCCTCGCCCGTCGACGAGTTGGCCGAAGGCGACCAGCACGAGGATGAAGAGGATCATGATCGGGGCGAGGATCACCACCTCGATGGTGGAGATGCCGCGATCGCCGCGCAGCGCGGTGCGCCATCGCGCGACCCTCGTTCTCCCCATCGCTTCAGCCCCCGCTGTCGCCATCGCTTGTCAGCCCCCGATGTCCGGTACGAAGCGTTCGACCGGTCCCTGTGATTCCTCGTGCACGGAGAAGTGCATGCCGGGGAAGATCGTGGGCACCCGTGCGGTGACCCGCACGCCGACGGTGGCCGCGTCGGGCTGCAACGGCGTGATGGACTGGCCGTCGAGCAGCTTCGGGCCCAGCTGGTTGATGTAGGTCTGGGCGGTGGAGGTGGCCTTGCCCTGCCAGCCGCCCGGATCCTGGTCGGCCTCGGCCCGTGCCTTGCGAGCCCCCGCCTGTGCCGCGGCCTGCGCCACGTGGTCGGCGAAGAAGTACAGGCCGAACTGCACGGTCGCGAAGATCATGAAGAACAGCAGCGGGGTGAGGAAGACGAACTCGATCGCGGTCATGCCGCGGTCACCGTATGCGCGCCGGCCCGCGGCGTCCGCGGTCCCGCAGCTGCCCGCACGGCTGCCCACGCCGCTGTCGCCGCGGGCGGCGTCCAGCCTGCGGCGTACGGCGTGGCGCAGCACGTCGGTCGTTCGCTTCATCTCGTGGTCCCCCGGTGGCGGTCAGCAGCTCGACGAGTCGCCGTTGGAGCTGCCGATGCAGTTGCTGACGTCGTTCGCCTTGCCCTTGAGCGCGTTCTTGATCGTGAAGCCCACGAAGGCCACGATGCCGACGACGATCGCGGAGATGACGACCCACTCAACGGCGGACGCACCGCGGGACAGGTCCTCGTTGCGGAGGCGGTCGATGCGCCCCCGCAGGTAGATGATCATGAATTCGAGCGGCGGATTGCTGATCTGCAGGCGGTTCATGGTGGTGGAGTCCTCTCGACTCGGAACTCGGCAATCGGTGATCGGGATGGTCAGACCTGGAACACGCGCATCGCAGCGGGAAAGATCAGGAAGACGAGGAAGCCCGCACACAGCAGGAGTTGGGCCACGAGCATGGACTGGGACTTCTCCCCCGCCGCCCCCTCGATCTCGGCGAGTTCGCGATGGCGCATCGTCTCGGCGCGCGAGGCGAGCGACTCGCGGACCTTGGCACCGTCGTCGGCGACCAGTCCGAGCGTGACCGAGAGGTCCTGGAGTTCCTCGACGCCGAGTTCGTCGCCGAGGCGTCCCAGTGCCACCCACTGGCTGGTGCCGGTGATCCTGGCGTCGGTCAGGGTGTTGCGGATCCGCATCAGCGCCCAGCCGTCGCTGACTTCGGCGGCGGCCATGAGCGCCTCGGGCAGGCCCCGGCCGCCGGCGAGGTTCATCGAGACCAGGTCGAGGTAGGCGCCGATGACCCTGCGCAGGTCCTTGCGCTTGTCCGCGGCGTCCCGCCTGACTTCGAGGTCGGGCAGCAGGAAGAACACGGCGCCGCAGATGAGCGCCATCCACACCGGGATCACCGGGTTGGCGCCGAAGCCCACTTCCCAGGCCACCGCGAACAGGAAGGGCCCGAAGACCACACCGGCGGCCGCCAGCATGATCTTGGTGGCCAGGAAGCTCTCCCAGCTGCGGTCGAGCACCGCCAGGTCGGCCCGCAGCGAGCGCAGTTCCCAGCCCTGCTGCAGGTAGAAGGCGGCGATGCGCTGGCCGAGCCGGCCCCTGAAGCCGCCGGCAGGAGCAGGTCCCGCGCCGCCGGCCGAGGGTGCGGCCGCGCGCATCGCGTCGATCTGGGCGACGGTCGAGACGGCGCTGCGCCGGCCCGGAATGAGGGCGCGGACCAGGGCGAAGATGCCGAGGCCGACGAGACCGCCGACCACGCAGGCGAGGAAGATCGAGTTCATCGGGCAGCCCCCTGTCCCGGCATGGCCTGGTGGCCGGGCACGGCCTGCTGGCCGGGTGCCGGATAACCGGCCGCCTGGCCACCGGGAACCCCCTGGCCCGGAGTGGCCTGGCCCTGCGGGTGGTGCCCGGGCACGAACGCGCCGGGCGTGAAGTTCTGCTGGGCCAGCCGCTCGGGTGCGTGCACCAGGAACCGGTCCGGCGTCTCGATCTTGGACAGGCTGCGCAGCCACCAGAACCCGGCGGCGAACAGCCCGCACACGACGGTGAGGACGAGCTGGCCGATCGCGGTCCCGTACGGCTGCACGAACCCGCGGTTGAAGATGGCGAGTCCGAGGACGAACAGCACCGAGACGATGACCACGATCTGCACGCTGCGCCGGGTGCTGGCCCGCTGGGCCATCACGCGCTGGCGCATGTCCACTTCCTCGCGGGCGGACTTGGCGAGGGCGCCGAGCACCTCGCGCAGACCCGGGCCGCGCAGCTTCGCGTTGAGGATGAGGGCGGCGATGATGATGTCCGCCGACGCGTCGTTGATCTCGTCGGCGAGGTGCTGGAGCGCGTCGGGCAGCGGGGTGCGCGAACGCAGCCGGTCCACCAGGGAGTCGAGGTGGACGCGCAGGGCGGGCGCCGCGGCCCGCGCGGAGGCGGGGATGGCCTGCTCCAGGCCGACCGCGCCGGCGATGGTGTCGCGCAGCGACTCGGTCCACGCGGCGAGGGCCTCGACGCGCTTCATCGCCGCGCGCTCCTCGGCGGCGCCGCCGAACAGCCGGTCCCAGGTGAAGACGAGGACCGCGCTGGCCACGCCGAGCACCACCCAGCGGGTGAGTCCGAGGACCGCCATGCCGGCGACGACGGCGATGGAGCCGCGCTGGGACAGGAACCGGACGAGTTCGGACGCCTTGTCCGCCTGCGTCTGCCCGGCCGGTACGGGTTTCGGTGCCCAGCCGCGCATGGCGACGATGAACAGCGCGATACCGCCGCCCGCCGCCGCTCCCGCGAGGAGTCCGTACATCACGGACATGGAGAAGACCCCGGTCATTACCGCCACACCCCCGTGGGCTGGTAGCCGTTGGCGAGGAGCTCGTCGAGGCAGGCGATCGGCGCGTGTGGCAGGGCCACGCCGTCCCGCCCCTCGGCGAAGACCTCGCTGGAAAGGACGCGCCCGTCGACGCCGTTGACCTCGCGGACGGAGGTCACGACGCGGCGCAGGGTGCCGCCGCGCTGGAAGTCGTTGCGCCGCTGGACGAACACCACGAAGTCGATGGCCCCCGCCACCAGCATCTGCGACGCCTCGACCGGCAGGCGCTCCTGGGCCTGAAGGGCGTAGGTGGAGATGCGGTTGAACACCTCGGCGGAGCTGTTGGCGTGGATCGTGGACAGCGAGCCGTCGTTGCCCTGCGACATCGCGTTGAGCATGGTGACGATCTCGTCGCCGAGGACCTCACCGACGATGACCCGCGAGGGGTTCATGCGCAGGGAGCGGCGGACGAGTTCGGCCATGGTGATCGAGCCCAGGCCCTCGGAGTTGGGCAGCCGTTCCTCGAACGCCACCACGTTGGGGTGGAGTTCGGGGAACTGGTCCAGGCCGAGTTCCAGGGCGCGTTCGACGGTGATCAGGCGCTCGTGCGGCGGGATGACGTTGGCCAGGGCCCGCAGCAGGGTGGTCTTGCCGGCGTTGGTGGCGCCGGCGATCATCACGTTCTTCCTGGCCAGGATGCAGGCCGACAGGAAGGAGCCCAGTTCGGGGGTGAGCGTGTAGTTGCCCACGAGGTCGGTGAGGAAGACCTTGCCGAGGCGGGCGCGGCGGATGGACAGCGCGGGGCGGCGCGTGACGTCCATGACCGCGGACAGACGGGAGCCGTCCGGCAGCCGCAGGTCGAGCTGCGGGTTGGCGGAGTCGAAGGGGCGCGAGGAGAGGCCGGAGTACGCACCGAGCACCTGGATCAGCTCGACGAGTTCCTCGTCGGACTCGGCGACCGCGTCCACCTGGACTTCGCGTCCGTCGGCGTAGCCCACGAAGACCTGGTCGCAGCCGTTGATGTCGATGTTCTCGACCTCGGGGTCGTCCAGCAGCGGCTGCAGCCGGCCGACGCCGAACAGGGCGGCGTGCACCGCGGCCGCGTAGGCCTCCTCCGCCTGCGCGTCCGGCGGGGTGCGGCCTATGGTGATCTCGGAGCGGGCGTACTCCTCCAGGATCTGGGCGATGATCGCCCGCGCGAACTGCCGCTCGTCCTCGGACGACATCGCCATGCGGTTGGCGGCCTGGTCCAGGCGGCGCTGCTCGGCGATGCGGTCGCCCGCTTCCTGCCGGAAGCGTTTGACGAGCTGGTGGTCGACCTCGCTCATCGGAAGACCCCGTACCGCTGCGGTACGTCGGCGGTGATCTGGCGGGCGGAGCGGATCAGCAGCGACTTGTCCAGGCGGCCGCGGCGGCGGCTGCTGAGCATCTCGGCGCCGGCCGGGTCGTAGGCGATGGTGCCGACGACCCGCGCGGAGATCTGCGAGGCGACCAGCATCTCGTTGACCTGGGCGGCGATCCTGGCGCTGTTGCCGGGCTCGGCGATGAGCACGATGCCGATCGGCGGCTGGCCGAGGGCCGCGGCGGCGCCGCGCTGCGAACCGTGCAGCTTGGCGGACAGCGCGCCGGCCCGGTCGCGCACGCGGGCGAGGTTCTCCGGCTCGGTGCGGGAGACCAGCAGCAGCAGCGAGGAGTGCGCGAACAGGTCCATGGTGGGCGAGTCTGCGCCGATCCGGCCGCAGTCCGCGATGACGTCGGCCGCGCCGTTGGGCGACTCGGCGAGCGTGGCGAACGCCTGCCCCAGCATGGGCCACAGCCCGGACAGGCCGGCGGCCTGCTCCGCGCTGCCCAGGCCGACCAGGACGTCGAGTCCGCCGGTGAGCGGCTGGGCGTGGTCCCACAACTGCTCGGCGGCCAGGCCGCGGCGGGCGGTGGCGGCCAGCGAGAGCATGCCGGAGTTGGGGTCGAGCACGCCGCCGTGGGCGGCGCGCGAGCGGTAGACGAGGTCGCCGCCCGCCGGGTCGGCCTCCGCCAGCAGGACGCGCCGGGGCCACACGGCGGCCAGTGCGACGGCGGTCGTGGTGACGCCCGGAGAGCCCTTGTCGGCGGCGATCGTGATCAGTGCCATGACGTCTGCGCCTGCTTGCTTCAGTTCTTGCCGGAGACGAGCACGAGGGCGACGTCGCCCGCCGAGGCGGCGATCGTCAGCTTGCCCGCGACGCTGGAGTCGACGAGCACCTTGACGGAGGTGTTGCCCGAACTGAAGTCGCTCGAGGAGCCCTTCACGTTCTGCACGATCACGCTGCCGCTGATGAGCGAGGTGTCGCCGCCCAGCGAGTCACCGCTGCTGCCGTCGCTGGAGCTGGAGGTGCTCTTGGAGACGTCGTTGCCCACGCGGTACGCGGCGACGGTGTCGCCGGCCTTGAGACCGTCGGGGAACTGGCCGTCCTTCAGCGAGAGTCCGACGATGGACTTGCCGGACGTCAGGCCGTTCTGGCCCTTGGTGAGCTGGTTGAGGGTGAGCACGGTGCCGGGCATCAGGTTGGTGGCGGCGCGGTAGTTCTTGGTGAGGTCGTTGCGCTGGCCCCACCGGATGAACTGGATGCCCTTGACGTCGGAGATCTCGACGTCCTTGAGGGCCGACATGGGAATCGGCTGGCCGGCGGCGATGTTGTCGTTGATCACGACGACCTCGATCTTGTTCCCCGCGCGCATGACCATCACGGTCGCGCCGAGGGCGCCGACGAGGATGAGCAGCACGGCCAGCGCGGCGAGCGCGGGCTTGCGCTCGCGCGGCGCCATGGGCAGCCGATCTCCGCCTACCGGCGCGCCGTGCGTCGGTGCAGGAACCGCGCGGCGACTGCCGCCGCCGCCCGCAGCGGATCGTTCCCTGGTCTTCACGTCACTGCCCCCGTCGAGCCGGCGTGCTACTTGTCGATATCGGTTGCGTGGGGAGAGATCGTCGCGCTCCTGTCCGGCGACGTCCGCTGGCCGATGTCAAGTCACCGCACGCTATCAGCGCCTTACAAACGCCCTCAAGGCGCGTCCCGTGACAACCCACTCACAGCCTTGCAACAGAACGGAACGGCTGAGATGACATGTGCATCTCACGTTTCGCTGAGCAACTCCCGCCCCATCCGCCCCTCTTTGGTCCGGCTTGATACCACTGTGCCACCTCTGACCGGGCCGGTGTCCAGCCCGATTACCGCCCTGTGGATAAACACGTGCAAGTTATCCACAGGCGGAGCACCTGCCATCCCACGAGCCGCCCGCAGCCGTTATCGTCCTTAACAACCAAGCCGAATACCGGGGGAACGAGGAACGCCGTGCGTCTGTCGTTGACCGTGGTCGACCCGCTCGGCGGGGACCGCGCCGATGTAGTGGTCGACACCGATCCGGCGTCGACCGTCTCCGAAGTAGCGCGGGCGCTCGGGCAGAAGGTGGGCGGTGGCGGCGCGGAGATCATCTCCATCGCCGGCGGCGCCGCCCGCATGCCCGGCTCACCCGCGGTGTACGTGGACGGGTACGCGGTCGACCCCAACTGGTCGGTCGCGCAGTCACCGTTGCGCGAGGGCGCGGTCGTCAGCCTCTACGACCCGGCGGGCTGCCTGCCGGGCGAGCCGGCCGGCGTGGTCGAACTGCGCGTGGCCGGCGGCCCGGACGCCGGCGGCGTGCACCGCCTCGGCATCGGCCGGGTCGAGATCGGCCGCGGCCCGTCGGCCCGGATCCGCATCGACGACTCCGAACTCGCCGACCGCGCCGCGGTCCTCACCGTCGGCATGGGCGGCACCTGCCAGGTCACCGTCGGCGGCGAGACGAAGGAGTGGCCGCTCGGCGACCAACTCGCCCTCGGCAACAGCCTGCTGGAGCTCGGCCCCTATACCCCGCCCAACGCGGCCCTGCATCCGGGCGAGGACGGCGCGACCTACGAGTACAACCGCCCGCCGCGCCTCTCGCCGCCGGAGCGGGAGACCCACTTCCGGCTGCCCGGCCCGCCGAAGGAGCCCAACGCGCGGCCGTTGCCCTGGCTGATGGCGCTGATGCCGCTGGTCATGGCCGTCTCCATGGCGTTCATGATGCACCGCATGACGTACCTGATCATGGCGGTCGTCAGCCCCATCGTCATGGTGGGCAACTACTTCATGGACAAGAAGAACGGCCGCAAGTCGTTCGCGAAGACCGTCACCGAGTACCGCGAACGCAAGGAAGGCATCGAGAACGACGCCAACACGGCCCTGGATCTGGAGCGGAAGGACCGCGCGGCCGCGTCACCCGATCCGGCGACCGTGCTCAACACCGCGACCGGTCCGCGCACCCGGCTGTGGGAGCGGCGGCGCGGCGACGGGGACCACCTGCTGATCCGCGTCGGCACGGCCAGGCTCCCGTCCGAGGTCGTCCTGGACGACCCGGAGCAGGAGGAGCACCGGCGCAAGGTCACCTGGGAGATCGACGACGCCCCGGTCGCGGTGGAGCTGCGCCGGCTCGGCGTGATCGGCTTCGCCGCTCCCGGCGACGGCGCCCGCGCGATGGGCCGGTGGGCGGTCGCCCAGGCCGCCACACTCAGCAGCCCGATGGACGTGCAGTTCTACGTCCTCACCGAGCAGGCGGGCCAGGAGAGTTGGGACTGGGTGCGGTGGCTGCCGCATTCCCGTCCCACCGACGGCCAGGACGCCAGCGCGCTGATGGGCACCGACGCGGAGACCGTCGCGGCCCGTATCGCCGAACTCGGCTCCATCCTGGACGGCCGGCAGAAGGCCAAGCAGAAGGCGGGCGCCGCCGCCAACCACGCGGCGTTCTTCAAGGACCCGGACATCGTGGTGATCCTGGACGGCTCGCGGCGCCTGCGGGCCATGCCGGGCGTGGTCCAACTGCTGCGCGAGGGACCGGGTGTCGGGATGTTCCTGATCTGCCTGGACTCCGAGGAGCGGTTCCTGCCCGGCGAGTGCCAGGCCGTGGTCATCGCCGAGTTCGAGCAGCAGGCCGCGGAGCCCGCGCCGGTCGCCTCGGTGTCGCAGGCCGGCGCGGGCGTCGGCCCGCAGGGCGGCTTCCCGTCCGTCAACGCCTGGTACGCCGGCGCCCAGCAGGCCCAGGCGGTCCAGGCGGAGCCCGCGTTCGGCGCCTTCCGGCTGCGGGTGGAGCAGGCGGGCTCGGCCCGGATCCGCAAGGTCCGCCCCGACCTGGTGTCCCCCGCGTGGTGCGCCCGGCTCGCGCGCTGCCTGTCCCCCATCCGCGACATCAGCGGCGACGCCGAGGACTCCGCGATCCCGGGGGCGAGCCGCCTGCTCGACGTCCTGGAACTCGAGCCGCCCACCGAGGACGCGATCACCGCCCGCTGGCGGATGAGCCCGATCTCCACCCAGGCGGTGGTCGGCGAGTCCTACGACGGCCCGTTCGCGATCGACATCCGCAAGGACGGCCCGCACGGCCTGATCGCCGGTACCACCGGTTCCGGTAAGTCGGAGCTGCTGCAGACCATCGTGGCCTCCCTGGCCGTGGCGAACACGCCCGAGGCGATGACCTTCGTCCTCGTCGACTACAAGGGCGGTTCCGCGTTCAAGGACTGCGTCCAGCTGCCGCACACCGTCGGCATGGTCACCGACCTCGACGCGCACCTGGTCGAGCGCGCCCTGGAGTCCCTGGGCGCCGAGCTGAAGCGCCGCGAGCACATCCTGGCCGAGGCCGGCGCCAAGGACATCGAGGACTACACCGACCTCCTCAAGCGGATGCCCGAGCTCAAGCCGATGCCCCGGCTGCTCATCGTCATCGACGAGTTCGCCTCGATGGTCCGCGAACTGCCCGACTTCGTCACCGGTCTGGTCAACATCGCCCAGCGAGGCCGTTCCCTGGGCATCCACCTGATCCTGGCCACGCAGCGCCCGAGCGGCGTGGTGTCCCCCGAGATCCGGGCCAACACCAACCTGCGCATAGCCCTGCGCGTCACCGACGGCAGCGAGTCGTCCGACGTCATCGACGCTCCCGACGCGGGGAACATCTCCAAGTCGACGCCCGGCCGCGCCTTTGTGCGGCTCGGCGCCACGTCCCTGGTGCCGTTCCAGTCCGGCCGCGTCGGCGGCCGGCGCCCCGGCGCGGTGGAGAACGTCTCGGTGGCGCCGTGGGTGGGCGTCGTCGACTGGGCGCAGCTGGGCCGCAGCGCCCCGCAGCGCCCGGCCGGGGCGAAGGGCGAGGAGGACGAGATCACCGACCTGAAGGTGCTGGTCGAGGCGATCTGCGCGGCCAACGAGCGGATGGGCATCCCCTCCCAGCACAGCCCGTGGCTGCCCGCCCTCCCGGACTCGCTGCAGCTGAGCGAGCTGCCGGTGCCGGCCCCGCTCGGCTCGCTGCCTGCCGCGCCCTACGGCGTCGAGGACCTGCCGGCCCTGCAGGCCCGCCGGCCCGTCGCCATCGACTTCCACTCCTTCGGGCACCTGCTGGCCGCGGGCGCGCCGCGCTCGGGACGCTCGCAGCTGCTGCGCACCATCGCCGGCTCCCTGGCCAACACGCTGTCCACCGCCGACCTGCACCTGTACGGCATCGACTGCGGCAACGGCGCGTTGAACGCGCTGACCCGGCTGCCGCACTGCGGCGCCGTGGTGGGCCGCTCCCAGTCGGAGCGGGCCATCCGCCTGATGGGCCGGCTCAAGGCGGAGATGACCCGCCGCCAGGAGCTGCTGGCCGCCGACGGCTTCGCGGACATCGGCGAGCAGCGCTCGGCCGCGGCCACCGAGGAGGAGCGGCTGCCGCACATCGTCGTGCTGCTCGACCGCTGGGAGGGCTTCACGCCGTCGCTCGGCGAACTGGACCACGGCGCGCTCACCGACGAGATCTTCACGTTCCTGCGCGAGGGCGCGTCGGTCGGCATCCACCTGATCATCAGCGGTGACCGGACGCTGATGGCCGGCCGCATCTCCACCCTCACCGAGGACAAGATCGCCTTCCGGCTCGCGGACCGCGGGGACTTCTCGCTCATCTCGGTCAACCCGCGCAAGGTGCCCGAGGAGATCCAGCCGGGCCGGGCGTACCGCTCGGAGTCCGGCATCGAGCTGCAGGTCGCGATGCTCGAGGGCGACGTCACCGGCCAGGGCCAGGCCGCGGCTCTCGCCGCGATCGGCGAGGCGGCGACGGCCAGGGACGCCGGACTGCCGCGCGCCCGCCGGCCGTTCCGGGTGGACGTGCTCCCGTCCCGGCTGTCGTTCGCCGACGCCTGGGAGATGCGCGACCCCGACGCGGCCCGCAACCCGCTGTGGGCCCTGGTCGGCGTCGGCGGCGACGAACTCACCGGCTACGGGCCGAACCTGGCCGACGGGCTGCCGGCGTTCGTCATCGGCGGGCCCGGCAAGTCCGGCCGCTCCACGCTGCTGATGACGCTGGCCCGCAGCTACCAGCAGCAGGGCGTCAAGCTGGTCATCGCCACCCCGCGGCCGTCGCCGCTGCGCGAACTGGCCGGCGCCCCGGGCGTGCTGCGCACCTTCACCGACAGCGACATCCCCGCGGACGAGCTGTCCAAGGCACTGGAGGAGGCCGAGGGCAGCCCGGTGGTGGTCCTGGTGGACGACGCCGAGCTGCTCAAGGAGTGCGACGCGAGGGACATCCTCAAGGACATCATCGCCCGCGGCTCCGACCACGGCCGGGCGCTGGTCCTGGCCGGCGGCGAGGAGGACATCTGCTCCGGCTTCTCCGGCTGGCAGGTGGATGCCAAGAAGGCCCGCCGGGGCGTGCTGCTGTCGCCGCAGCAGGCGATGAGCGGCGATCTGATCGGTACCCGGCTCAGCCGCAGCAGCGTCGGCGGCCAGGTGACGCCGGGCCGCGCCCTGCTGCACCTGGGCGACGGCGAGCCGAAGACGGTGACCGTGCCGCTGGCGGACTGAGGCAGCGGATCGGGGGGCCTGCTGGGGATCGTCCTCCGGCAGGCGTCCGGTCGGCGCCGGGTCGTCGCCCGGTTGGCGCCGGCTCGTCAGAGGCCCACGTCCCGGACCGCGCACGACCCGGTGGGCGCCGGGTCGGGGCGCGTCCGGTCGTGCGGTCGTGGAGTCCTGGGGTCGTGAAGTCGTGCGGCCGTGGAGTCCTGCGGTGTCCGGTTCCGGCCGGCCGGCGCCGGTGGGTGCGCCCGCCGCCGTACGGAAGCGTCGTGCGGACCGTCGGGCCAGGGGGTCAGCCGGCCGACGGACCGCCGGTCAGTTGCTGGGCAGTCCGGTGCGGGAGAACGTGTCGGTGGGCCCGCCGGTCCACTGCACGGTGAGCGTGTTGCCGTCGGCGTTCAGGGCGCCGTGGCCGGAGGTGCGCTCCTTGTTGCCGTCCATGCAGGTCAGCGTGAGCGCGATGTCGTTCTTGCCGCTGTAGGACCCGCCGCACAGGCTGGAGCTGGTCAGCCCCGCCTTGCCCTTGCCGAGGACGAGTTGGACCTTGGTACCGCCGTCGGTGGCCAGCCACACGCCTTCGACGCTCTGCGCGTCGCCGCTCGTGGTCGCCGACGCCGACGCGGTGGCGGGCGCCGCCCCGCTCGTGGTGGCACTCGGCGCGGGCTGGTCCGCCGATGAGGCGCTCGCGCTCGGTGACTTCTTGCCCTGGCTGCCGCTGTCGCTGCTGCACCCGCTCAGCGCCAGCGTGGCGGCGACCACGGCCGCCGCGATCCCTGCTCCTGCACCTGTACGACTTCGGCAACGCATCTGTGTTCCCCCAAAGCGTGAAGTGGATCCAGCGAACCGCAAGTTACCAGCAGGTCGGCGGCGGATGCGCCGCGCGAATGGCCCTGTGCAGCAGCTGTCGCAGGACCGTGACGACCGGAGCGTGGGGTAGCGCCGGGGATGCCCCATAGAGTAGGGGCACCTGATTCCGCCACGGGCCATGCGACCTGGGCAAATGCCGGGAAAGGACGGATTCCTCATGGGGGACCTGCAGATCAACGGAACGGTGATGGGGGATCTGAGAAAGACCTTCTCCACCATCGCCGACCGCATGGACGGGGTGAGCCGGGCGATGGGCAACGCCAACGGCGAATCCGTCGGCGCACCGAAACTCATCGACGACGTGCACGACTTCGCGGACGACTGGCACTACGGCATCAAGCAGATAGGCCAGCACGCCGACAGTGCGGTCCACATGATCGACCAGATCGGCAAGACGTTCGACGACGCCGACCTGCAGCTCGCCAACTCCCTGAAGACCGCAGGGAAGAAGTGAACCGCCGTGACGCGTAGCTTCCCTCACCTGGGGTTCGATCCCACGCCCGGCGATGTGGACCGCACCCGGTCGCTGGCCCGCCAGATCGGCGACCTGCACAACGAGCTGACCACCACCGTCACCGAACTGGACCGCATCGAGTGCGGCTACTGGAAGGGGGAGGCCGCCAAGGCCTTCGTCTCCCACATCGACCACGACGTCACCCCCCTGATCAAGAAGGCCCACGACTCCTTCGGCCGCGCCTCCGACGCGCTGTCCCGCTGGGCCGACCAGCTCGCCGGCTTCCAGTCCGAAGCCGACGCCCTGGAACGCGAAGCGGCCACCAAGCAGGGCACCCTGGACCACGCCAAGACCGCCGCCGGCATACCCGCCGACCACACCACCCCCCACCCCTCCCCCGAGGCCTCGCCCAACCCCGATCCCCAGGCCGCCGCCGACGCCAAGAAGAAGCAGCAGGACGTCACGGACGCCACCGACGCCCTCAACGGCGTCCGCAACCGCGCCGACGAACTGCACACCCGCTACACCAACGCCGCCACGACCATCAGCCACGACCTGGACAAGGCCGGCGACATCGCCCCGGACAAGCCCGGCCTGTTCAGCCGCATCGTGCACGGCGTCGAGAACGCCTGGAACGACACCGTCCAATGGGTCAAGGACCACGCCGACCTCATCAAGCTCATCGGCGACCTCCTCAGCGACCTCAGCGGCATCCTGGGCCTGCTGGCCATCCTCACCGCCCCCTTCGAGCCGCTCGGCGCCATCTTCGCGGCCGCGGCGGTGGTCACCAGTGCCGCTGCCCTGATCACGCACCTGGTCGCCAAGCTGGCCGGCGCCGACGTCAGCTGGATGAGCATCGGCTTCGACGCGCTGGGCGCGATCCCGGGCATCGGCGCGTTCTCCAAGGGCGCCAAGGTCGCCGACGGTGCGATCGCCGCCGGACGGGCCGCAGAACTGGGCGAGGGGTTCCGCGGGGTGGGCACCCTCGGCCGCAACTTCGTGGGCCTGTCGGGCGACTTCGTGGCCGGCGCCAAGCAGGTCAAACTGTTCGGCAAGACCCTCGAGCTGGGCGGCCTGAAGTACGCCGGGAAGATCGTCTCGGACGGCAAGCTGATGAACCGCATGCAGCTGGTCTCCGAGCAGATCTACCACGGCGGCCAGTTGATCGGCACGAAGGGCATCAAGCTCGTCACCGGTGGCCGGGTGGCCATCGACGCGATGAGCAACCTCGGGCGCGGCATCGACGGCGCCCTCAAGATCGCGCCCAAGATCTACTCGATCCCCCAGCACATCGGCGAGGCCGTTCACCTGGGAGACCGCTTCGACCAGGCGGCCACCGCGCACTGACATAGGCTGACGCCAGCCGCCGACCCCCAGACGTCCCACCGAAAGGCCGCAGAACGATGGACTGGTTCCCGGACGCGGACGAATCCACCCTGTTGCGCACGCCGATCCTCTTCGCCACCGGCTACGCCCTGCCGGTGGCCGGATCGCGCTGGTTCCGGGACACCGAACGGCACGACATCCAGGGCGAGCTGTCCGGCTGGCCGGAGGGCCCGGTGTTCACTCTGAAGAGCAGGACCACCCAGAACGTGGACCGGGTCGGCGGCGGCATCCTCAGCGGCGTGTTCACGGCCGTCCGCGTCGCCGTGGAAGCCGTGGTCGGCGGGAACTCCGTCACGGTGGGCGGCAACCCGTCGCGGTCGGCGCCGGAGGACCCGGCCAACGAGTCGGAGGACTTCCCCGTCATGTGGGCCGCCCCCGGCTCCCGTGCCCGCACGCTGCCCTGGCAGCTGGACCCGGGCCGCCGACCCCACCGGTACCGGGTCGACGCCGTGGTCACCGAGCGGCGCCTGGTGCTGCTCGGCGTCGGGTCCGACATGACCGCCTCCGCGGAGGTGCTGTGGGAGGCACCGCGCGACGCCGTGGCGGGCGCCGAGCAGCTGGCCTTCAGCGAGGGCGGTCACGACGTGCGGATCCGGTTCTCCGACGCGTCCTGGGTCCGGCTGGCGACCGGCGACGCCCGCAAGTTCGCCGGGCTGCTGGCCGACCAGCGCCGGCTGCTGCCCGACTCAGAGCTCACGCCCGGCCAGCGCGAGCGCGTGGCGCGTTTCGTCGCCGAGCTGCCGGCGAACGCCCAGGCTCCGCGCTGCTTCCGGCTGCCGAGCGGCGTGATCCTCGTCGAGGCCCAGGTGCCGGCCAAGGTGGGCAAGGGCCTGTTCGAAACCCATTCCATCCTCATGGGCGAGACCGGCGAGCCGGCGCGACCCCAGCCCGGCGACCTCTAGGCGAGCACAGCGATGACCACTCCTCCTTCCGACACGCTCCAGGACCCCCCGGCTCCGAGAGACGTCCCGCAGGCCCAGGACGCCGCGCAGACCCAGGCGATACAACTCCCCGACGTACCCCCGCTGGGCTTCGAGGTCCCGGAGTCCTTCTACGCGCTGCCGATCGCCGTCACAGCCGAGGAACGCGCCCTGCTGGCCGAGGTGTTCGTCCGCGAGCTGTACCCGAACGGCAACGACGACCTGTGGACGCCCGCCGCCCCGTACTACGCGGCGCTCGGCGAGACCATGGCCGCGCAGGGCCTGGCCTACGCGGCGATGGGCCTGTTCTCCATCCCCGAGGGCGTCGCCCACTGCTCGTTCACCGTCGGCGCGGTCGAGTCCGACCACCCGTCGGTCGAGGTGGCCGCCACCGGCATCCGCGAGATCCTCGTCCGCGACGAGAACAACGACGCCCGCTGGATCGACCTGCCCTGCGGGCCCGCGGTCTCCTGCGTGACACTGCGTCAGATCACCATCAGCCCGGAACTGACCGCCACCGGTGAGGAGGCGAAGTTCCACATGGGCCAGGTGCAGGTCTACGTGCCCTTCCCCACCGGCCCGTACACGGCCGTGTTCACCATGGACACCGCGGCCGTCGACTACTGGGGCGAGTTCAGCGAGATGACGATGGCCGTCCTGCGCACCATCAGCTTCGATGACGACGACACCGACGCGACGGCCGGTGACGGTGCTGCGTCGGCGGCGCCCGGCGGCGTCCCGGGGGCGGCGAGCTGATGGCATCCACCCCGCCGTCCGAGGAGGCGGCGCGCCCCACCGGATTCGCCCGCGTCTGGGAGGCGGGCCGGATCGGGTCGCCGACCCGCGGGGCGGCATGGGCCCGTTGCGCCGTCACGCTCCTGGTCACGCTGGTGGCCACGGCCGCGATGGCGGCGGGCTGGGCGCACGCGACGTACGCGGGGGCGTTCGCGGTGGTGGGCGTGGCCGTGGTGGTGGTCGTCGCGTCGGTCACGCTGATGCTGATGCTGTACTGGCTGCACGGTTCCATGGGCCAGGTCCTCTCCGGTTTCCTTCTGCTGCTGTTCTGCATGTTCGCGGGCGGATTCGCCGTGGCGAACGCGGTGTACGCGGCGCGCGGCGAGGTGTCGCACGGCACCATCGCCGAGGTCACCCACCGCACGACGCTCCGCACCTCCTGGGACGCGTGCCGGGTCCGGCTGGACGGCGGCGGTTACGTGGGCCGCGAGATCCGCTGCGGCCGTCCGTCGGTCGGCGAGCACGTCACCGTCACCCAGGACCCGACGGGGCTCGCCGCGCCCGCGCTCGGCGACCGCACGCACGGCTCCCCCGTGCTGCCCGGCGTGGTCGGCACGGCCTTCCTGCTGCTGGTGTTCACCATCGTGCGGGCCACGGTCAGCGGGGAGCGGCACCGACTGGCGGGCACCCCAAGCCCGGCGCAGGGGCCCAATCCGGGTTACTACCCGCGCCGGCTGGCGTCGCCCGACTACGGCTCCCGCGCGTCCTGACGCACCGCCAGGACCGCTCGGCCGCCGGTCAGCCGCTCTGCGCCGAGCAGGACGCCCGCCGCTGCGACTCCACCGTCCGCAGGAACCCCTCGACCTCGCGGTACCACGCCTCGGGCTGGTCCCAGGGCACGAGGTGTCCGGCGTCCGCGATCTCCGCGTAGTGCCCGCGCGGCAGGACCCGGACCATCTCCTGCGCCTCGGCACGGCCGAGTTCGCCGTCGAGCCCGCGGATCACGAGCGTCGGACAGCCGACCTGGGCGAGTTCGTCCCAGTGGGCGTCGCGTATCCACGGCTCGCGGGAGGCCAGCAGGTGCTCGGGAGCGTGCAGCGGGTGCCAGCCGTCCTCGCGCTCCTCCAGGGTCTCGGCGAAGAACTCGCCTCTGACGGGGCTCGCCGCCTGCGACCAGGGATCGAGCGCGGAGAACCAGCGGCGGGCGTCGCCGAGGGTGGCGAACGGCGCGGGCCAGGCCGCCAGCCAGTCCGCCCACTCCCGCTGGCCCGCCTCGCCGAGCGCCGCGGCGCGCATGTCGCAGATGACGACGGCCGCCACGAGGTCGGGCCTGGCGGCGGCGCACTGCCATGCGGTGAGCGCGCCCATCGAGTGGCCGACGATGATCGCCGGCCCGAGGCCCAGTTGTTCGACGGTCGCGAGGGCGTCCGCCGCGTACGCGTCGGGGGTGTAGGGGCCGGCCGGCCGGCCGCTGCGGCCGTGGCCGCGCTGGTCGAGGGCGATCGCCCGGTACCGCGGTGACAGCCTGCGGGCGGTGGCCGCCCAGTGCGAGGCGCGGCCCAGCAGGCCGTGCAGCAGGAGCACGCCGGGGCGGCCGTGCACCCCCGCGTCCTCGGCCGGCTCCGGGGCGTCCGCAGCCGCATACTCCCAGGCCGCGAGCCGTACGCCGCCCGCACCCGTCACCTCGTGTCGCTTGATCATCTGCCGCACCTCCCTTCGAGGCACACGCTATCGAACTTTTATTCGAACAAGAGGGTCACGCGGCCAACACCGCTCGTTCGAGTGACAGCGCTCAAGGATTGCCGGCCCGAGCCGAGGGGAGATCTTCTGCGGGACGCGACGCGAAGGGGAAGCGGGTCGCGGAGAGGCACTCGGGAAGCTCGGGGTCCTGAGTCCTTTGCGGGGAACCTCTGGGGAGGGGCACCGGGGAGGGGAAGGCCCCGGCGCCGCCAGGCGGCGCCGGGGCCAGATGCAGACACTGCTGTACTGCTGCTGTACCGCTGCGTGCGGGGCCTCAGGCCCGCGGGGGTCAGTTCTTGGCGACGAAGACGTGCGAGGCGATCTCCGCGTCGAGTTCGGCGGCCTCGCCGCCACTGCCCACCAGCACCCCGCCGGGTGCCTCGGTCACGCTGACGACGGCGCCCGGCTGCACGCCGGCCCGCCGCAGCGTGTACATGATCTGCGCGTCGGTCTGGATCGGCTCGCCGATCCTGCGGACGACCACGCTGGCGCCCGCATCGCCGGGCCGCAGCTCGGTGAGGCTGACCATGCCCTCCTCCAGGAAGGGGTCGGCCTCCCCCTTCTCGCCCAGTTCCTCCAGGCCCGGGATCGGGTTGCCGTACGGCGACTCGGTGGGGTGCTGCAGCAGTTCCAGGACCCGCCGCTCCACCGCCTCGCTCATCACGTGCTCCCAGCGGCAGGCCTCGGCGTGCACCTGCTCCCATTCGAGGCCGATCACGTCGACCAGCAGGCACTCGGCGATGCGGTGCTTGCGCATCACGCGGGTGGCTGTGCGCCGGCCCTCCTCGGTCAGCTCCAGGTGCCGGTCGCCTGCGACGTGCAGCAGCCCGTCGCGTTCCATCCGCGCCACCGTCTGGGAGACCGTCGGGCCGCTCTGGTCGAGCCGCTCGGCGATTCGGGCGCGCATGGGGACCACACCCTCCTCCTCCAGTTCCAGGATGGTGCGGAGATACATCTCCGTCGTGTCGATCAGTCCGGACATCGCGCCCCTCGTGTAAATCGTGCGTGGCCCTGAGCCCAATTCTGACGCATCGCACCGACAACCGTTCCCGGCGCGGCAGTGCCGGACGTCCGCCACCGCATTTCTTGACACCGGGAGCGCCCTGGCACCACGGTGATCCGCATGACTGAGCCCTCCTCCGAGCACCTGTCCGACCGGTACTTCGACGCGGCCGTCGCACTGCTGCAGCGGGTGCGCAACGAGGAGCGGGCCGGCATCGGCGCCGCGGCGACCGCGGTGGCCGACGCCATCGCGGGCGGCAACCGGGTGTTCGTCTTCGGCGCCGGCCACTCCTCGCTCCCGGCACAGGACGTGGTGTACCGGGCGGGCGGGCTGGCGCTGATCAACCTGCTCGCCGTCCCCGGAGTCGTCGGCGTCGACGTCATGCCCGCCACCCTGGGCAGCGCGCTGGAGCGGGTGGAGGGCCTGGCCGGTGCGGCACTGGACACCAGCCCGGCCCGCAGCGGCGACGTGCTCTTCGTGATCTCCCTGTCCGGCCGCAACACGCTGCCCATCGAGATGGCCCAGAACGCCCGGGCCCTGGGCATGACCGTGATCGCCGTGACATCCGTGGCCTATGCGAAGGAGACGCGCTCCCGGCACGCGTCCGGCACCTTCCTGAAGGACCACTGCCACATCGTCCTGGACTCCAAGATCGCGGTCGGCGACGGCGAGCTGGTGAACGACGCGATCCCCGCGCCCTTCGCCCCCGCGTCCACGGTGGTCACCAGCGCGCTCATGCAGGCCGTGATGGCCACGGCGGCCGCGGACCTGGCCGACCGGGGCATCACGCCGCCCATGATCCGCTCGGGCAACGTGGACGGCGGCCACGAGTGGAACGGCCGCATCTTCGAGGAGTACCGGGACCGGATCTTCTTCCGGCACTGAGGTCCTCGCCCTCGCACGGGTCGGGCGGCCCGGCCGTCGGCCGGATCTAGGCGCCGTCGAGGCCCTCGCCGCCCCTCGCGGTGTCCGACTCCCCGGCGTCCGGCGTTCCGTCGTCCGCCGGGCCGCTCTCCGGCCCGCCGACGGGCCCGCCCAGGCCGGCCAGGTCCAGGGCCGCGGCCACCCGTGAGGCGACGTCCTCCGCGTACACCGCGTCGGCCTGGTCGAACTGCCTGCGCCCGGGTCCGCGCAGGAAGGTGACGGCTCCGACCGTGCGCCCCCGGCTCCGCAGCACCGCGGCCAGGCCGTGCACCGTGCCCGCGGGCCACAGCCGCGCCGCCGCCCACGCGTCGATCCGCGACCGCGGGCCCGGCTCTCCCCCGCCGGGCGGGGTGAAGGTCGTGCGCACGGTGCCGAGCCGGTGCAGGGCCTGCAGCACCGGGTGGCCGGTCCCGTACCCGACCGGCAGGACGTTGTCCGGCACCGCCTGGCAGGGGCCGGGCTGACCCGGCTCGCCGCCGGGGCTGGCGGCGAGCCTGACCGGACGTCCCCGGTCGCCCAGCACGTCCACCAGGGCGTGGTCGGCGAATCCGGCGAGTGCGAAGTCCAGGTGCAGGGTGGCGGCCTCGACCGGGTCCTCGCATTCGCCCGCGGCCCGGTCGGCGCGGTGCAGCTGCTGGTAGCGGAAGCGCACCTGGGCGTTCTGCTGCTCGACGTTCTTCTGCCGGGTGACGTCGCTGAACAGCCAGCCGACACCCAGGGGCACGGGTTCCTCGCCGAGCGGCGACCCGAGGCGCACGAACCCGCTGCGCCAGCAGCGGCGCCCGCCGGCCTCGCCCGCCCGGGGCTTGACCCACATGTCGGTGACACCGGGGGGCGCGCCTTCGGCCAGGACGTGCTGAAGGGCGCTCTCCAGCTCCTCCGCGCCCAGGTCGAGCAGGTCGCCGAGGGGGCGGCCCAGGAGCGCGTCGCGTCCGGTGCCGAGCATCTGGCCGGCCTTGGAGTTGGCGACCGCCGGGCGCAGGTCCGCGTCGATGAGGACGACGCCCCAGGTGGCGTCGGAGAAGAGCGCCTCGCTGAGGGCGATGGAGCGCTCCAGGTCGATCTGTGCGTGCACCTCGGAGAAGGCGCAGTAGACGCCGGTGGGCCGGCCGTCGTCACCGGCCACAGCTGCGGACTGGGTCCGCACGAGGACCCGGCGGCCGTCCTTGGTCAGCAGCGCGAACTCGTTGACCTGGCGCCCGGGGGCCTCCATCACCGCCAGCAGGCGGCGTTCCGCCTCCTTGGCGTCGGCACTGCGGGCGGCCCAGCCGCCGAACCCGTGCCTGCCGATCGCGTCACCGGCGCTCCAGCCCAGTATCCGGGCGGCCTCGGCGTTCCAGTGGGTGATCACGCCGTCGCGGTCGAAAGCGCACAGGCCCGCTTCCATCCCGTCGAGCAGTGCCGCGAGCAGTTGCTCGTCGCTTTTGGGTTGCGCGTCGGAAGGCTGCACGTCTCACTATTCAACTCTTGTGTGGGCCACATCACACCTGGTTCCCATAAATCCCTTGTCTGATTCCGCATCTCTTCTTAGGGTTGCAGCACACACGAAGGGAGGTGGTCTGAAGCATGAGTTGCACTCGGACACGTGAGGTGACTGCGGGCTAGCACCGCGCACCCGGCGTGCGCGTTGCGCGCCAATCCCACGCAGTTCACCCGACCCGCGGGCTCGTCGGAATTGTCCGGCCGGTGCCCGGAGCCACCCGGCTCCGGGGAGCAGCCCGCGGGTCGTTCGTTTTCCCGCTCCCAGGGCGCGAGGTTCCTGCGACCCCTGTCCTGGCCGCCCCCTTTGTCAGGGCGCGAGGCGTTCGACCGTCCAGGTGTCGCCGTCCCCCAGCACGTACCGCAGCCGGTCGTGCAACCGGTTCTCGCGCCCCTGCCAGAACTCGACGGCGGCCGGCTCGACCCGGAATCCGCCCCAGTAGGGCGGCACCGGCACCTGGGTGCCCTCGGGCCAGCGAGCGGCGACCTCGGCGTAGCGCTCCTCCAGCTCGGCGCGGGAGGCGACAACGCTGGACTGCCGGCTCGACCACGCGCCGAGCTGCGAACCGTGCGGCCGGCTGTGGAAGTAGGCCGCGGTCTCCTCCTCGGGGACGCGGTGCGCCCGCCCCGAGACGATCACCTGGCGGGCGATGGGGTGCCAGGGGAACAGCAGCGCCACGTGGGGGTTCGCGGCGATTTCCCGTCCCTTGCGCGACCCGTAGTTGCTGAAGAACACGAATCCGCGCTGGTCGTACCCCTTGAGCAGCACGGTGCGGGAGCTGGGGACGCCGTCCTCCCCGACGGTGGAGACCACCATGGCGTTGGGCTCGGTGAGGGCGCCGCTGCCCGTGGCGCGGACGGCGTCGGCGAACCAGCGGGCGAACTGCTCGTACGGGTCATCGGCCAGGTCGGCCTCGACCAGTCCGGCGGCGCGGTACTGCTTGCGCATCACCGCGGGGTCGTCGTCGCGCACCTCTTGTGGTTCTCGCACCCGCACATCTTGCAGGAACGCGCTCCCGGGCCGCGCCAGGGCCCGGGGATGTGCGGCAACTCACCCTTACCGTGGTGTCCCCCTGTCGAGACAATGGGCGGTCCGGCCCCTCCCGCGGGATCGGGGGCGACCGCCCACCAGGCGGCCCGGGACCGGAGACAGCACCCAACCCACAGGGATCGTCGAGATCACGACAGCCCAGAGGAGCCGCCCCATGTCCGACTTCGTGCCGGGACTCGAAGGAGTCGTCGCGTTCGAGACCGAGATCGCCGAGCCGGACAAGGAGGGCGGCTCGCTTCGCTACCGCGGGGTCGACATCGAGGAGCTCGTCGGGAAGGTGAGCTTCGGGAACGTGTGGGGCCTGCTGGTCGACGGGAAGTTCAATCCCGGGCTGCCGCCCGCCGAGCCGTTCCCGATCCCGGTGCACTCCGGGGACATCCGCGTCGACGTCCAGTCGGCGCTGGCCATGCTCGCCCCGGTCTGGGGCCTCAAACCGCTGCTGGACATCGACGAGGCCGAGGCCAGGGACGGTCTCGCCCGCGCGGCCGTCATGGCGCTGTCGTACGTCGCCCAGTCCGCGCGCGGCCAGGGGCTGCCGATGGTGCCGCAGCGCGAGATCGACAAGGCCCAGACGATCACCGAGCGCTTCATGATCCGCTGGCGCGGCGAGCCCGACCCCAAGCACATCGCGGCCGTTGACGCCTACTGGACGTCGGCCGCCGAGCACGGCATGAACGCGTCCACGTTCACCGCGCGGGTCATCGCCTCGACCGGTGCGGACGTGGCCGCCGCGCTGTCCGGGGCGGTCGGCGCGATGTCGGGACCGCTGCACGGCGGTGCCCCGTCGCGCGTCCTGGGCATGATCGAGGAGATTGAGCGCACCGGCGACGCCGAGGGCTATGTGAAGGCGGCGCTGGACCGCGGTGAGCGCCTGATGGGCTTCGGGCACCGCGTCTACCGGGCCGAGGACCCGCGCGCCCGGGTGCTGCGGCGCACCGCGCGCGAGCTGGGCGCCCCGCGCTACGAGGTGGCCGAGGCGCTGGAGAAGGCCGCGCTGGCCGAGCTGCACGCCCGCCGGCCCGACCGCGTGCTGGCCACGAACGTCGAGTTCTGGGCCGCGATCATGCTGGACTTCGCCCAGGTGCCGGCGCACATGTTCACCGCGATGTTCACCTGCGCCCGCACCGCCGGCTGGTCGGCGCACATCCTGGAGCAGAAGCGGACCGGGCGCCTGGTCAGGCCGTCGGCACGGTATATCGGCCCGGGTCCTCGCGGCCCGCAGGACGTCGTGGGTTACGACGGGGTCGCGCGCTGACCGACGCGCGGAACTGACGGAACGGGTGGGGCTCTCGCGGCCCCACCCGTTTCCCCTTGCGTGTAAGGGCCTGCGGCCCGGTGCCGAGCCCCTTACCGGCCGTGCTCCTCGCCGTGTCCTTCGTGGGGCTCGGCGCCGTTCTCCTGGGACTGTTGCCGTCCGGACCGCACGGCCTGTACGTCCAGTGCTTCCGCGAGGAGTTCGGCGAGGTGGCGGGCGCGGACGTCCCCGAGTTGGGCGAGTTGGGTGCGGCAGGAGAAGCCGTCGGCCAGGACGGCCGTGCCCGGAGCGGCCGCCCGCACGGCCGGGAGCAGCGCCTCCTCGGCACAGGCGGCCGACACCGCGAAGTGCCCTGCTTCGAAGCCGAAGTTGCCGGCGAGGCCGCAGCATCCGCCGGTCAGTTCACCGGTGAGCCCCGCGCGCTCGCGCAGCCGCCGGTCGGCCGCGTCGCCGAGCACGGCGTGCTGGTGGCAGTGCGTCTGTCCGACGACGGCCCGGTCAAGCCGCGGGGGTTCCCATCCGGGCGCGAACTCCTCCAGCGCCTCGGCGAACGTCCGTACGGCGGCGGCGAGTCGGGCGGCCCTCGGCTCGTCGGCGCCGAGGAGTTCGGGGAGGTCGGAGCGGAGCGCGGCGGCGCAGCTGGGTTCGAGGACGACGAGCGGGAGTCCGGCATCGAGCAGCGGCTCCAGCCGGTCGAGGGTGCGCCGCATGACCGCTCTGGCGCGGTCGAGTTGACCGGTGGAGACCCAGGTCAGGCCGCAGCACACGGTGGCCGGCGGGGTGCTGACGCGCAGTCCTGCGGCCTCCAGCACGCGGACGGCGGCGCGGCCGGCCTCCGGCGAGAGGTGGTCGGTGAACGTGTCCGGCCAGAGCACGACCTGCGGGCCCGCGGCGTTCCGGTGTCCCTCGTTCGTGGTCCTGCCGTCCCACCATCGAGTGAAAGTCTCGGATGCCAGTTCGGGCAGGTCGCGTTCGTTCGCGAGCCCGCCGAAACGCTTCACCAGCCAGGCGATTGACCGAGTTCTGCCAAGAGCGTTGAGGGGCCCGGCGATCGGTGCCGCGGCCTTCAGCCACAGCGGCAGCCAGCCCATCGCGTAGTGGGCGCGCGGCCGCGTCCTGCGGCGGTAGTGGTGGTGCAGGAACTCCGCCTTGTACGTGGCCATGTCCACGCCGACCGGGCAGTCCGAGCGGCATCCCTTGCAGGAAAGGCAAAGGTCGAGGGCATCGCGGACCTCGGCGGACCGCCAGCCGTCTTCGACCACCTCGCCTGCGAGCATCTCGTGCAGCAGCCGGGCCCGGCCGCGGGTGGAGTGCTGCTCCTCGCCGGTCGCCCGGAACGACGGGCACATCACGCCGGAACCCCCGGTGTGGGCTGCCGTGGTGCGGCACTTGGCGACCCCGATGCACCGCCTGACCGCGGCGGAGAAATCGCCTCCGTCATCCGGATAGGTGAATTCCACGTCGACCGCCCGCCGGCCGGGAGCGGGAAGCACGGCGAAGCGCAGATTGCTATCAATGGCCTCGGGACGCACGAGCATCCCCGGATTCATTCCGCGGTCGGGATCCCAGAGTTCCTTGAAATCTGAAAAGAGTGCGATCAGTTCCGGGCCGTACATCTTCGGCAGCAATTCGGCGCGCGCCTGCCCGTCGCCGTGCTCGCCGGAGAGCGAGCCGCCGTGCGACACCACCAGGTCGGCGGCGGCCTCGGAGAAGCGGCGGAAGCGCGCGACCCCGGCCTTGTCCATGAGGTCGAAGTCGATGCGCACATGGACGCATCCGTCGCCGAAGTGGCCGTAGGGCGCACCGCGCAGCCCGTGATCTGCCAGCAGGACCCGGAACTCCCGCAGGTAGGCGCCCAGCCGGTGGGGAGGAACCGCGCAGTCCTCCCAGCCCGGCCATGCCTCACTGCCATCGGGCATGCGTGTGGCGGTTCCGGCGGCATCCTCCCGGATCCGCCACAGGGCGCGCTGCTGAGCGGGGTCGGCGACGACGGCGTGGCCGGTCACGCCGTCGGCCGCCGTACGGCACAACTCACGGGCGCGGGAGCCGGCGTGACCGGGGTCGTCGCCGCCGACCTCGACGAACAGCCAGGCCCCGCCGGGCGGCAGCGATCGGGCGGCATCGCCGACGAGGTCGGCGGCCATCCCCTCCACCGTCAACGGGCTGTGCGGCAACAGGAGATGAGCGGCGTCCGCGGCCGCCGACTCATCGTGGTAGCCGAGCACGACCAGCACGCGCGCGGCGGGGGCGGGCACCAGGCGCACGGTGGCTTCGGTGAGCACGCCGAGGGTGCCCTCGCTCCCGGTGAAGGCCCGGGCGGCGTTCCGGCCGTGCTCGGGCAGCAGGGCGTCCAGGGCGTATCCCGAGATGCGGCGCGGCAACCTGGGGAAGCCGGTGCGCAGCAGGGACAGGTGCCGGTCGGCCAGGTCCCGCAGCCCGTGGCGGAGTTGGGGCGTGCCGTCGCCGGGGAGCCCGCCGTCCAGCCGGACGTGCTCCCCCCGGTAGGTCAGGACGTCCAGGGCCAGCACGTTGTCCGCGGTGGTGCCCCAGGCCACCGAGTGGGACCCGCAGGCGTTGTTGCCGATCATCCCGCCCAGCGTGCAGCGGCTGTGGGTGGACGGGTCGGGGCCGAAGGTCAGGCCGTGCCGGGCGGCCGCCGCGCGCAGGTCGTCCAGGACGGCTCCGGGCTGCACGCGGGCGGTGCGGGCCTCGGGGTCGATGTCAAGGATCGCGTTCATGGACCGGGTGAAATCCAGGACGATTCCGGTGCCGGTGGCCTGCCCCGCGATGGACGTCCCGCCGCCGCGCGGCACGACCGGCTGCCCGTGCTCGCGGCACACGGCCAGTGCGGCGGCCACGTCCTCGGCGTCGGCGGGGGCCACGACCCCCGCGGGAACCCGCCGGTAGTTCGAGGCGTCCATGGTCATGAGGGCGCGCGACCCGGCGTCGAAGGCGACCGTGCCGCGCAGTGCGGTCCGGAGCGCGTGTTCCACAGGTGCGAGTTCGACCGTCATGTGCCCAGCTTGCCCGGGGGGAAGCGATGTTCGCCGCGTACGTGCCGTCGCCGCAGTGTTACCGCGCCTGCCCGGCAGGGGGCGGCGCCGGGGATCTCACGACCTTCCTGATCGTCGCGGGCTCGGTGGTGGGTGCGGTCCTGGTGGGCTGGATGGTCAAGGTGGAGCTGGACCATCGGCTTCGCACGCGCGGCGTGCCCGGTACGGCCGTCATCACCGCGCTGGAGGGACGCCGGGTGGTCCCCGGCACGCCCGACATGAAGGTCACCGTGACCTTGCTGGTGACGGCGCCGGACGGCGAGGAGCTCGAGACCTGGACGACGGCGCAGCTGCCGATCCTCGACATGCCCCGGGCCGGCTGGCGGGTCCCGGTGCGCTATTCGGCGCGCGACCGGTACCGGGTCGCGCTGACGGGCCCGGCCGTCCCCCCGGAGGAGGAATCCGCAGGCGCGCAATCCCCGGGCGACGGGCCCGGAAACGCGTCAACAACGCCCCCGGCCTCGCCGTCTCATCCGATGGAACGCTGACCGCAACGAGCCTGTTACGCATTACGCTGCGGACGTGGCCGATATCCAGATTCCCGCTGACATCAAGCCCACCGACGGACGGTTCGGGTCGGGCCCCTCCAAGGTGCGGACGCAGGCGCTCGACGCCCTGGCCGCCACCGGGACGTCCCTGCTCGGCACCTCCCATCGCCAGGCTCCGGTCAAGAACCTGGTGGGCGCTGTCCGTGACGGCGTCCGGCAGCTCTTCTCCCTGCCCGACGGCTACGAGGTGGTGCTCGGCAACGGCGGATCCACCGCCTTCTGGGACATCGCCACCCACGGCCTGATCCGCGAGAAGTCGCAGCACCTGTCGTTCGGCGAGTTCTCCTCGAAGTTCGCCAAGGCAGCGCAGCTGGCCCCGTGGCTGGCCGACCCGACGATCGTCAAGTCGGAGCCCGGCACGCACCCCGCGCCGGTCGCCGAGGCGGGCGTCGACGTGTACGCCTTCACCCACAACGAGACGTCGACCGGTGTCGCGATGCCGCTGCGCCGGGTCGCGGGTGCCGACGAGGGCTCGCTGGTCCTGGTGGACGCCACGTCCGGTGCGGGCGGCCTGCCGGTCGACATCGCCGAGACCGACGTGTACTACTTCGCGCCGCAGAAGTCCTTCGCGGCGGACGGTGGCCTGTGGCTGGCGGCGTTCTCGCCCGCGGCGCTGGAGCGGGCCGCCGAGATCGCCGGGTCCGGCCGCCACATCCCGGCGTTCTTCGACCTGCCGACGGCGATCGACAACTCGCAGAAGAACCAGACGTACAACACCCCGGCGCTCGCCACGCTCTTCCTGCTCAACGAGCAGCTGGAGTGGATCAACGGCCAGGGCGGCCTGGACTGGGCTGTCAAGCGCACGGCCGACTCGTCCTCGCGGCTGTACGGCTGGGCGGAGAAGGCGTCGTTCGCCGAGCCGTTCGTGGCGGACCCGGCCCAGCGCTCCCAGGTCGTCGGCACCATCGACTTCGAGGACGGCGTCGACGCTGCCGCGGTCGCCAAGGTGCTGCGGGCCAACGGCATCGTGGACACCGAGCCGTACCGCAAGCTGGGCCGCAACCAGCTGCGCGTCGCGATGTTCCCGGCCGTCGAGCCGGCGGACGTCGAGGCGCTGACGGCCTGCATCGACTTCGTCATCGGCCAGCTCTGATCCTGCGGCCGGACCGGCTGCCGCAGCCGGTTCCGGCCGGGTATTCCCTCCGTTGCTGCACGGCGGGGGCGCGGCCCACGGGCCCGCTCCCCGCCGTCCCCAGACCGGCGGGGCGTCGGCTGAGGTCTGCTCTACTGAGCCGAGCCCTCCCGCGCGCCTCGCCGCCTCCTGAGCCCCGGTCTGCGGGGCGTTCAGTGCTGGCGCCGGCGCCGCCGCAGGACCTTGCTGGTCAGGTAGCCGAGTCCGCCGAAGGCCGCGAGGACCGCGATACCGAGCGCCTTGCTGCCGCCGTGCCGGTCGGTGGTCTTGGTGCTGCTCTCCGCGGCTGGGCCGCCGCCCTGGGCCCGGCCGGACGGGCTGGCGCTCGCAGCCGCACTGTCGGGCAGATCGGCGCCGCTCAGAGGCGCCTTCCACACCTGGCTGTTCTTGCCCTCGCTGCTGTACATCAGCGTCCGGCCGTCGGTGGTGAAGGTGACGCCCTCGCCCTGCGGCTGCATGGGGACGGTGAGATCGCTGATCTTGCGCGGGGCGCCGTTCACCCACCGGTAGTCCGCGGACCAGAAGTAGCCGCGCAGCACCAGCCGGCTGCCGTCGGGCGAGAAGGCGCCGTCGGTGACCCAGGGGACGTCGGCGACGGGCCGGAAGACGTTGACGCCGTGGGTGCTGAGCTTGGCGGGGCCGGCGTACAGATGGCCGCCGTCCTCGTTCTTGCTGGCGATGTAGACCCGCCCGGTCCTGGGGTGGACCATCAGCGCCTCGGCGTTGCGCGGGCCGTCGGAGTAGCGCACGGTGAAGCGGGTGACGTCGACCGTCTGGTCCCGGAGCTGCTTGGGCTCGGGGAAGCGGTAGATCCATACCTCGGGCCACTTGCCGCCGAGGTTGTCGCCGATGTCGCCGAGGTAAAGGTCTCCGTCGGGGCCGAGCGAGATGGCCTCCATGTCGCGGGCGGGGATGCCGCGCATCGTCACGCGGGCCAGGGTCTTGCCGGTCGCGGAGTCGACGGCGAAGACGTAGGGGCCGTCGCCGCTGTCGTTGTGCGTCCAGTACACGCCCGGGTGGAGGTGGCTGGCGGCCAGTCCGCTGGACTCGATGATCCGCGGGTCGCTCATCCGGAACGCCACGGAGGGACCGCTGTCGGCCGCGGCGGGGATCGCCGGGACGCAGGCCAGGGCAAGGGCGGCACAGGCGGCGGCCACCGGCAGAGAAGGACGCATGCCCCCCAGTGTCCATGGTCACCGCTGCGTCATGGATGATGCCCCGCATGCGCTACCTCTTCGTCGGTGACTCCATGACCGTCGGTTCCGCCGGCGATTACACCTGGCGCTACCGGATGTGGCAGCACCTGTGCCGGCTCGAGGAGCCGTTCTCGGTGGTGGGGCCGCGGGTCCTGCTCTACGACAAGGCGTGCGACGACGCGGTGTCCGCGGACTACGCCGATCCGGCGTTCCCGCAGCGGGCCCGTCGCCATCTGGCGGGGTGGGGCGAGGGCTGGCTGCACATGGCCCCGCTGATCGGCGACGCGGTGCGCGAGCACCGCCCGGACGTGCTGCTGATCTCGCTGGGCCTGATCGATCTCGGCTTCTACACCAACGCCGAGCAGACCGCGGCCAATGTGGAGCGCTTCATCGTCCAGGCGCGGGAGGCGGGGCCGCGGCTGCGGATGGTGCTGCTGCCCGTCATCCCCAACACCCGTGCCGAACTGGACCCCGACTTCGCCGGCGAGTGCGCGCAGCTCAACGAGCGGATGGCGAAGGCGGTCGCGGACCATGACTCGCCGGCCTCGCCGCTGCTGATGGCCTCCCGTCCCGAGGGCTACGACATCCTCCTCGACACCTACGACGGCACGCATCCGAACGAGGCAGGGGAGCACAAGCTCGCGGCCGCCTTCGCGGATGCGATGCACCAGGCGTGGGGACTCGGGGAGCCCTACGAGGCGGCCTGAACGACCACCCGGCGGCGCGTGCCGCCACCAGGTGGGACCGCGGGGATCGGCCCTTGATTCGAGCGCACTCGAAGGGCTTGGCTTGTATGTCATGGAATACACGCAGCTCGGACGTACGGGTCTCAAGGTCAGCCGCCTGGTTCTGGGGACCATGAACTTCGGTCCGCAGACCGATGAGGCGGACAGCCACGCGATCATGGACGCGGCCCAGGCCGCGGGCATCAACTACTTCGACACCGCCAACGTCTACGGCTGGGGCGAGAACAAGGGCCGGACCGAGGAGATCATCGGCACCTGGTTCGCGAAGGGGGGCGGCCGCCGGGACAAGACCGTGCTGGCCACCAAGGTCTACGGCAACATGGCCGCCGAGGGCGACGAGTGGCCCAACTACGACCGGCTGTCGGCGCTGAACATCCGCCGTGCGGTCGAGGCGAGCCTGAAGCGGCTCGGCACCGACTACATCGACATCTACCAGTTCCACCACGTGGACCGGGCCACGCCGTGGGAGGAGATCTGGCAGGCGATCGACGTCCTGGTCCAGCAGGGCAAGATCCTCTACGCCGGTTCGAGCAACTTCGCCGGCTGGCACATCGCGCAGGCCAACGAGGCGGCCGCGCGGCGCGGTTCGCTGGGCCTGGTCAGCGAGCAGTGCCTGTACAACCTGGTGGAGCGCCGCGCGGAGATGGAGGTCATCCCGGCCGCGGAGCACTACGGCCTGGGCGTGATCCCGTGGTCGCCGCTGCACGGCGGTCTGCTCGGCGGGGCGCTGCGCAAGCAGCGCGAGGGCGGCGGCGCCCGGTCGACGAGCGGCCGGTCGGCGGACTCGCTGAAGTCTCAGGAGCAGCGGGACCAGATCCAGGCGTACGAGGACCTGTGCGACAAGCACGGCCTGCAGCCCGGTGACGTCGGCCTGGCCTGGCTGCTGACCCGCCCGGGGGTGACCGGCCCGATCGTCGGCCCGCGCACCCAGGAGCAGTTGGACTCCGCGCTGCGGGCGGTGGAGACCGAGCTGTCCGAGGAGTTCCTGGCGGCCCTGGACGAGATCTTCCCGGGTCCTGGCACGTCCCCCGAGGCGTTCGCCTGGTAGGGCGCGGTTCGCGTGTCGCCGCCGCGGCTCAGCGGACCGCGGCGGCGACGGCCACGACGACGAGCATCAGGACGAAGGCGGCGGTCATCACGCGGGTACGGGTCTTGGGGTCCACCCTTCGAGGTTAACCGGCGGCGCGGGGTGCCTCGTCGCCCGGGTTGCCCGGTCAGCCGTCCGAGCCGGCGCGCCCGGCATCGGAATCCCGGGGTCCCTCGCGAGAGTCCCGGGGTCCCTCGCCCGAGTCGCGGGGCGCGTCGCCCGAACCCGAGTCGTCGTCCCCCGGCGCGTCCGGCCCGCTCAGGTGGAACTCCCGCACGGTCTCGTAGCGGGGCTGCTCGCCGGGGACGCCGGAGCGCGGCAGGAAGCTGGCGACCAGGCTCACACGGTCCGCGGTCCAGGGCGTACCGCGGAAGTCCGCCAGGGCCTCGGCGTAGGGCCCGAGGTGCGCGGCACGGCCGCGCGGGGTGCGGGCCAGCGTCAGGTGGGCGCGGAAGCCGTGCTCCTCGGCGGGTGGCGCCCCGGCCCGCCGCGCGCCGGCCCGCACCGAGTCGGCGAGGTGGGACAGGCCGCGCAGGTCGCCCTCGGCGCCGATCCACAGGGTGCGGTCCCCGAACCGGCCGCCCGCGGCCAGCCGCAGCTCGTGGGGACCGTGGCGGCGGGCTGCCCGGGCAAGCCGTTCGTCGAGGCCGGGCCGCACCTCGTCGGGCACCTCGCCGAGGAAGGCGAGGGTGAAGTGCCATCCCTCGCGGGCGGTCCAGCGCAGGTCCGCGGCGCCGGGCATGCGGCGCACCGGGGCCAGCGCCGCGGCCAGTTCGGCGGCCACGGCGGGCGGCGGGATCAGCGCCGCGAAGAGCCTCATGCCGGGGTCAGCCTCGTGACGCCGTCGGCCCCGCTCTCCACGCCGCCCTGGGCCCTGTCCTCGGCGGCCCTGTCCTTGATGGCCCTGTCCTCGACGGCCTTGTCATCGACGGCCTTGGCGTCGGTCGCCGGGTCCCCGGCGGCGGGACCGGCCGTGGAGCCTGCCTCGGCCACCGGCTGGGAGCCGTCCGTCCGGGGGCCGCCTGCCTGGGGGCCGTCCGTCCGGGAGCCGTCGCGGGGGACGAAGGCCACGAACGGCTGGTCGTCACCGCGCCGCAGGTTGACCCGCAGGCGCAGGCCGCCCGCCCTGGCGAGGGCGAAGCCCACGGCCGCCGCGGCGGCAGCGGCGATCAGGCCGCCGGACAGGAAGCCGAGTCTGGCGCCGTAGGTGTCGGTGACCCAGCCCATGACCGGGCCGCCGATCGGGGTGCCTCCCACGAAGACCATCATGTACAGGCTCATCACGCGGCCGCGCATCACGGGGTCGGTGGCGAGCTGGACGGTGGCGTTGGCGGTGGTGTTGAAGGTCAGGCCGAAGACGCCGATGGGCACCAGGAGCACGGCGAAGAGCCAGAACTCGGGGGCCAGCGCGGCGGCGGCCTCCAGCAGCCCGAAGACCATGGCGGCGGCGACCAGCATGCGCAGCCGGGTCCGGCTGCGGCGGGCGGCCAGCAGCGCGCCGAGCAGCGAGCCGGCGGCCATCAGGGTGTTGAGCAGGCCGTAGGCGCCGGCGCCGCTGTGGAACACCTTGTTGACGAAGGCGGACAGCCAGATCGGGAAGTTGAAGCCGAAGGTGCCGATGAAGCCGACGAGGACGATCGGCCAGATCAGGTCGGGCTTGCCGGCCACGTAGCGCAGGCCCTCGCGCAGCTGGCCCTTGCCGCGGGGCACCCGCTCGACCTGGTGCAGCTCGGAGGTGCGCATCAGGAGCAGGCCGGTGAGCGGGGCGAGGAAGGACAGGCCGTTGATCAGGAACGCCCAGCCGCTGCCGACCGCGGTGATCAGCACACCGGCGACGGCCGGGCCGACCAGGCGGGCGGCCTGGAAGTTCGCGGAGTTCAGGGAGACGGCGTTGCGGACGGCGGACGGGCCGACCATCTCCATGACGAAGGTCTGCCGGGTGGGGTTGTCCACGACGGTGACCACGCCGAGGAGGAAGGCGATGGTGTACACGTGCCACACCTGGACGACACCGCTGAGGGTCAGGGTGGCCAGGGTCAGGCCGAGGACGCCGAGGGCGGCCTGGGTGACAAGCAGGGTCCGCCGCTTCGGGTAGCGGTCGGCGAGGACGCCGCCGTAGAGCCCGAACAGCAGCATCGGCAGGAACTGCAGCGCGGTGGTGATGCCCACCGCGAAGGACGAGCCGGTGATGCTGAGCACCAGCCAGTCCTGGGCGATCCGCGACATCCAGGTGCCGGTGTTGGAGACCACGGCGCCGGTCGCGAAGAGCCGGTAGTTGCGGATCCTGAGCGAGCTGAAGGTGCCCGTCTTCTGCTCCGCGGGACGGTCAGGTTCGGTTGCGGTGTCTGGTCCGGCTGCCGAACTCAATCGGAACTCGCCTCCCCTTCGTCGGGTGGATCGGGTGCGTCGGTGCCACAGCACGAGACCGCCGCCCGGAGGGCGGCGGTGCGGGGCCGGCGGCTCACAGGTGAGCCAGCTTCTCGAGGACGGGAGCGGCCTGGCGCAGCACGGCGCGTTCCTCGTCGGTCAGTCCTTCGGCGAGCTGGGCCAGCCAGGCGTTGCGCTTGTTGCGGCTCTCGGCGAGCATCGCGTCGGCCTGCTCGGTGCGGCTGACCACGACCTGGCGGCGGTCCTCGGGGTGCGGTTCCCGGTGGACCAGGCCCTTGGCCTCCAGCATCGCCACGATGCGGGTCATGGACGGCGGCTGGACGTGCTCCTTGCGCGCCAGTTCGCCGGGCGTGGCGGAGCCGCAGCGGGCCAGGGTGGCCAGCACCGCCATCTCGGTCGGGCTGAGCGACTCGTCGACGCGCTGGTGGCGCAGCCGACGCGACAGCCTCATCACGGCGCCGCGCAGCTCGCTGATGGCTGCGCGGTCGTCCTCGGACAGTTCACTCACGGTCTTTAGCTTAGCTCATTACCTAAGCTAAGTACATTCGAGGGTGAACACGACGAGGCGCGTATTGAACCATCCGATGGCCAGATCTCACCCATACGAGTGAGAAAGCGACGGAAAGTGACGCGGATGGACCCGCGGTCCCAGGACCGTGGGCGCATGGCATCGAGAGTGCTCAGCCTCCGTATGGACGGAGACCTGTGGGACCGGATCCGCGATCATGCCGCCAAACGCGGAATGAGCGCCCAGGAGTACGTGATCCGGACGCTCATTCGCGAGGACTTCGACGAGCGGTTCAAGACCGCCGTCGAGGAGACCGACCGGTTCTACGGCCGGCAGGACGATGACGGGGCTCAGACCAGGCCGAGCGCCGGCATCAGGTAGTAGAAGGCGAACACGGCGCTGACCAGGTAGAGGGCCACCGGCACCTCGCGCCACCGGCCGGCGACGACGCGCAGCAGGCAGAAGGTCAGGAAGCCGATGCCGATGCCGTTGGTGATGGAGTACGTGAACGGCATCAGGACCATGGTCAGGAACGCCGGCACCGCGATGGTGAAGTCGTTCCAGTCGATCTCCCGGATCGAGCCGGACAGGATCAGGAAGCCGACCGCCACCAGGGCGGGGGTGGCCGCCTGTGCCGGCACCATGGTCGCCAGTGGCGTGAGGAACAGCGCGAGCACGAACATCAGGCCGGTGACGATGCTGGCCATACCGGTCCTGGCGCCCTCGCCGACGCCGGCGGTGGACTCCACGAAGCAGGTGTTGGCCGAGGAGGACGTCGCACCGCCGGCGGCGGTGGCGATGCCGTCGATCATCAGCACCTTGCTCATGCCGGGCAGGTCGCCCTTCTCGTCCAGCAGGCCGGCCTCGTCGCTGACGCCGAGGATCGTGCCCATCGCGTCGAAGAAGCACGACAGCAGGACGGTGAAGACGAACAGGATCCCGGTGAGGATGCCGACCTGGTGGAATCCGCCGAAGAGGCTGACATGGCCGATCAGCCCGAAGTCCGGGGAGGAGACGGGGTTGCCCGGCCACTTGGGCACGGTCAGGCCCCACTGCGCTGCGGGGATGCTGGCGGCCGCGTCGACGATCACGGCCAGCACGGTCATGCTGACGATCGAGATGAGGATGGCGCCCGGCACCTTGCGGATGATCAGGCCCAGGGTGAGCAGCGTCCCCAGGATGAAGATCAGCACCGGCCAGCCGGTGAGGTGGCCGCCGCTGCCGAGCTGAAGCGGCACGGTGGTGTGCGCGGCGTCCGGGATGCGGGAGACGAAGCCGGAGTCGACCAGGCCGATGAGCATGATGAACAGGCCGATGCCGATGGCGATGCCCTTGCGCAGGCCGAGCGGCACCGCGCTCATCACCCGCTCCCGCAGCCCGGTGGCGACCAGGATCATGATCGCGAAGCCGGCGAGGACGACCATGCCCATCGCGTCCGGCCAGCTCATCTTGGGGGCGAGCTGCAGGGCGACCACCGTGTTGACGCCCAGGCCCGCAGCCAGGGCGACCGGCACGTTGCCGATGACGCCCATCAGCAGCGTGGTGAAGGCGGCGGTGATCGCGGTGGCGGTGACCAGCTGGCCGCCGTTGAGGTGGTGGCCGGCCTTGTCCACCGCGGACCCGAGGATGATCGGGTTCAGAACGATGATGTAGGCCATCGCGAAGAACGTCGCGAGACCACCCCGGATCTCGCGCGGGATCGAGGATCCGCGTTCGGAGATACGGAAGAAGCGGTCCAGGCCGGAGACGGGCGGGCGGCCACTGGGCGTGCGCGCGTCGACCGGAGCGGGGGCCGAGGTGGACATGTGGGTCCTTCACACGGGTCGGTTCTCGCCGGTTTTGGGCGATCGTACGAATGATTTGAGTCAACGAGTGACTGTTTCAGTATGAACAAACAACAAACCAAACGCTATCTTCGCGCGTAGACCCCCGGAATCACCGCATACCATGAGGCCCATGAGCAAGCAGCGGAGTCCCCTGCGCGAGGCACCGGAGCCTCTGGAGGCCAACGACGTCGCGACGGTCATCGTCGGCACGGTCATCTGGTTCGCGCTCTTCGTCGTGCAGCTCCCCTTCTACGGCTGGTACTCCGATCACGGCCACGCCTGGTGGATCTGGACCTGCCTGGCCGGCGGGTGCCTGGGCCTGGTGGGCCTGAAGTACGTGACGGCCCGGCGGGACGCCATCCGGCGCGCACGGGCGGCGGGCGCCGCACAAAGCGGTCCGGAAGACTGAAAGCGCGGACAAGCGGCACTCCGCACTTCCGCCACGTACCGTCGGATCCATGACGGAACGCGCCGACACCGAGATCGCCACTGCCCGCAACCCCGGGCTCAGCTCCGACGAGGTCGCTCGGCTCGTCGAGCGCGGCGAGGTCAACGACGTCCCGGTCCGGTCCTCCCGCTCCACCGCGGACATCGTCCGGGCCAACGTCTTCACCCGGTTCAACGCGATCATCGGCGTGCTCTTCCTGATCATCCTGGTGGTCGGGCCCATCCAGGACGGCCTGTTCGGCTTCGTGATCGTCGCCAACACCGCGATCGGCATCTTCCAGGAGATGCGGGCCAAGCGGACGCTGGACAGCCTGGCGCTGGTCGGCGAGGCCAAGCCGATGGTCCGCAGGGACGGCACGGCCGCGGAGATCCCCACGTCCGGGATCGTGCTCGGCGACCTGATCGAACTCGGGCCGGGGGACAAGGTCGTGGTCGACGGCCAGGTGGCCGAGGCGGACAACCTGGAGATCGACGAGTCACTGCTGACCGGCGAGGCCGACCCGGTACTCAAGCACCCCGGCGACACGGTGATGTCGGGCAGCTTCGTGGTCGCGGGCGGCGGCGCGTTCACGGCCACCAAGGTCGGCCGGCAGGCGTACGCGGCGCAGCTCGCCGAGGAGGCGTCGCGCTTCACCCTGGTCAACTCCGAGCTGCGCAACGGCATCAGCCAGATCCTGAAGTACGTGACGTGGATGATGGTGCCGGCCGCGGTGGGCCTGATCATCAGCCAGTTCACGGTGGAGAGCCACGACGCCCGCGAGGCGGTGCGCCGCACGATCGGCGGGATCGTGCCGATGGTGCCCGAGGGGCTGGTGCTGCTGACCTCGGTGGCGTTCGCGATCGGCGTGGTCCGGCTGGGCCGCAAGCAGTGCCTGGTGCAGGAGTTGCCGGCGATCGAGGGCCTGGCACGGGTCGACGTGGTGTGCCTGGACAAGACCGGCACCCTCACCGAGGGCGGCATGGACGTCAACGAGCTGCGGATGCTCGACGGCGCCCGGCAGCCCTACACCGCCTCGGTGCTGGCCGCACTGGGCGCGGCCGATCCGCATCCCAACGCCAGCCTCCAGGCGATCATCGACGCCTACCCGCACGCCGGTGCGGACGGCTGGCGGTGCACGGACACCCTGCCGTTCAGCTCGGCGCGCAAGTACAGCGGTGCGGCGCTCACCGAGCCGGACGGCACGACGGGCACCTGGCTGCTGGGCGCGCCCGACGTGCTGCTGCCCGCCGGGCACCCGGCGCTGGCCGACGTCGACCGGCTCAACGACCAGGGACTGCGGGTGCTGCTGCTGGCGCGCACCGGGCTGGACCTGGACGACCCGCAGGTCTCCGCCGACGTGCTGCCGCAGGCCCTGGTGGTGCTGGAGCAGCGGCTGCGGCCGGACGCCGGCGACACCCTGCGCTACTTCGCCGACCAGGGCGTGCACGCCAAGGTGATCTCCGGCGACAACGCGGTGTCGGTCGGCGCGGTGGCGAGCACGCTGGGCCTGCCCGGTGCCGAACGGCCCGTCGACGCACGGCGGCTGCCGGCCGAGCGGGACGCGATGGCCCGGGTCCTGGAGGACGGCTCGGTGTTCGGGCGGGTCACCCCGCAGCAGAAGCGGGACATGGTGGGCGCGCTGCAGTCCCGCGGCCACAACGTGGCGATGACCGGCGACGGCGTCAACGACGTGCTGGCGCTCAAGGACGCCGACATCGGCGTCTCGATGGGCTCGGGGTCGGAGGCGACCCGGGCGGTGGCCCAGATCGTGCTGCTCGACAACAGCTTCGCCACGCTGCCGTCGGTGGTGGCCGAGGGGCGCCGGGTGATCGGCAACATCACCCGGGTCGCGACGCTGTTCCTGACCAAGACCGTGTACTCGGTACTGCTGGCGCTGCTGGTGGTGTTCTGGCAGATCCCGTACCCGTTCCTGCCGCGGCACCTCACCCTGCTGTCCACGCTGACGATCGGCGTGCCGGCGTTCTTCCTGGCGCTCGCGCCCAACAAGGAGCGGGCCAGGCCGCACTTCGTGAAACGGGTGCTGCGGTACGCCACGCCCGCGGGGATCATCTGCGGCCTGGCGTCGTTCCTCTCGTACCTGGTGGCGCGGCACCACTACACCGGCTCCGGGGCGCTGGACGCGGAGACCAGTGCCGCCACGCTCACGCTGTTCCTGCTGGAGGTGTGGGTGCTGGCGATCGTGGCCCGGCCCTACACCTGGTGGCGGGTCGCGCTGGTGCTGGCGATGGTCGTGGGCTTCCTGATCGTGCTGGTCACGCCCTGGCTGCAGTCGTTCTTCGCGCTGCGCCTGGTGGGCAGCGAGGTGCCGTGGATGGCGGTGGGGATCGCGGCCGTCGGAGGGGTGGTCCTGGAAGTCGTGTGGGCATGGGTGCGCCGCCGCGAGGACCGGGTCCTCGCGACGGCGTGACGGTGCTGCGGCGCGAAAGCGCGACGGCACGAAGGCGGTTGCGGCGTCGTCGCGGCGGTGTGACTCCGTGACGTCGCCGGGCGGCACGCGTCAGTCGAACCAGCGGGCCTCGGCCAGCTCGTCGGTGCGCTCCGGATCCTCCAGCAGCGCGGCCAGTTCGAACCTGCGCTGCCAGTGGCCGGTGGCCCAGGCGATCCCGGCGGCCAGGCCCTCCACGGTGGAGGCGTGCAGCACCCCGTCGGCGTAGCGCCAGGCGATCTCCACCTCACCGGTGACGAGCAGCTCCTCGTGCTCGAGGTACGAGGTGGGCGCGCCGGGCAGCAGGTCGTGCACGGCGGGCAGGACGTCGCTCGCCTCGCCCTCGGAGAGCACCTCCGCCTCGACGGCCTCGCTGAGCCGCCGCACCTGCAGCAGCTCGGCCAACTCCCCGGCCAGCCGCGGCGGTACGGGCAGCAGTGCGCGGCCGGCGGCCAGCGGCAGCAGGTCCGGGGCGTCGGCGACCAGGGCCTCCGACGCGTCCACGACGACCGGCTCGCCGTCCACGACGGCACGCAACTCCTCGGGCAGGGTGACCTGTTCGGGGTCGAGTTCGGCCAGGGCCGCGTAAAGGCCGTGCAGTTGGGCCGGGGTCACCGGGCGGTCGGGGTCGGCGAGGCGGCCGAGGAGTTCGGCGGCGCCGCCGGGTTCGGCGAGCAGGGCGGCCACGGTGGTGCGCACGCCGAGCGCCCGCAGCACCTGCTCGTCCACGTCGGTGTCGGTCTCGGCGTCGTCGTAGAGCCCGGCGAGCAGCCGGTCGCCGCCGGCCGCGCGCAGGCCCACCGGGGTGCGGCCGTCGAGCACCGGGTGGTCGCGCAGCCACCAGGCGGCGTAGGGCCGCACCGACTCGGTGGTGCCGTCGGGCAGCAGCACGCGGACGGGCGCGGTGACCGCCTCGCGCAGCGGGGGCCGGGAGAGCAGCGCCAGGGCCTGCGACCACGCGTCGTCGTCTACCAGGTCCAGGTCGCGCACGCCGACCACCTCGGTGGCGACGGGCGGCACGTCGGTCTCGGGGAGCTGGTCGAGGACGTCCTCGCACCACACGTCGACGGCGTCCAGCAGGCCCACGTCGTCGGGCTCGGCCCAGTCGCCGTCGCGCGGGTCCAGGTCGTCCGGGTCGAGGACGACGTCGGCGGCGCGCACCAGGGCGAAGGTGGCGAGCACGCCCACGGCGGTGAGCGGCTGCTCGCCCCAGCGGTCGGCGAGATCGGCGTCCACGGCGGCCAGTTCGCCCTCGCGCAGCACCGACTCCAGGTCGCTGCCGGGCAGGACGAGCTCTCCGGCGGGGGCGAGTTCGCCGTCCTCGTCGGGCAGGGCGAGCGCGGACAGCCACGGCTCGTCGCCGGGGGCCAGGTCGGCGGCGCGGACGAGGCCCAGCACCGCGTCGGCCAGCTCCTCCGCGTCCAGCCCGGGTTCCTCGTCCCAGGCGGCCCGGTCCTCGTCCAGGGACGCGGCGACGGCGGCCCGCACCTGGGGCGAGGTGAGGATGGCCCGCGGGGTGGCGGGCAGCGCGCCGAGCTTCTCCAGCAGCGGGTGAGCGGCGTCGGCGTGGGCGACGCGCAGGCCGAGCCGGGACAGCAGGGCAGCGTCGACGGCCTCCTCGCCGTCGGCGCCCGGCAGCGGCAGCAGGATCTGCCGAGGGCCGACGACGGTGCGGCCGTCAGCGAGCGGCACGGGCAGGCCGCTGAGGATGTCGGCGTCGGTGCCGGCCAGCGCGTCGTAGAGCCGGTACCACCAGCCGGCGGGGCGCTCGGCGCCGGACAGCCGGTCGACGGCGTCGGCCAGCGACAGCCGGGTCACGCCCAACTGCCGGAGGGCGGGGCGTCGTTCGAGGGAGGCCGGGACGAGGGTGGGCAGCACCTCGGCGAGCACGCGCACCGCTTCCGCGGTGGCGCCCTCCACGACCTCGGCCTCGACCGGGCGCAGGGCGTGCGCCTCGCCGGCGAGCGGCCCGTCAGCGGCTGCGCTCTCGTCCTCCTCGTCGCGTCCGCCGGCTCCGGCACCGGCACCGGTCCTGGCTTCGTCGCCGGCCCAGGGCTCCGTGCCGCCGCCCCGGCCGTCCTGGACGGGCGTCTCGGCGGCCCGCGGCAGGAACGGCGTACGGGGCAGCTCGGCGAGGATGCGGCGGCGCAACTCGGCGTCGAGTTCGCCCTTGCCCAGCGGCCCGGGCACCAGGTCGACGACACCGGTTCCGACCGGCCGCCACCCGTCCATGAGCCGCACGTACGCCTCGGCGGCGCGGTCCAGGAGGAAGTCGGTGAGCGGGCCGGGCGCGGCATGGCGGCGGGTCGGGTCGAGCGGGAACGTCGCCAGGAGCAGGGCAGGCAGGCCGAGCGGCTCGTCGGTCGGGGTGGGCGCGTGGACCACGTCGATGGTGCGCGGTGCGGCGGGGGCGCCCTCGCCGTCGACGGGCACGGCCCAGGTGACCGACCACACCGGGCGCAGCCGCTCCTCCACCGGCCGGTCGGCGAGGAGTTCGGGGGTCAGCGATCCGGCGGAGGCGTCGACTCGCCAGCGGGTGGGGGCCGTTCGCGCCGTGTCCTCGATCAGGACGTCCCCGCCGTCGAGTTGACGGCGCGTCAGGGTCCTGGTGCCGGAGGGGGTTTCGACGACCACTTCGGACAGTCCGGGCAGGGCGAGCAGCAACGCGTCGTCCACACCGGCGAGGAGACGGTTCGTCAGATCCTCGGCCGAGCCGTCGCGCAGGGGCAGCACGACGGCGCTGTCGTAGGTGTCGGGGGCGCGGCCCTCGGCGGGGAACGGCAGCCGCAGCAGCGGGACATGGCCGTCGCGGCGGCGCAACTCGTCGGCCAGACCGGGGTCTTGGGCGGCCAGGTCGCGGGCCTCGGCGAGCGACCAGCGCACGCCGCCGGACCGGCTGACGAGGGCCGGCTCGTCGGTGACCGCGAGGACGGCGGCGAAGCCGACGCCGAAGCGGCCGACGGCGCCGCCGTCCTCGCGCTTGGCCGAGGCACGCAGGGTGGAGAGCGACTCGACGGCGGCGGCGTCGAGCCCGGCGCCGGTGTTCGCGGCGGCGAGGAGGGCGGGCGCGCCGTCCTCCGCCTCGTGCAGGGTGAGCCGGAGCCGGCCGGGGACGCCGGCGCGGACGGCCGCGTCGGCGGCGTTCTGGGCCAGCTCGACGACCAGCCGGTCGCGGTAGCCGCCGAGGGCCAGGTCCTCCTCGGCGTTGGCGTCCTCGCGGAAACGGGCCGCGGACGTGGCCCAGGCGGTGAGGACCGCTTGGCGCAGGGCTGCTGTGCGGAAGGGGTCGGGGTGCCCTTCCGGGGCCGTTCGGATTACGCCTGCGCGGGTCAACGTACGGGGCCCTCCGTCCCATGGCTTCGGCCCCTGCGGGCCCTGCACGGTGACGGTACCGCCATTCGGCCGCACCCCGCGCGGCGGGCGCGGCCCGTCACGGACGGGAGCCCTGCGCCCCGCTCCCCGCCGCGCCACTCGTCCGTGTGAACCCCGCTGCCCCGCGGGTGGCGCGCCGGGCGCCCGGAGGGGCTTCCGCGACCCGCGCCGCCGCTCAGCCCGCGCGGACGTTCAGCGGGCGCGGACGTTCAGCCGGCGCGGGCGCTCAGCCGGAGCCGCCGCTCAGCGCCGAGCCGGGCCGGACGCCCGGCCCGAACCGGAATCGGGCCGGACCCCCGGCCGGAACCGGGCGGTCGCCTGGCCGCGGGGCGTCCCGGGGGTCAGCCGTGGCCGAGGTCGTCCTCGGACGGCTCGGTCTCCTCGACCGAGGCGTGCCGGTCGGGGTGCAACGGCATCGGCTCGGTGTCGTGCAGGTCGTCGAGGACCATCGGGGCCGGCTTCGGCGTCTTGGGCATGACGGCTGCCTCCGAGTGGGCGCCGCAGCCGTAGCCGAGCGAGACCAGGTGGCCGTCGGCCGGCGAGAACTCGTTGGCGCACACCCCGAAGGCCTGGCTGAGGGAGCCGGCGATCGGCACCAGGAAGCCGCAGCTCGCGCAGTTCGCGGGCGCGCCCTGCGCCATGGGCGTCTTGGGCCCGAAGTGCTCCTCCCAGCGGTCCGCGGCCGAGTGCAGGCCGAAACGGGACAGCACGCGGGGGCGGCCCATGCCGAGCTGGCGGGCGACGGCCCCGATGGTCGACAGGGCGGGCCCGGGCACGACGAGCTCTTCCGCGACCGCTTCCGCGGCCTCCACGGCCCGCTCCACGGCCTCACCGCCGGCCCGCTCCTCGGCCTCGCCGCCGGCGCGCTCCTCGGCCTCGCCGCCGGCGCGCTCGCCCGCCTCCCCGCCGGCCCGGCCGCCCGTCTCGATGACGGCCTCCGCGACGGCGGTCTCCTCCTCGGGTGCCTCCTCCGGCTCCCCGTGCCCGCCCGTCCAGCCGGGTTCGAGCCGGAGGTCGTCGGCCTCGGTCGGCAGCAGGTCGCCGGGGCCCAGGTCGCCCGGGCGCAGCCGCTCGCTCCAGGGCACCCACTCGGGTGCGAGCACCGCGTCGGGTCCGGGCAGCAGCACCGTCTCGTCGATCGTGACGACCTTGGCGCGCGAGGCCCGCGCGAGGGTGGTGGCCCACCGCCAGCCGCGGTAGGCCGGCTCCTTGCAGGCGAAGAGATGGGTGACGACCCGGTCACCCTCCGCGACGACGCCGAGGTGCTCACCGACGGAGTGCGGGCCCGCCGCCTCCTCGGTGACCGCGAGCGCGACGTCCACCGCCTCGGCGCACAGGCGGTCAGGGGTCCGGCTTCGCATCGCAGGGCTCACAGAAATCGTTTCTCTTTCTACGCCGTCTCACGTGTGCGCTCCAGGGCGGGCTGACCGGATGCGAGGGAGGGCCGGCGGAGCGGACCTGCGGACCGCGTCAACGCCTTCGTTCCCCGAACCTTCCGGTCCGCCCGAGCGTCCTCGGGCACACCTGTTGCCACCATTCTGCGCGATCGCACGCTACCCGTGTGCAGGACCACCGCAAAGGAGGGGGTGCGCAGAGTTCCATTTGGGGCAGGATTGCGAACGTGGCACGAACCGTGACATCGGGTCCTGGACCCGTGCGCAGGGCCGGGCGCTCCCTCGCCAGTGGGGTGGGGCGCTCCGGCGGTGCCGTGGTGCGCCGGGTGCGGCGCTCGACACATTCGGGCGGCGCGGGCGAGTCGGGCCTGGCGAAGCTGATCGAGCTGCACGCGGTGAACTCCGCGGGCGACATGATGGTCACCGTCGCGCTGGCGAGCACGGTGTTCTTCTCCGTGCCGACGGGCGAGGCGCGCGGCCGGGTGGCGCTGTACCTGCTGATCACGATGGCGCCGTTCGCGATCCTGGCGCCGGTGGTCGGCCCGATGCTGGACCGGCTGGGCCACGGCCGCCGCGCGGCGATGGCCGGGTCGATGATGGCCCGCGCGGTGCTGGCCTGGACGATGGCCGGGGTCGTGACGACGGCGGGCCTGGGCCTGTATCCGGCGGCTCTGGGCGTGCTGGTGGCGTCCAAGGCGTACGGCGTGTTGCGCAGCGCGGTGGTGCCGCGGCTCCTGCCGGGGCGCACGACGCTGGTGAAGGCGAACTCCCGGGTGACCCTGGCCGGGCTGCTGACGACGGCGGTGGCCGCGCCGGTGGGCGCGGGGCTGCATGCGATCGGACCGCCCTGGCCGCTGTACGCCGCGTTCGTGATCTACGTGGCCGGCGCGCTGCTGTCGATGTCGCTGGATCCCAAGGTGGACTCGGCGCGCGGCGAGAACCGGGCGCGACTGTCGGCCGACGAGGAGGCGTCCAAGGTGCCGGCGGGCATCCCGGGCCGCAAGCCGGGGCTGCTGGGCGTCGGCTCCTCGGTGCTGCACGCGCTGCAGGGCAACGCGGGCCTGCGCGCGCTGTCGGGTTTCCTGACGATGTTCCTGGCGTTCATGCTGCGCGAGCATCCGCTGGGCGGGCTGACGCCGGCGATGTCGCTGGGCGTGGCGGTCGCCGCGGCCGGTGTGGGCAACGCGCTCGGCACGGCCCTGGGCGCCTGGCTCAAGGCGCGCGGGCCGGAGATGATCATCGCCACCGTGCTGGTGATCGCGCTGGGCACGGCGACGGTCGCGGCGGGCTGGTTCGGGCTGTTCACGGTGGCCGCGGTCACCGCGGTGGCGGGCAGCTCGCAGGCCCTGGCCAAGCTGTCGCTGGACGCGCTGATCCAGCGTGACGTGCCGGAGGAGGTCCGCACCTCTGCCTTCGCCCGCTCGGAGACGACCCTCCAGCTGTCGTGGGTCATCGGCGGCGCCCTCGGGATAGTGCTGCCGCTGAACGGGTCGCTGGGCATGGCGGTGGCGGCCAGCCTGGTGCTGATCGGCTTCTCGGTGTCGGTGCGCGGCCTGCTGGGCGCGCACCGGCGGGGCAGTACGGCCCGCGCCCGCGTCGCCTGACGCCGCCTGACGCCGCCGGGCGGCGCCGCGGCCCGCACGGCCGGGAGTCGTCGGCGGGTCTCCCGGGACCGCCCACGGCCGCGCCCTCCGGCCGCCCGCGCCCCCCGCGGACCCCCTCGGGCCGCCCGAGTCGCCTGAGGCCGGGACGCCTGCCGGGGAGCCACGCCGCCGGGGGACACGGCGCACCCCCGCGCAGACCTGGAGCAACCGCCCGGTAGCCTCACCCCCATGAGCATTCGCCGCGCTGCCACCACCGTTGGTGCCATCTCCCTCGGGCTGGTCGCCCTCACCGCCTGCGACAAGCCGACCCCGCTGGCGACGGTGACCGTGGGCACCAGGTCGGTGACCGCCGAAGCCGTCGACAAGTGCTACGCCAACGGCAAGAAGCTCCCGACGACGATCTTCCAGGCGTGCCTCGCGGCCTCGGCCAAGCACCACATCACGGTCGGTCTGGGCGACACCGTGCGGGTGGGCGTGGAGCCGAAGCTGGCGAAGAAGGGCTGGCTGCTGGCCTCCGGCACCCAGTTGCTCACCCCCGAGCCGCTGACGAACAAGACCTACTGGACGCTGGACTCGAGCACGCTGTTCACCCAGCAGGACCCGTCGACCGGCCAGACCACGCAGGTCGACTCGGTGACGCTGAACATCGTGGAGTCCGCCGACACCACCGGCGCCGAGACGTACGGCGTGTGGAAGATCAAGCTGCTCAAGGCCAAGTGACGGGCTCCGGTCGCCTTCTGGTGGTGACCGCGGTGGCCGCGGAGCGCGACGCGGTGGCCGCCGGTCTCGCCCTCGCCGGTCCCGGCGTGCCCGGCGCTGACCTCACCGACGCCGCCCACCCCGGCTCCGGGCCGGCCGCCGACGTGGTCGCGGCCGGGGTCGGTCCCGCGGCGGCCGCGGCAGCGACGGCGACCGCGCTGGCCCGCGCCGAGGCGGCGGGCGCCCCCTACGGTCTGGTGGTCTCGGCCGGCATCGGCGGCGGGTTCGCGCCCGCGGCGCCGGTAGGCGGCCTGGCGGTGGCCGACGCGATCGTGGCCGCCGATCTCGGCGCCGAGACCGAGGCCGGGTTCACGCCGGTGGCCGAACTGGGCTTCGGCACCTCGCAGCACCTGCCACCGGCGCGCCTGTCCCGCGCCGTGGCGGCCGTTCTGGGGGCGGCGTACGGGCCGGTGCTCACCGTCTCGACCGTCACCGGAACCGCCGGGCGGGCCGCGGACCTGGTGCGGCGTCACCCCACCGCTGTGGCGGAGGCGATGGAAGGCTTCGGCGTCGCGGAGGCGGCGGCCGCGGCGGGCGTGCCCGTGCTGGAGATCCGGGCCGTGTCGAACGCCGTGGGCCCCCGGGACCGGGCGGCGTGGCGGATCGGCGAGGCGCTCGCGGCACTGACGGCCGCCTTCGGGAAGCTCCCGGCGGCATTGGAGGTTGACCCGGAACATGACTGACGACACGTCCGGCGGCTCCGCACTGCGGATCGCCTACTCCCCCTGCCCCAACGACACGTTCGTCTTCCACGCGTGGGCGCACGGCCTGGTGCCGGACGCGCCGCCGGTGGCGGTCACGTTCGCCGACATCGACATCACCAACGGCATGGCCGAGCGCGGCGAGGGCGATGTGCTGAAGGTGTCGTACGCGGTGCTGCCGTGGGTGCTGGACGAGTACGCGCTGCTGCCCTGCGGGGGCGCGCTGGGCCGCGGCTGCGGCCCGCTGGTGCTCACCCGCGAGCCGGGCGCCGACCTGTCGGGCCGGACGGTGGCGGTGCCCAGCGAACGCTCCACGGCGTACCTGCTGTTCCGCCTGTGGGCGGCGTCCGAGGTGCCGGGCGGCGTCGGCGAGATCGTGGTGATGCCGTTCCACGAGATCATGCCGGCGGTGCGCGACGGCCGGGTCGACGCCGGCCTGGTCATCCACGAGGCCCGCTTCACTTACCAGAACTACGGCCTGCACAAGCTCGCGGACATGGGCGAGCACTGGGAGTCCACCACGGGGCTGCCGATCCCGCTGGGCGCGATCATCGCCCGGCGGTCGCTGGGCAAGGAGCGCCTGCAGGAGCTGGCCGCCGCCGCGCGCGCCTCGGTGCGCAGAGCCTGGGACGACCCGCAGGCGTCGCGCGGGTACGTGCTGGAGCACTCCCAGGAGATGGACCCGGCGGTCGCCGACCAGCACATCGGGCTGTACGTCAACGAGTTCACCGAGGATCTCGGCGAAGAGGGGTACGCGGCGGTGCGCGGCCTGCTGACGCGCGCCGCGACCGAGGGCCTGGTCCCGCCGCTGGCTCCGGACGCGCTCGCCTTCTGAATCGGCGTTCGGTGTCGGGTGTTCGGCTTCCGGCCTTCGGGGTTCGCCGCCGGGCCTTGCGCGTTCGGCGTTGCGCCTTCGCCTTGGTGTTCCCCGGAAAAAACGTTGCGGCGCTTTACCCGGAACTATGAATTCCGGAAAAGCGCCGCAATAGCCGAGCGATGCGGCTATACGTCGAGCTGGTCCGCGACCACCCGCAGCACCGAAGCGATCTTGTGGCCGTGGGCCTTGTCCGGATAGCGGCCGCGCTGCAGCGAACGTGCGACGTCCTCCAGCAGGGTGGTGAGGTCCTGGACGATGGGCAGCAGTTCGTCCGGCTTCCGGCGCTGGGCGGCGGCGACCGAGGGTGCGGGGTCGAGCAGCGTCACCGAAAGCGCCTGGTCACCGCGCTGTCCCGCGACGACGCCGAATTCCACGCGCTGGCCGGGCTTGAGGGCCGCCACGCCGTCGGGCAGCACCGAGGAGTGCACGAAGACGTCACCGCCGTCATCGCGGGAGAGAAAGCCGAAGCCCTTCTCGCTGTTGAACCACTTGACCTTGCCGGTAGGCACGTCCGACCTCGTCCTCATTGCTCGAAACTGCTTTGAATAAGACTGCAGCGGGTCCACCGGAGACCCGCTGACACCAGGCTAATGGCCTGCCGCCGTGTGACAAGACGCCGAGGTCCCGTTCCACGGCGTCCACGACACGGACCTACCCTTGTCCGGTGAGCAAACAAACCATGGGCGCCGGCGACCTGCTCGTGCGGATCGGCGCGATCGTGTTCCTCGTGGGGGCCGTCGGCACGCTGGCGACGGTCGCCCCGCTGCTGCTGGGCACCAGCCGGCTGCCCACGCCGGCGTACTTCGTTTCCATGCTGATGGGCGTCGGCCTTGCCGTCGCGCTGGCCGGCCTGCTGCGCGCCGCGCTCTCCCAGCGCCAGCCGGCGCAGGAAGACGCCGCAGGTCAGGCGGCCGCCGAGCGGTAGGAGGCGAGCCAGGCCGGGAACTGGGTGAGGTCGTCGAGGACGACGTCGGCGCCGGCCTCGCGCAACTGGCCGGCGTCGCACGGCCCGGTGGCCACCGCGACGGACAGCGCGCCGGCCTTGCGGGCGCCGCGCACGTCGCCCACGTGGTCGCCGACGTAGATGCTCGCGCCCCACTCGACCAGCGCCTCCGCCTTGGCCTCGGCCCACAGCCAGCCGCGCACCTCGGCGTCGATGCCGACGTGGTCCAGGTGCATCCGGGCGTTGGGCCCGTACTTGGCGGTGACGACGACCGGGCGCCCGCCGGCCCCGCGGACCGCCGCGACGGCGTCGAGGGCACCGGGCATCGCGGGCGTGGGGGCGATGGCGTGGTCCGGGTAGAGCGCGCGGTAGCGCTCGCCCATCGCGGGGATCTCCTCGGCGGGGAACCAGTTGGCCAGTTCCTCGTCCAGCGGCGGTCCGAGGCGGGTGACGACCAGGTCGGTGTCGATGGGGACGCCGGTCTCCGCGACGAGCGCGTCGTAGACGGCCTTGATGCCGGGCCGGGAGTCGATCAGCGTCATGTCGAGGTCGAAGCCGACGGTCAGCGGGCCGGCTCCGGGGCCGGAGGTCGTGGGCGCGAAGTCGTTGGTCACACCAGCCATTCTCACCCGGCGCGTCAAGCGGGATTCGACCCCTGCTCCGCCGCCGCGCGACGTCATGCCCTCCGGCGGCTGCGCCACAGCAGGTACAGGGCCGTGGCGACGGCGGCGAGCCGCACGGCCGTCGGGTAGTCGTCCTTGAAGACGTGGCCCATCTGGCCCTTGGCGACGGGCGTGCCCCACTTGCCGGCGTCGCGCCCCCACACCCACACGACCAGGGCGGCCGCCGCGGCGCCCGGGATGCCCAGCACCGCGAACTTCGCCTGCGTGCGGCTGAGGGCGCGGGAGAAGTAGGCGAGCAGCCAGCCCAGGCCGAGGGCGATCAGCGAGCCCAGAGCCGCGCCGCCGATCAGCAGCGCGGCCGCCAGCAGCAGGGTGGGGCTGCCCCAGCCCGAGCCGACCCGGCGCAGTCCCCGCCGCAGCGTGCGGCGCCTGGGTGCGGCCTCCGCCTCCTCCTCGTCGTACGCCTCTTCGTCGTCGCCCCCGTCCGCGGCGGCGTCCTTGGCGGCGCCGCGGGCGCGGCGGGCTGGCGGCTCGTCCTTCTCGTCCAGGTCCTCGTCGTCGAAGGGGATGAACACGCCGCCGGTCATGCCGGGCAGCCCGGCCAGCTCGTCGCCGGCCCGCGGCCGCCGGCCGCTCGGGTCGGTCCGCCACCAGTCGGGCTCCTCGTCGCGGGACCGGCCGCGGCCGGCGGTGTCCCCGCGGCCCTCACCGCCGCCGTCCCGCTCGCTCTTGCGGGCCCGCGGCACCTGGGGCCCGCGTTTGGCGTACGGCCCGTACACGCCGTCCTGCGGGTCCGCACCGGCCCCCTGGCCCCTGCCCTGCGCGGACCGCGAGCCGGAACCCGCGCGGGAACCGGAGGCGGAACCCGAGCCGGAGCCGTCGGAGGAGCCGGCCGCCGCCTCCACCACCTCGTCGGGCGTGCCGATCCGGCCGAGGATCCGCCGGACCGTGGCCGGGCTGTCGCCCTCGGCGCGCCCGCGCTGCCGGTCGATGTCGTTGCGCAGCTGCGCCACCAGTTGCATACGCTGGGAGGCGGGCATCGCGGTCTGTGCCAGGTCGCCGACCCGGCTCAGGTAGTCCAGCACCAGCCGGTCACTCTCGACGCCCACCGCCGGGCCCCCTTCCACCGCGCCTGCCCAGAAGGTACCCGCCTGTCAGGGCGGCTGTCGTCACCGCGCAGGCGGGGTCGGATATTCGATCGGTACGGCTACTGTGGGACGGATGACGACCGGGGATCCCGCCCAACCGCGGACACTCGCGGAGGACCTGCGCGCACGGGACGACGCCGCGCTGGCCCTGCTGCTGCGCGCCCGTCCCGACCTGCTCTCCCCCGTCCCCACCGACCTGACCCAGCTCGCCACCCGGGCGGCCACCCGCAGTTCGGTGGTGCGCACCCTGGACCGGCTGGACGCCTTCACCCACCAGGTGGCGGAAGCGCTGGCCGTGGCGCCCGACCCCTGCGACGAGGGCACCCTGCGCGCGCTGATGACCGGCAGGGCCGGGCCCGGCGGCGCGGTGGACGCCGGACCGCTGCTGCCCGGCGCGGAGCCGCTGCCGCCCGAGGTGGCGGCGGCCGTGGCCGAGGCGCTGCCGCAGGCGGTGCGGACGCTGCGGGTGCGCGGCGTGCTCTGGGGCGGCGAGGACCGGCTGCGCCTGGTGCGGACCGCGAAGGACCTGCTGGCGCCCTCCCCGTCGGTCGCGTCGGCGACCGGGCTGGGCCCGTCCGCCGGCGAGGCGACCGCGGGCATGTCACCGTCCCGGCTGCAGGAGATCGTGGCCGACGCGGGGCTGCCGCACACCCACGACCCGATCAGTGCGATCGGCGCCCTGACCGGGCTGTTCGGCGACGCCGCGGAGCTCCGCGCGCTGCTGGCACAGGCCCCCGAGGGGGTCGCCGAGGTGCTGGAGCGCCTGGTGTGGGGCCCGCCGTACGGGGAGGTGCGGGACGCGACCGCGCCGGTGCGGGCCGGTGGCGGCGACCCGGTGACGCCCGTGCAGTGGCTGCTGGCCCGCGGCCTGCTGCTGCCGGCCGGCCAGCACACCGTCGTGCTGCCCAGGGAGGCGGCGCTGACCCTGCGCGGCGGGCGCGCCCACCGGGTGCCGGAGCCTTCACCGCCGCCGGTGGAGCCCGTGACCCGTTCCGAGCGCACCGTCGACATGACGGCGGCCGGGCAGGCGTTCACCGCGATCCGCATCGTCACCGAACTGCTCACCGAGTGGCAGACCGGCGGGCCGCCGGTGCTGCGCAGCGGCGGTGTCAGCGTGCGCGATCTCAAGCGCACCGCCGCCGCCCTGGACCTGACCGAGCCGCAGACCGCGTTCTGGCTCGAACTCGCCTACGCCGCGGGGCTGGTGGCCGCCGACGGCGAGGTCGACGAGGCGTACGCGCCGACGCCCGCCGCGGACGACTGGCTTCAGCTGCCCACCGAGCGGCAGTGGACGGCGCTGGCGACGGCGTGGCTGGCCGCGACCCGCACGCCCGGCCTGGTCGGCACCCGGGACGCCAAGGGGCGGGCGCTGGCGGCGCTGGGCCCCGATCTGGACCGCTCGCTGACACCCCAGGTGCGGCGCAGGGCGCTGCGGGTGCTCGCCGACCTGCCGGCCGGCTCCGCGGCTCCCCGGGAGGCGCTGCTCGCCCGGCTGCGCTGGCTGCGGCCGCTGCGGGGCGGCGCGGACGCGCTGCGCACGGATCTGCTCGGCTGGGCGCTGGAGGAGGCGGAGACGATCGGCGTGACCGGGCGCGGGGCGCTGGCCGCCCATGCCCGCCCGCTGCTGGAGTCGCCGCCGGACCCGGGCAAGGCGGCGGCGGTGCTGGGGCCGCTGCTGCCCGAGCCGCTGGACCACGTGCTGCTGCAGGCCGACCTGACCGCGGTGGCGCCCGGACCGCTGGTCGCGCCGCTCGCGGAGACCCTGAACGTGCTCGCCGACATCGAGTCCAAGGGCGGCGCCACCGTCTACCGCTTCACCCCGGAGTCGGTGCGGCGGGCGCTGGACGCGGGGCGCAGCGCGTCCGAGCTCCAGGCGTTCCTGACCGCGCACTCGCGCACCCCGGTCCCGCAGCCGCTGAGCTACCTCATCGACGACGTGGCCCGCCGGCACGGCACCCTGCGGGTCGGCGCGGCGTCGGCGTACCTGCGCTGCGACGACGACGCGGTGCTGACCGAGCTGCTGGCCGACCGCCGGGCGTCGGGCCTGGGCCTGCGGCGGCTGGCGCCGACGGTGGTGGCGTCGCAGAGCGACCCGGCGACGCTGCTGGAGCGCCTGCGGGCGATGGGCCTGGCGCCGGCCGCGGAGTCGGCGGACGGTGACGTGCTGATCACCCGGGCCGACGCCCGGCGGACCCCGCCGCGCACCGCGCCGGTGCCGGTGACCGACGGCCCGCCGGTGCCGGACGACAAGCTGCTGGGCGCCGCCGTGAAGGCGATCCGCGCGGGCGACCGGGCAGCGACGGCCGTGCGCCGCACCCCCGCGCCGGTCTCCGACGGGCTGCCGCGCACGCCCGCCGCCGACACGCTCGCCACCGTCCAGGCGGCGGCGCTGGCGGGCGAGTCGCTGTGGATCGGCTACGTCAACGCCGACGGCGCGGCCAGCCAGCGGGTCATCGCGCCGGTCCGGGTGGAGGGCGGCTACGTGACGGCGTACGACCACACCACGGACGAGGTCCGCACTTTCGCGCTGCACCGCGTCACCGGCGTGTCCGAGCTGGCGGACGACTCCGCGTGAGGCTGCGGCGCTGCCACCAGTGCTCGCGCCGCGGATGCAGGGCCCGGCCGAGCCGCTGGCCCAGCAACAGGTAGCCGATGAGGGCGCCGGTGGTGTTGAGGATGACGTCGTCGATGTCGAACGCCCGGCCCTCGACGATCGCGCCCTGCGCGGTCTCCACGAGGACCATCACCAGGGCGGTGACGGCCGCCACCCGCAGCAGCCCGCGGAAGCGCGGGAACAGCATCGGCAGCAGCACGCCGAACGGGACGCCGAGCAGGACGTTGCCGCCGATCTGCTTGACGCTGTCGCGCAGGGCGGGCTGGTCCAGGTAGGCGCGGATGGAGGCGCCCGGCCTGAGGTTGGTGTGCACCAGCCGGTCCGAGGCCGGCGACGGCACGAGGGTCACCCGGGCCAGGGCCACCGCGAACCCCACCATGCAGACCAGGGCCACGGCCAGGACGGCGCCGCGGGCGAGCGCGGGGACCAGCGCGTCGCGCTGGAGCAGCGGTGGCCGCGGCCCCTTGCGGGACGCCCCGGCCCGGCTCCGGGACGCGGGCCGCTTCTTCGCCGTCCTCGGCGATCGCGGCGCGGCGGCCTTCTTCTCCTCCTCCGCCCTGTCGGCGGGCTTCGGCTTGGCGGCCGCTTTCGGTTTGGCGGGCGCGTCCGCCTTCTCCGGCGTCTTCGGGGTGCCGGACGCCTTGGGGGCGCTCGCCTTCTTCGGCGCGCCGCCGGACGTCGGTTCGGCCGCCGCCTTCGGCTTCCCGGCGGCCTTGGGCCTGGCAGCCGCTTTCGTCTTCTTGGCCGCCTTGGGATTCGCGGCGGCCTTGCCGGCGGCCTTCGCGGGAGCGCCCTCGGTCGCGGGCGCCTTCCTCCGACGCTGTTTCGGCAGCTGGAACAGCGCCACGCGCAGAGCCATGTCGTCTCGTCCCCCTCGCTGTTGGCGGCCGGTCACCGGGCGCTTACCCGGGACCGGCCGCCGTACGCCGCGCAGCGCGGCGGCGCGGTCACTCAGCGGCGCGGATCAGCTGTGACGGCCGCGCCTGCGGGTGAACACCACCAGGGCGCCACCGGCCGCGAGCGCGCCCGCCGCCGCGGCCGCCGTCCACGCGACCCCGTCGGCACCGGTGTGCGGCAGGTGGCCGCCGGGGTGGGTCGGCGGGGTGTGGGTCGGATACGTCGGCGGGGTGTGCGTCGGGGACGTGGGCGGCGTGTGGGTGGGCGGAGTGTGCGTGTGCGTGGGCGGGGTGTGGGTCGGATAGGTCGGCGGGGTGTGCGTCGGGTGAGTGGGCGGCGTATGGGTGGGATACGTCGGCGGAGTGTGCGTCGGGTGAGTGGGCGGGGTGTGCGTCGGATACGTCGGAGGAGTGTGCGTCGGGTGAGTGGGCGGGGTGTGCGTCGGATACGTCGGCGGAGTGTGCGTGGGGTGGGTCGGGGGCGTATGCGTCGGATACGTCGGCGGGGTGTGCGTCGGGTGAGTCGGCGGCGTGTGGGTGGGATGGGTCGGCGGGCAACTGGTGCTGGCACTCGGGGACGGCCATCCGGTGTCCGGCGGGCTGTCCGACGGCCATCCGGTGTCCGGCCCCTTCTCGGAAGGCCAACCGGTGTCCGGCGCCTTCTCCGAAGGCCAACCCGCATCGGGCCCCTTCTCGGAAGGCCAACCGGTGTCCGGCGCCTTCTCTGAAGGCCAACCCGCATCGGGCCCCTTCTCGGAAGGCCAACCGGCGTCGGGCCCCTTCTCCGACGGCCAACCGGTGTCCTGCCCCTTCTCGGAAGGCCAACCGGCGTCGGGCCCCTTCTCGGACGGCCGACCGGTGTCCTGCCCCTTCTCCGACGGCCAACCGACGTCGGCGCCGTTCTGCGGCTCCCAACCCGTGTCTGAGTACGACGAACTGCCGCCGCCGTCCGCCGTGGCACCCGAGGCGGAACCGGGGAGCAGCAGGCCGGCTGCGGCCATGACGGCCGCGCCGACGACTGCCGTGGACGCCGCGACGGCTCGCAACGACCCCTGCCGGCGCGGCTCGGCGGGGGGATTCGTCTGCTGGAGATCCATGGGGGCAGAAAACAGCAAATATGACAATCGTCCCTCGCGCCACGAATGCCCCCGCCGCAGATTCCCACGGATGGCACGATCCGCCCGCGAAGTCGACCGCCGGCGGGGTGAGCCGCGACGGCATCGGGATTAGCGGAGGCCACCCCCGGTAGCGCGGGCAGGCCCTGCCCGGCACGGCACCGCGCCCAGGCCCGCACGGCGCCCGGCGGCCCGCGCACGGCAGCACTCGCGCTCCCGCCCCACCGCCGAGCCAGCCCCCGGGCGAGCCCGTGACCTCGGCCACCCGGTGCCCGCCGCCATCCGCAGTAGAGTTGTCTGTTTCCCCGACCGCGTTTCCCGACCGCGGAGGTCCCTGCGTGTCCTGTCTGATCGTCCAGAGCGACAAGACCCTCCTGCTGGAGGTCGACCACGAGCAGGCCGACGCCTGCCGTCGTGCCATCGCCCCCTTCGCCGAGCTGGAACGCGCCCCCGAGCACATCCACACCTACCGTCTGACGCCGCTGGGCCTGTGGAACGCCCGCGCGGCCGGCCACGACGCAGAGCAGGTCATCGACGCGCTCATGGAGTACTCGCGCTACCCGGTGCCGCACGCCCTGCTCGTCGACGTCGCCGAGACGATGGCGCGCTACGGCCGGCTGCGGCTGTCCAAGGACCCGGCGCACGGCCTGGTGCTGACCTCCACCGACCGCCCGGTGCTGGAGGAGATCCTGCGCTCCAAGCGCGTCCAGCCGCTGGTGGGTGCGCGGATCGACGAGGACACGGTGGTGGTGCACCCCTCGGAGCGCGGCCAGATCAAGCAGGTGCTGCTCAAGCTGGGCTGGCCGGCCGAGGACTTCGCCGGATACGTGGACGGCGAGGCGCACCCGATCGAGCTGCGCGAGGACGGCTGGGCGCTGCGCCCGTACCAGCAGCAGGCGGTGCAGGGCTTCTGGCACGGCGGCTCCGGTGTGGTGGTGCTCCCCTGCGGCGCCGGCAAGACGCTGGTCGGCGCGGGCGCGATGGCGGAGGCGAAGGCCACCACGCTGATCCTGGTCACCAACACCGTCTCGGCCCGCCAGTGGAAGCACGAGCTGGTCAAGCGGACGTCGCTGACCGAGGAGGAGATCGGCGAGTACAGCGGGACCCGCAAGGAGATCCGCCCGGTCACCATCGCCACCTACCAGGTGCTGACGACCAAGCGGAAGGGCGTCTACCCGCACCTGGAGCTGTTCGACTCGCGGGACTGGGGCCTGATCGTCTACGACGAGGTGCACCTGCTGCCCGCGCCGGTGTTCAAGTTCACCGCCGACCTCCAGGCGCGGCGCCGGCTCGGGCTGACGGCGACGCTGGTGCGCGAGGACGGCCGGGAGTCGGACGTGTTCTCGCTGATCGGGCCGAAGCGGTTCGACGCGCCCTGGAAGGAGATCGAGGCGCAGGGCTACATCGCGCCGGCGGACTGCGTGGAGGTCCGGGTCAACCTGACGGACAGCGAGCGGCTCGCGTACGCCACGGCCGAGGCCGAGGAGAAGTACCGCTACTGCGCGACCACCGCCACCAAGCGGAAGGTCACCGAGGCGCTGGTGGCCAAGCACCGCGGCCAGCAGACGCTGGTCATCGGCCAGTACATCGACCAGCTGGACGAGCTGGGCGAGCACCTGGACGCCCCGGTGATCAAGGGCGAGACCAGCAACGCCCAGCGCGAGAAGCTCTTCGACGCGTTCCGCAACGGCGAGATCTCGGTGCTGGTGGTCTCCAAGGTCGCGAACTTCTCCATCGACCTGCCGGAGGCGACCGTCGCGATCCAGGTGTCGGGCACGTTCGGCTCGCGGCAGGAGGAGGCGCAGCGCCTGGGCCGGGTGCTGCGGCCGAAGGCCGACGGGCACGAGGCGCGCTTCTACTCGGTCGTCGCCCGCGACACCATCGACCAGGACTTCGCCGCCCACCGGCAGCGGTTCCTGGCCGAGCAGGGCTACGCGTACCGGATCGTCGACGCCGACGACCTGCTGACGGGCGCCGGCGAGGACGTCTGACGGGCGGTGCCGCCGCGGGCGCGCGGGCGGCCGCCGTCGAGGCAGTGGCCTTGACGGGCGGTCCGGGCCGCGGGCCCGCGGCGGTCAGTAGCCGTAGCCGCCGCCCGAACCGCCGGAACTGCCCGAGCCGGTGGTGGGCGTCGCGGGCGCCGCGGTGCTCGCGCCCGGGTGGACCGGCAGCGCGTGCCAGGTGAACTGCTTGCCGGAGAAGGCGTCCTGGAAGCCGTCGCCCTTGGTGTCGCCCGGCGCCGCGTCCTCGGCGAACGTGTAGACGGGCCGGCCGGCGTAGGTGAGCTGGTTCTGGCCGGTGTCGGGGCGTTCGACGCTTCCGAAGCCGCTGCCGCCCGACGGCGCCGTGCCGGCCGCGGCGACCGGGACCGGGTGCCAGAACTGCAGGCAGCCCCCGGTGCAGAGGAGGGTGCCGCCGGACTCCTGGTCGGCGGTGTACAGCGTCCTGCCCGAGGCGTCGGCGAACACCTCGCCGAGGGCCTTGGTGCCGTGCGTGCCCACCGGCGACGGCGCGCTCGCGCCGGGCGCCGCCGAGCTGGGCGCGGGGGCGGCGGAGGAGCCGCCGGTGCCCCCGCTGCCGGACGAGGAGGAGCAGGCGGCCGCGGTCAGGCCGGCCGTCGCGGCCAGCGCGAGCGCGGCCGCCCAGCGTGCCGGGCGCCGGGACGGCCGGGACGGCCGCCGGTCGATGTGGTGCCCTGCGGGACCCGCGGCCGGGCGGCCGGCGGACCGGGGTGCACTGTGCGGTACGGACATCGTCGTCCCTTCGTCGTTCGTCCGCCCCGGGCGCTCCCGCCGGCGTGGCCGCACCGGCCGCTCCGGTCCGCGCGGCCCGCTTCCCGCCGTGCCGCGGCGCGCGCCCTGGACACTCCTGGTACGCGGCCCGGGCCCGGCCGGTTCAGTGCCGCCGGCGCCTGAACCGGTCGCGGACCCGGCGCGTAGGGGAGGGCGTGGAGCACCTCTTCGGACGCCGGGACCGGCGGGACGGCGAGTTCCTCCGCGCGCTGTACGCCCTGCACGGCCCGTCCCTGCTCGGCCGGGTCCTGCGGCTGTGCGGCGGGGACTACCAGCGCGCGGAGGACATCGTGCAGGAGACGTTCCTGAGGGCCTGGCAGCACCGCGACGCGCTGGTACCGGAGACCGCCGCCCCGTGGCTGCACACGGTCGCGCACCACCTGGTGGTGTCGGCCCACCGGCGCCGCGCCGCCCGGCCCCAGGAGGCACCGCTCGGCGACACGGAGCCGCCGAGCGGGGACGACGCGCTCGACCGGGCGCTGGAGAGCTGGCACATGGCGGACGCGCTGCGCGGGCTGAGCCCGGAGCACCGGGCCGTGCTGGTGCAGCTGTACTACCTGCGCAGGACCGTCGCGGAGGCGGCGGAGCAGCTGGGCATCCCGCAGGGCACGGTCAAGTCGCGCTGCTACTACGCGCTGCGGGCGCTGCGCAGCGTGCTGGAGGAGCGAGGGGTGACGGCACCATGACCTGCCGGGAGAGCACGGAGCTCGGCGCCTATCTGCTGGGCGCGCTGGGGCCCGCGGAGCGGTCGGCCGTGGCCCGCCACGTGGGCGGCTGCCCGCACTGCGCGGCGGAGTTGCTGGCGCTGGCGCCGCTGCCGGGGCTGCTGCGGCACACGCCGCTGGAGGAGGTGCCGGACAGCGGCGGCACGGCGGGGGCGCCTCGGCGGGCCCGCGGGCGGACGCGGGCGCCGGCCGTCGCGGCGGCGGCCGCGGCCGTGGTGCTGGCGGTGGCGGGGCTGGTGCTGGCGGTGGTCATCGGGGCGGCGGGGCACGGCGGGCGCGCGCCCGAGGCGGCGCGGCCGCCGGCGTCGATCACGCTCGCGCACACCGATCCGTCGACGCGGGTGAGTGCCAGCGCGGCCCTGACGCCGGAGACGTGGGGCACCTCGATCCGGCTGACGCTGGGGCATCTGCCGCCGGGCGTGGTGTGCCGGCTGGTGGTGCACGCGCGCAGCGGGACGGCCGAGACCGCGGGGACGTGGACGTCGGCCTACGCGGCCGGGAGCACGAACTCGAGCGTCCCGGCGTCGACGTCGGTGAGCCCGCAGGACATCACGGCGCTGGACGTGGTCGCGGACACCGGAAGGGTGCTGGTCACCGTGCGGTGAGGTGGGCCGGGCAGAGAGTCGGAAGAGGATGGCGGACGGGGCGGAGGACGCCGGTCGGGAGGGAAGGCGCGGGGCCGCGGCGGGTCAGTAGCGCTTGCCGTCGGCGCCCCAGACGACGACCTCGAAGGCGGTGACGGCGAAGACGCGGATGGCGTGCAGCGCGCTGCCGATCAGGTGGCGGGGGTGGCCCGAACGGCCGCCGATGGCGGTGCCGCCGTGGGCGGCCGGACCTGGGGGAACTGTGGTGGAGGTCATGTCTCCACGGTACGAAATCAGGCATTCGGAGTACGTCGGGCTGAGGGTGTAAACCCGCCGGACCGGCCTCCGCCCAGGGGCTGATCCCCGACCCTGAGCGGCGCCTGAGGGTCAGCCCTGAGAAGGACCGCGCCAGGCGCCCGGCCGGGGGGCGGGAAATACGTTCGCGGGCCCGCGCGCGGCGGCGTATGATCGCGCGTCTGCCCGCCTCCCGGATCCGGGAGCGCCGCCGCCCGGACGGAAACCGGCCGGCCCTTCGAGACAGCAGTCCATGCACGCGCGTGCCCGTGGGGCGCGTCCGCGCGTGCTCGTACCAGCCGGAGGCAATGCCGTGCCCTCGCACGCCCAGATCCAGGATCCGACCCCCGAGCCGCTGCAGCGGGAGCAGGACCACCTCTCCTCCTCCCGGGCGGCGCTGCGGGCCATGCGCCACGACGTGGAGGCGCTCGACATCTCCGACGTCACCGGCAACTGGGTCAACGCCCAGATCCTCAGCCGGCAGATCGACGACCGGATCAAGGCGCTGGCCGACCTGGCCGACACCCCGCTGTTCTTCGGGCGCCTGGACTACCTGAAGGCGCCGGGCGCGGAGCTGGCCGAGGGCGCGGCCGGGGAGAACTTCTACATCGGGCGCCGGCACGTGCACGACGCCGAGGGCGACCCGATGGTCATCGACTGGCGCGCGCCGGTCTCGCAGCCGTTCTACCGGGCCTCGCGCGCCGAGCCGATGGACGTGCGGCTGCGCCGGCGCTTCGGCTACACCGGCGGCGACCTGACCGCCTACGAGGACGAGCACCTCACCGACGCGACCGAGACCGCGACCACCAGCAGGCTGCTGCAGGCCGAGATCGAGCGGCCGCGCGTCGGCCCGATGCGGGACATCGTGGCGACGATCCAGCCCGAGCAGGACGAGATCGTCCGCGCCGGCGTCACCGGCACGGTGTGCGTGCAGGGGGCGCCGGGCACCGGGAAGACCGCGGTGGGCCTGCACCGGGTGGCGTACCTGCTGTACGCGCACCGCGAGCGGCTGGCCCGCACCGGCACGCTGGTCATCGGGCCGAACGCCTCGTTCCTCCAGTACATCGAGCAGGTGCTGCCGGCGCTCGGCGAACTCCAGGTCAAGCAGGCCACGGTGGACGACCTGGTGGCGCATGTCCCGGTGCGCGGCGCGGACTCGGCGCTGACGGCCCGGATCAAGGGCGACGCGCGGATGGCGCAGGTGCTGCGGCGCGCGGTGCGGTCCGGGATCCGGATGCCCACCGAGCCGGTGGTGGTGGTCCGCGGCTCCCGCAGGTGGCGCGTGCCGGCCTACGAACTGGAGGAGATCGTCCGGGAGTTGGCCGAACGCGACATCCGCTACGGCGCGGCCCGCGAGGCCCTGCCGCAGCGCATCGCGCATGCCGTGCTGGTCCAGATGGAGCGGTCGGGCGAGGCGCCGGACGACCGGGTGCAGGACGCGGTGGCCCGCAACCCCGCGGTGAAGGCGGCGGTGAAGGAGTGCTGGCCGCAGGTCGACCCGGCGAAGACGGTACTGCGGCTGCTGTCCGAGCCGGAGTTCCTCGCCGCGTGCGCGCAGGACCTGCTGGACGACGACGAGCAGAAGGCCGTGCTGTGGGAGAAGCCCGCCCGCGGGCTGGGCTCGGCGCGCTGGTCGGCGGCGGACGCGGTACTGGTGGACGAGGCGTACGACCTGGTGCAGCGCACGAGTTCGCTCGGGCACGTGGTGCTGGACGAGGCGCAGGACCTGTCGCCGATGCAGTACCGGGCGGTGGGCCGCCGCTGCACGACGGGTTCCGCGACGATCCTGGGCGACCTGGCGCAGGGCACGACGCCGTGGGCGACCGCGTCGTGGGACGAGGCGCTGCGGCACCTGGGCAAGGCGGAGGCAAGGATCGAGGAGCTGACCCGCGGGTTCCGCGTGCCGCGCGAGGTGATCGCGTACGCCTCGCGGCTGCTGCCGTCGATCGCGCCGGGGCTGGCGCCGGCCACGTCCGTGCGGGAGTCCGCGGGCGCGCTGGAGATCCGGCACGTGCCGACCGCGGAGCTGGACGCGGCGGTGCTGGGGGCCTGCGCGGAGGCGCTCGGCTACGAGGGGTCGATCGGGCTGATCGCCGCGGACGCCCGGCTGGACGCGCTGGCGGCGGCGCTGGACGCGGCGGGCGTGCCGTATCTGGCCCCCGGCCAGGAGACGTCGGCCCAGGCGCGGCTGACCCTGGTGCCGGCCTCCCTGGCCAAGGGCCTGGAGTACGACTACGTCGTGCTGGACGAGCCCGGGGCGATCGTGGACGGCGAGCCCGACGAGCGGACCGGGCTGCGCCGCCTGTACGTCTGCCTGACCCGGGCCGTGTCCGGGCTGGCCGTCCTGCACACCACTGACCTGCCGGAGCCGCTGCGCGGCTGAGCCGCCGGAGCGCGTCAGGCGACGGGCACGGAGGTGTCCAGCGCCTCGCGCCAGGTGCGGACGGCCTCGGGGTCGACGGGCCCGGCCCAGCCCCCGGAGCGCACCGCGCCGCCGACGTGGAAGGCGTCGAGGCCGGCCGCCCGCAGCGCGGGGACGTGTTCGAGGAGCAGCCCGCCGCCGACCAGGAGCCGCGGCTCGTACCCGGGTTCGCCGGTCCGCGCGGCCTCGGCGCACAGCACCGGCAGCCCCGCCCCGACGCCCTGGGCCGAACCGGCCGTCAGATACGTGTCGAGCCCGGGCAGTCCGGCCAGTTGCAGCCGCAGCGCGTCGCGGTCGGCGGCCCGGTCCATGGCGCGGTGGAACGTCCACCGGCAGCCGTCGAGCACGTCGACGAGGGCGTGCACCGCGTCCAGGTCCGCGCGGCCGCGGCCGTCGAGGAAGCCGAGCACGAACTCCTCGGCGCCCTCGGCCCGCAGGCCCTGCGCGGCCTCGCACAGCGCGTCCAGCTCGGCGGGGTCGCCCGCGCTGAACCCGTCCGAGAGCCGCAGCATGACGCGCAGCGGGATGGTGACGGCGTGGCGGATCGCACCGAACGTGGCACGGGACGGCGTCAGTCCGTCCGCGGCCATGTCGGTGACCAGTTCGAGGCGGTCGGCGCCACCGTCCTGGGCCGCTACGGCATCGTCAGCGCCGAGGGCGATCACCTCGAATATTGGTCTAGACATATGAGCAAGGGTGCCACACCCGTCACTCACGCGCGAGATGGGTAGCGCACAATGGCCCGCATGCCTTCGATCACCGCCGACGCCCACCCCCGCTACAACGCCCTGCTGGCCGAGTGGTCCGAACTGCTGCGCCGCTGCCGGGCGGAGGACCGGGACGCCGCGGAGGACCCGACTCCCTACGGGCGTGAGCTGCTCGAACGCTGGGCGGAGCCGCAGCGGCGCTATCACACGATCGACCACCTGGTGGCGGTGCTGGCCCGGGCCACGGAGCTGACCGCGTACGCGCACGACCCCGACACGGTGGCGCTCGCCGCCTGGTTCCACGACGCGGTCTACCGGCCGGACCGCAGCGAGAACGAGGAGCGCAGCGCCCATCTGGCCGAACGGGCACTGCGCGAGGCGGGCGTGGACGAGGCGCGGATCGCGGAGGTCGCGCGGCTGGTGCGGCTGACGGTGACGCACGACCCGGCGCCGGACGACCGCGACGGCGAGGTGCTGTGCGACGCGGACCTGGCGGTGCTGGCGGGGGATCCGGCGGCCTACGCCGCCTACGCGGCGGCGGTGCGCGAGGAGTACGGCTTCGTGCCGGACGACCTGTTCCGCACCGGCCGCGCGGACATCCTGCGGCGCCTGCTGGAGCTGCCGCGGCTGTTCCGCACTCCCTACGCGTACGAGCAGTGGGAGGCGGTGGCCCGCCGCAACCTCACGACGGAGCTGGAACTGCTCGAGGCCTGAGCGGCGCCGCCCGGCGCGGGGCCCCGCGCCCCGCCCTAGCCCGGCCGGTGGCGTTTGCGGCGGCGCAGGCCCGCGGCGGTGAGGCGGGCAACGATCTCCCGGCTGCCGACCTGGATGGCGCCGAGCCCGACGGCGTCGCCGTAGCGGGTGGCCGGGATGTCGTAGTGGTCCCGGTCGAAGGCGCGCGCGGGGGCGCCCAACCGCTCGGCGAAGGCGTGCAGTTCCGCGAAGGACTCGTCGCTGACCAGGTGCGACCAGTAGCGGCCGTGCCCGGGCCAGGTCGGCGGGTCGATGTACACCGCCACCTCAGGCCGCCCCGAGCGAACCCACGGGGGCGACCACCTCGCCGCGGGCCTCGCACACCCAGTGCGGGTCCGCGCCGAGTTCGGGCTCGACGGCCAGCGCGTGCGGCTCCTCGCAGTGCGGGCACAGCGGCCAGCGGCCGTGCGTCTCCATCAGGGCGTCCTGGACGTCCTGGGCGAGCAGGCCCGGCACGAACTCCGCGCCGTCCGGCCACTGCTGCAGCCACCACCGCCGCTTGCTCACCGCCTCCTCCAGCAGTGAGACGATGCCGGCGTCTGCGACGTCGCGGGCGGTGAGGTCGGCGAGGACCCGTGCGCGCGCGCCGTGCATCACCGCTTCCAGGGCGGCGGGGTCGGCGTCGTGGTCGCCGGGGTCGCCGGGGTCGCCGGCGGGGTGATCAGCGGGGGCCATGCCCCCATTGTCCCTTGCCGCGAAGGCCCGGCGAGGTGCCCCGCGACGTGGTCTTGACGGTGGCCACTGCCTGAAAATACCTTTCACAAGGTGACCTATAGCGTGAAGGAAACTTTCTCCCCGAGCGTCCGCGCCCTCCGCGGCGTGCCCGGCGCGCCCGCACTGCCTGTCGCGCCCCCCGATCCGGGGGCCCTCGCCGCCAAGGTCCGCACCCTCGCCCCCTCGATGACCCGCTCGATGCAGCGTGTCGCCGAGGCCGTCGCGGGCGACCCGGCCGGCTGTTCCCACCTCACCGTCACCGCCCTCGCGGTGCGCACCGGCACCAGCGAGGCCACGGTGGTGCGCACCGCCCGGCTGCTGGGCTACCCCGGGTACCGCGACCTGCGGCTTGCGCTGGCGGCGCTCGCCGCCCAGCAGGCCACCGGCGCGCCGCCCGCCGTCACCGCCGACATCGCCGTCGACGACCCGCTCGGCGACGTCGTCACCAAGCTCGCCCTGGAGGAGCAGCAGACCCTCGCCGACACCGCGGCGCAGCTGGACACCGCGCAACTGGAGGCGGCGGTCAACGCGCTGGCCGCGGCCCGACGGATCGACATCTACGGGATCGCCGCGTCCGGGCTGGTCGCCCAGGACCTGGCGCAGAAGCTGCTGCGGATCGGGATGATCGCGCACGCCCACGCCGACCCGCACCTGGCCGTCACCAACGCCGTCCAACTGCGGCCCGGCGACGTGGCGTTGGCCATCACGCACTCCGGCGGCACGCATGACGTCATCGAGCCGCTGCGCGCCGCGTTCGACCGCGGGGCGACCACCATCGCCATCTCCGGCCGCGCCGACGGCCCGGTGACGCAGTACGCCGATCTGGTGCTCACCACCTCCAGCTCGCGCGAGAGCGAGCTGCGGCCGGCCGCCATGTCCAGCAGGACGAGCCAACTGCTGGTCGTGGACTGCCTGTTCATAGGTGTCGCGCAGCGCACGTACGAGGACGCGGCGCCCGCCCTGTCCGCGTCGTACGAGGCGCTGGCGCACCGGCACAGCCCGCGCGCCCACCGCGCCTGACCGCCGCAGGCGGCGCTGCTCGCGACCGCCGTCCCCCCACCGCACCTCACTCCATGCGAGAAGGATGAACGAGCCGCATATGACCCACCAGTACACCGAGTTGCGCCGCGAGTTGGAGACGCTGACCACCGAGGCGTTCCGGCCCGAACTCGCCGAGATCGACCGCATGCCGACGCTGGAGATCGCCCGGATCATGAACGGTGAGGACGCCACCGTTCCGGCCGCCGTGGCGGGGCAGCTGCCCGCGATCGCCGCGGCGATCGACGGGGTCGCGGAGCGGATGGCGCGCGGCGGCCGCCTGGTCTACGCCGGTGCGGGCACCGCGGGGCGGCTCGGGGTGCTCGACGCCAGCGAGTGCCCGCCGACCTTCAACACCACGCCCGGGCGGGAGGTCGTGGGACTGATCGCCGGCGGCCCGGACGCGATGGTCACCTCGATCGAGGGCGCCGAGGACAGCCGGGAGCTGGCCGCGGCCGACCTGTCCGCGCTGCGGCTGACCGAGGCGGACGCCGTGGTGGGCATCTCCGCGTCGGGCCGCACCCCGTACGCGGTGGGCGCGGTGGAGTACGCGCGGACGGTCGGGGCGCTCACCGTCGGGCTGTCGTGCAACGCCGGCTCGCAGCTGGCCGCCGCCGCCGACCACGGGATCGAGGTGGTGGTCGGGCCCGAGCTGGTGTCCGGGTCGACCCGGCTGAAGTCCGGGACGGCGCAGAAGCTCGTGCTCAACATGCTGTCGACAATCACGATGATCCGGCTCGGCAAGACCTACGGGAACCTGATGGTGGACGTGCGGGCGTCCAACGAGAAGCTGAGGGCGCGGTCGCGCCGGATCGTGGCCCTGGCCACCGGGGCCGGCGACGCCGCCATCGAGGCGGCGCTCACCGCCACCGACGGCGAGGTCAAGCCGGCGATTCTGACGCTGCTGGCGCAGGTCGACGCTTCCACCGCTGCGCGGTTGCTCGCTGATTCGAAGGGGCACCTTCGGACGGCCATCGACGCGGCCGCCCACCCCCACTAGGCCCTTCCCCGGGCAGGGTCCACCCCTCACCCCCTCAACCTCCACCCCTCCGCGGGCGGCGCTCTGCCCTCCGCGGGCGGCGTTCACCCGTGAACGGGCTGGCCTTCCCCCTCCGCGGGCGGCGCATTGCCCTCCGGCGGAGGGGGTTCAGCCCTCAGCCGGCGAAGGGCAACCGTCAGGGGCGCGGGGAACTGCGCGAGCAACCGGCCACCGGCCGGTGGTCCGGGACGGACTGAACTGCCCCTTCGGGGCGGTTGGCGGAGTGCGGCGCCGCACTGGCTGGGCGCGCTGGGGGCACCTCCCAGGCGCAGCTCTGGGGGACCCCGCGCCCCTTCGGGGGACGACCCGCCGTCGTCAGGGCGCGCCACCGTCGTGGCTGAGGACGAAGTTCCCCGCGCCCCTGCGGGGCACCGCCTGCCCGGCGGAGGAGCGTCGCCGTCGCACGGCCGGTGCGTGGCTGAGGGCGCGCAGGAAGGCGCCCCCCTCCCGGGTGGGAGGAGGGCGCCGTGGAGAGCTTCCTGTCCGGAGGACTAGAAGTCCATGTCCCCGCCGGGCATGCCACCCGGAGCAGCCGGCGCGGCCTTCTCCGGCTTGTCGGCGATGACGGCCTCGGTGGTGAGGAACAGCGCGGCGATCGACGCCGCGTTCTGCAGGGCGGAGCGGGTGACCTTGGCCGGGTCGATGATGCCCTCGGCCACCAGGTCCACGTACTCGCCGGTCGCGGCGTTCAGGCCGTGACCCGGGGTCAGGTTGCGGACCTTCTCCACCACGACGCCGCCCTCGAGGCCGGCGTTGACGGCGATCTGCTTCAGCGGGGCCTCCAGGGCGAGCTTGACGGCCGACGCACCGGTCGCCTCGTCACCCTCGAGCTCCAGCTTCTCGAAGACCGCGGACGCCTGCAGCAGGGCCACGCCGCCACCGGCGACGATGCCCTCCTCCACGGCGGCCTTGGCGTTGCGCACCGCGTCCTCGATGCGGTGCTTGCGCTCCTTGAGCTCGACCTCGGTGGCCGCGCCGGCCTTGATGACGGCCACGCCGCCGGCCAGCTTGGCGAGGCGCTCCTGGAGCTTCTCGCGGTCGTAGTCGGAGTCGCTGTTCTCGATCTCCGCACGGATCTGGTTGACCCGGCCGTTGACCTGGTCGGTGTCACCGGCACCGTCGACGATGGTGGTCTCGTCCTTGGTGATGACCACCTTGCGGGCGCGGCCGAGCAGGTCCAGGCCCGCGTTCTCCAGCTTCAGGCCGACCTCCTCGGAGATGACCGTGCCGCCGGTGAGGATCGCGATGTCGCCCAGCATCGCCTTGCGGCGGTCGCCGAAGCCCGGGGCCTTGACGGCGACGGACTTGAAGGTGCCGCGGATCTTGTTGACGACCAGGGTCGACAGGGCCTCGCCCTCGACGTCCTCGGCGATGATCAGCAGCGGCTTGCCGGACTGCATGACCTTCTCCAGCAGCGGGAGCAGGTCCTTCACCGCGGAGACCTTGGAGTTGACGATCAGGATGTAGGGGTCGTCGAGCGACGCCTCCATCCGCTCCAGGTCGGTGGCGAAGTAGGCGGAGATGAAGCCCTTGTCGAAGCGCATGCCCTCGGTGAGCTCGAGTTCGAGCCCGAAGGTCTGCGACTCCTCGACGGTGATGACGCCTTCCTTGCCGACCTTGTCCATGGCCTCGGCGATCAGCTCGCCGATCTGGGTGTCGGCGGCGGAGATGGACGCGGTGGAGGCGATCTGCTCCTTGGTCTCCACGTCCTTGGCCTGCTCCAGCAGGGCGGCGGAGACGGCCTCGACGGCCTTCTCGATGCCGCGCTTGAGGGCCATCGGGTTGGCGCCCGCGGCGACGTTGCGCAGGCCCTCCTTGACCAGGGCCTGGGCCAGGACGGTCGCGGTCGTCGTGCCGTCACCGGCGACGTCGTCGGTCTTCTTCGCGACTTCCTTGACCAGCTCGGCGCCGATCTTCTCGTACGGGTCCTCGAGCTCGATCTCCTTGGCGATGGAGACGCCGTCGTTGGTGATCGTGGGGGCGCCCCACTTCTTCTCGAGGACGACGTTCCGGCCCTTGGGGCCGAGGGTGACCTTGACGGCGTCGGCGAGCTGGTTCATCCCGCGCTCGAGACCGCGCCGCGCCTCCTCGTCGAACGCGATGATCTTGGCCATGTGAAGGGGTCCTCCCGGACAGGGGGTGAGTTGCGCTCGGGACCGCGTGGCGCCCGCGACGGACGGCCGGTCGGCCGCCGGTTCCGTCCCGGCGTCCGGCCGGGCCTCACCGACCCGGTCCTGCTGTCACTCTCACTCGTAGAGTGCTAACGCCAATGATTAGCACTCACCCCTACCGAGTGCAAGCGAGTCCGGCCCACGGCGGCCCAACTCGCACCTCGCGCGGGGGCGGCGCCGGAGCGCACGAAAGGCCCGTCTCCCTGACGGGAGCGGGCCCTCCGGCGTGCGAGCGTCGCGTCGATGGCCGAACGCGCCGGGATGTTCAGCCTGCCAGCCGGACCATGTCCGCCTGCGGCCCCTTCTGACCCTGCGAGATCTCGAACTCGACCCGCTGGCCTTCCTCGAGGGTGCGGTAGCCGTCCATCTGAATCGCGCTGTAGTGGACGAACACATCCGCACCACCGTCGACCGCGATGAAGCCGTAGCCCTTCTCCGCGTTGAACCACTTGACGGTGCCCTGAGCCATTCCTAACTCCCCTATTGCTGGCCCTATCGCGGCCCCGCACTCCGCGGGCCCGGGTCAGACCTCACCTCCCGTAGCACCCCTTACCGCTCGACGGGTGGGGGCCCTGGGGGGCGTGCGCCGGAACGCGTCGACCGCGGCTGAATGTATCTGCACGGATGCCCACTGCAACAGGTCAATTGGACGAGAATTCTTGGCGCGACCCATCGGAAATGCCCTGAGAAAAGCCCATATGACGGGGCATCTCGGACGGGACAAACCCGGATGCTCGGCGCGATTCGCTCGCGAATTTGGCGATAAATCGCCGCAGCGACCTGAGAGGGGCTCACTTGCCCCTGGCAACAGTACCGGTGGCCCGTCGGCGCCCCGGCAGCAGCGTGCCCCGTCCACCCTCAGGGGTGAACGGGGCACAATGCGACAGAACCGCGCGGTCATGTGGCGGATCTCCGCAACGGAGGTTTCAACGGCGTTCAGCCGCCCGCGACCGCCGGAATGATCGACACACTGGCGCCGTCCGGCACCGCGGTGGCCAGTCCCTCGGAAAAGCGCACATCGTCGTCGTTCACATAAACGTTCACGAAACGACGGAGTTTTCCGGTGTCGTCGAGAACTCGCGCCGAAATGCCGGCGTGATTCTTCTCCAGCGACTCGATGACCTCGGCGAGCGTCGCGCCCTCGGCCGGCACCTCGGCCTGGCCGCCGGTGTAGGTACGGAGGATCGTGGGGATGCGGACGGAAGCACTCATGCGAGGCCAGCCTCTCGGAACGCGGCAAGGGTGGGTCGGATGGTCGCGGTCGGCCGGGCGGAGGCCTCCACCGCGTTGAGGGTCTTCAGGCCGTCGCCGGTGTTGAGTACGACGGTCTCGGAGGAGGGGTCGAGCTGGCCGGTCTCGACCAGCTTGCGCAGCACGCCGACGGTCACGCCGCCCGCGGTCTCGGCGAACACGCCCTCGGTGCGGGCGAGCAGCGTGATGGCGTCGACGATCTGATCGTCGTTCACGTCCTCCACCGCGCCGCCGGTGCGGCGGGCGATGTCCAGGACGTACGGGCCGTCGGCCGGGTTGCCGATCGCCAGCGACTTGGCGATGGTGTCCGGCTTGACCGGGCGGACCACGTCCTGGCCGGCCTTGAACGCCGCGGACACCGGCGAGCAGCCCTCGGCCTGGGCGCCGAAGATCTTGTAGGGCTTGTCCTCGACCAGGCCGAGCTTGATCAGCTCCTGCAGACCCTTGTCGATCTTGGTGAGCTGGGAGCCGGAGGCGATCGGGATGACCAGGTTGTCCGGCAGCCGCCAGCCGAGCTGCTCGGCGATCTCGTAGGCCAGGGTCTTGGAGCCCTCGCCGTAGTACGGCCGCAGGTTGACGTTGACGAAGCCCCAGCCCTCGCCGACCGGGTCGCCGATCAGCTCCGAGCAGAAGCGGTTCACGTCGTCGTAGCTGCCCTCGATGGCGACCAGGTCGCCGCCGTAGACCGCGGCCATGACGACCTTGGCGGACTCCAGGTCGTGCGGGATGAAGACGCAGGAGCGGAAGCCCGCGCGGGCCGCCGCCGCGCCCACCGCGCCGGCCAGGTTGCCGGTGGAGGAGCAGGACAGGGTGGTCAGACCGAAGGTGCGGGCGGCCTCCAGGGCGATGGCGACGACCCTGTCCTTGAAGGAGTGGGTCGGGTTGCCGGAGTCGTCCTTGATGTGCAGCCCGCCGGTGATGCCCAGCTCGCGGGCGAGGTTGTCGGCCTTGACGAGCTTGGTCCAGCCCGGGTGCAGGTTCCGCTTGGTGGCCACGTCGGCGGGGACGGGCAGCAGCGGGGCGTAGCGCCAGATGCTGGCCGGGCCGGCCTCGATCTGCCGGCGCAGCGCCTCGGGGTCGCCGACCGGAAGGTCGTAGGCGACCTCGAGCGGGCCGAAGCACTCCTGGCACGCGAAGATCGGGCTGAGCGCGAAGCGGGTGCCACACTCGCGACAGGACAGGGCCGCGGCGGGTCCGAACGCGTCGCCGAACGGGGAGTCGGTCGCGGTGCTGCGGTCGGTGTGATCGGCGGTGTGCACAGCCATGATGGCGAGGCCCTTTCTCCTCATCTTCCTCACGCCGCAGGTCGCGTCATGAGACGGAATTGGCACCTTCCCCACCGTGGTGACCTCGCGGTCGGCGGGAGGGTTGCCGGGGCTTCAACGGGCCGTTCCCTCTGCCCCTCTGGATGAGCGGTATGCAGTTGTGGGACGTATGCCTTCGCGGCGTCCCGGCGCGCCGACCCCGGCATGCGGGCGTCGTACGCGTTGTTCAAGACTGTAACCGACGACTCCGGCAGCTGAGAGGGTCGTCCGTACCGCGAGATGGATCACACCGGGGAGTGGCGCACGTGCTCGACGAGGTGGAGCGCTGGCTGGAGCGGCGATCGTGGTCGGCGGCCGAGCGGCCGCTGGACGTGCTGCTCGCGGCCAAGCGCGAGGCCGGCGCGCAGGGCACGGTGAGCGTGGTGCTCCCGGCGCTGAACGAGGAGGAGACGGTCGGCGACATCGTCGCGACGGTGCGCCGCGAGCTGATGTCGTCGCAGGTCCCGCTGGTCGACGAGCTGGTCGTGGTGGACTCCGCGTCCACCGACCGCACGGCGCGGATCGCCGAGCGGGCGGGCGCGCGGGTGGTGCAGCGGGACGCGATCCTGCCGCGGCTGCCGGCGCTGCCCGGCAAGGGCGAGGTGCTGTGGCGCTCGCTGCTGGCCACCAGCGGGCAGATCGTCTGCTTCGTGGACGCCGACCTGCGGCAGTTCGACGCCGCGTTCGTGTCCGGGATCGTCGGGCCGCTGCTGACCGAGCCGTCGGTGCAGCTGGTCAAGGCGATGTACGACCGGCCGCTGGAGCGCGGCGGCGCGGTGGTGCCGGGCGGCGGCGGGCGGGTCACCGAGCTGGTGGCGCGGCCGCTGCTGAACCTGCACTGGCCGCAGCTGGCGGGGTTCGTGCAACCGCTCGGCGGGGAGTACGCGGGGCGGCGGTCGCTGCTGGAGCGGCTGCCGTTCCCGGTCGGGTACGGGGTGGAGCTGGGGATGCTGATCGACGCGCTCGGGCTGGTCGGGCTGGACGCGCTCGCGCAGGTCGACGTGGGGGTGCGGCGGCACCGGCACCAGGACGGGCAGGCGCTCGGCCGGATGGCCGCGGCCATCTACCGCACCGCGCAGCTGCGGCTGTCCCGCGCGCCGCTGGTCCGCCCCGAGCTGACGCAGTTCACCCGGGAGGGCGCGGCCTTCGTGCCCACCACGCACCCGGTGGACACCGCGGAGCGCCCGCCCGTGCTCACCGTCCCCGAGTACCGGCCGCATCGCGCGGCGTAGCGGGACCGCGCGGTCCGGCGGCGGGTCTGCGGCGGCCGGGCGGCGGTCTTCGGTGGTCCCACGCCAGCTCGACGGCGGTCCGGGGCCCGGAAGGGGCTGAGGGAGTTTGAGGGGCTGGTGTGGTGGCTAGGCTCGCGGCATGGGGAATTCTGCGAGGATCCTCGTCGCCTCGAACCGCGGCCCGGTGTCGTACACGGTGCGACCCGACGGCACCCTGGACAGCAGGCGCGGCGGCGGCGGCCTCGTCTCCGGGCTGAGCGCGATCGGCCCGGACGCCGGTGCGCTGTGGGTGTGCGCGGCGCTGTCCGACGGCGACCGCGAGGCCGTGCGGCAGGGGCGCACCGAGCCCGGCTCGCGGATGATCTCCGTCCCCCCGGACGTCTTCCACGCCGCCTACAACGACATCGCCAACTCGGTCCTGTGGTTCGTCCACCACATGCTGTACCAGACCCCGCTGGAACCCGTCTTCGACGAGGAGTTCCGCGGCCACTGGGACGCGTACCGCGCGTACAACACCGCGTTCGCGGACGCGCTCGCCGAGGACGCGGCCGAGGGCGCCGCGGTCCTGGTGCAGGACTACCACCTCGCGCTGGTGCCCGCACTGCTCCGGCAGCGCCGCCCCGACCTGCGGATCGGCCACTTCTCGCACACCCCGTGGGCGCCGCCGGACTACTTCCGGCTGCTGCCCGACGACATCGCGGCCGAGCTGCTGACCGGCATCCTGGGCGCGGACCGCGCCGCGTTCCTCACCCGCCGCTGGGCGGCCGGGTTCGCCGCGTGCTGCGCGGCGGTGCTGGGCGCGGAGGTCTCCGGCGACGGCTCGGCGGTCACCGTCGAGGGCCGCACCACGCGGCTGGGCGTGCACGGGCTCGGGGCCGACGCCGCGTTCCTGCGCGAGCGGGCGCACCGCGCCGACGTGGCCGAGCGCATCGAGCAGCTGCGGTCCGAGGCAGGTCCGGGCCGCCGGCTGATCGTGCGGGTGGACCGCACGGAGCTGTCGAAGAACATCGTCCGCGGCCTGCTGGCCTACCGGCAGCTGCTGCGGGACCACCCCGGCTGGCGCGAGCGGGTGGTGCACGTCGCGTTCGCCTACCCGTCCCGCCAGGACCTGGCGCTGTACCGGTCCTACACCGAGGAGGTCGCGCGGGTCGCCGGAGAGATCAACGAGGAGTTCGGCACGCGGGACTGGCAGCCGGTGATGCTCAAGGTCGACGACGACTTCGCGCGGTCGCTGGCCGCGTACCGGCTGGCCGACGTGGCGCTCGTCAATCCGATCCGCGACGGGATGAACCTGGTCGCGAAGGAGGTGCCGGTCGTCTCCGACAACGGGGTGGCGCTGGTCCTGTCCCGGGAGGCGGGTGCTTTCGAGGAGCTGGCCTCGGACGCGATCACGGTGAACCCGTACGACATCCGGCAGACGTCCGCCGCTCTCAACGCTGCGCTGACCATGCCGGAGGCGGAGCGGGCGGAGCGGACGAAGCGGCTCGCCGATGCGGCGACGGCTCTGCCGCCGTCGAAGTGGTTCCTGGACCAGCTGGAAGCACTCGGCGGCTGACGCCCCTTCCCGTAGGGGTTCGCCGGTATCGGAAGCCCGGGTGCCCCGGGGCCTGGTCTGCCGCCTGCCGCGCCGTCGTGGCTTGTCGCGCTGGGGGACCCCGCGCCCCTGGCGGTGCACCTTCGGTGGGTGGGGTCGGCGCCGCCACGGGAGTATCTCCTCGGAACTGTGCGTGCGGCTCCCTCCGCCAAGTGGGCCGGGCGCATGCACAGTTCCTGCGGGGACACTCCCGCACCGTCCCCTCCCAGCCCGCCCCCCGTCTGCGGGATGAAATTGGCCTGGGCTCCCCTGCCCACCGGGCAGCACCAAAGGGGCGCGGGGAACTGCGCGCACAACCACAGCGGCGCGGCACCCGGCAACGGCGGCCCGGGGGCACCCCAGACCCCCGCCCCGGAGGGGCGGATGCTCCAGGGGCGCGGGGAACTGCGCGCCCAGCCACAACGCACGCCGCAGGCCCCGCGAGGGCGCGGGGAACTACGCGAGGAGATGAGGAGCGCGTTCGCGGACCGCGGCGAGGAGTTGGCGGCGGGAGGGGTTGACCATGGGATGCCCGGCCACCACGACCGTGGGAACCGTCTCGCAGCCGTCGGCAACCGAGCGGAGAAAAGCCTTCGCCTCCTTGTCCCGGAAGATCAGACGCGTGGAGTAGCGCAGCCCGCTGAACAGCAGGCTCAGCCGCAGCTTGATGCAGTAGACGCAGTCGGGCCGCCAGTACATGACGACGCCGTCGTGGTCCTCGGGCATGGCCCCTCCCCGTGTCTCCGTACTCCCGTCGTGCCTGGTCGCAGCCTACTGGGCGGAGATCAGCCGCGGGCGGTGGTGAGGATCTCGCGGCCGCGCTCGGGGGTGATCAGCTGGGCGAGGACGGGGTGCGCGAGCAGGGATATCGGGGCTATGTGGTCCTCGCAGACCGGGCGCCACAGGCGCAGCGCCGCCCGCAGGTCGGGCCAGGCGGCCGCGCACAGTTCGGCGCGCAGCGCCCGCACGTGTCGGGGGCTGGTGAGCGGGTCGGGGTGCGGGACCGGGCCGTCCCCGGCATAGAGGACGGCGAGGAGTCCGCCGGGGCGCCGCGCGGGAGTGTCGGAGGCCTGGAACGCGGGTGCCCCGGCGAGGCGGTCGGCGACGGCGTGCACGGCCGCGTCGAACGCGGGCGGCCCGAACGACAGCCGGAATCCGGGCTGTTGGCGGCGCTGCTCGTAGTCCGCGACGAGCTCGCGGACGGGCTGCGGGGCGTGCTCCTTCAACCGGGCGAGCGGGCGCAGGGCGTGCCGCTCGGCGAGTTCGTCCTGGCGGAGGAGCAGCGGGAGGAGTTCGGCGGCGAACAGCGGGCCGAGCAGGATCTCCCCTTCGTGCGGGCGGTGCCACAGAAGGTCGACGACCCAGCGCTGCCAGTCGCCGAGCAGCGCCTTCATCTGCACGCTCAGCACGTCGGCCCGCCGGTTCCCGAACTCGTGGGCCTCGGCGAAGACCGTGAGGGGGCCGTCGACCTCCCCGCCGAGTGCGGCCCGGCGGGCCTTCTCGACCTCGGCGTCCCAGCGGTCCCGGGTGGGGCCGGGCGGCCTGCGCAGCGCGTGGAAGGACCGCCACTGCCGGCGCATCAGGTCGTGGAAGGAGTCGTGCCGCTCGGGGCCCTCGCCGGACCAGGAGGCGAGCCAGTAGCCGGCCCACTCGCCGTCCTCGCCGACATCGTCCGGGTCCAGGAGCATCACGGCGGCGTCCCCGTCGAGGGAGAGCCGCAGCGAGCGGGCGAGGACGCGGGCCTCCTGCACGCCGTACGGCTCGGGCTCGTCATCGTCGAACTCGCCGTACCCGTCGCCGCGTTCGTCGCCTTCGTCCGCCGTACCGTCCGCGGTGTCCGCAGCATCCTCTTCGTCCTCCGCGTCCTCGCCCGCGATGTCCTGGTACACCTCGATCCAGGTGCGGTCGTCGGTGTCGCGCAGCCACTCCAGCTCTTCGGTGCCGGCCAGCCGGTAGATGAAGTTCCCCGCGTCCCGCCAGCCGTTGGTGACCAGCAGGAACTCCCGCAGCGACGGCGGGAGCCGCCGGCCGAGGCGGGCCTCGGCGGCGGCCACCTCCGCCTCGCCGGCCGGTGCGAACCCCAGCCAGGTGTCGCGCACGACCTCCTCGGCGAGGGGTGCGTCGTACTGCGGGTCGTGCCCCGCGACCCACTCCCGGCTCCACAGCTCCAGAAACGGCCGCCACGCCGTACGCTCGCCCATCGCCGCCGCCCCGCTCTCCGACTCGGTCACACCGATCCTCGTGTCTGACCCCACTTCACCACGGGGGTCTGACAACGCAGTCCGGCGCTCGACTCACCCCCAGCCGCAGCAGCCCTCGACGCAGGGCGGCGACTGCGTCGAGACAGCCACGTGCACCGGCAGTGTCCATGTCCGGGACTCGAAGGACCCCGCGGGTCCCGTCCTCACGTTCTCCGCCGCGTGGTCCGCGGTCGTGACGTATGCGGCGGCGGAGAAGTCGTGCGGCTAGTAGAGGGCGTCCCCGTCATTGAGGTAGTCGTACGTGCCGTCGTTGACGATGGTGCCCCCAGCCCGGCCCCGGTAGAGGCGAATTTCGCCGTACGAACCGGTCTCGCCGGCCAATAGGTCGGGGTGTCCGTCCTGCGTCATGTCGCCGACGCCGAGCAGCATCGTGAACCGGCCCCATCCGCCGGTGCCGATCATCTTGCGGGCACCGAAGGCGCCACGGCCGTTGCCCGGGTAGAGCCACAGCTTGCCGGAGGAGTCGCTGACGACGAGGTCGTTGCGGCCGTCGCCGCTGAGGTCACCGGGGGCGGCGAAGGCCCGCATGACCTGCCAGCCGCCGCCGATCAACGTGCGGGCGCCGAACGCGCCCCTGCCGTTACCCGGGTACATCCACAGCTGCCCCTTGGTGTCCCGGGCCACCAGGTCGCCCTTGCCGTCGCCGTTGAGGTCGCCGACGGCCTGGATGCGGGTCATGGAGTTCCAGCCGCCGCCGATCAGCTTGCGCGCGGCGAACGCGCCCCTGCCGTTGCCGGGGTACATCCACAACTGGCCCTTGGTGTCCCGCGCCAGGAGGTCCTCGGCCCCGTCGCCGTTCAGGTCGCCGTGGCGGGTGAGCGCGGACATGGAGTTCCAGCCGCCGCCGATGAGGGTGCCCGTGCCGTCACCGCGCAGGAAGTACAGCCGACCGCTGTAGGCGCGGTCGAGCAGGTCAGGGACGCCGTCCCGGTTCAGGTCGCCGAAAGGGGCCGCGGTGGTCGGTGCCCAACCGTTGGGATTGCCCCACTGCACGTACTCCGGGCCGCCCTCGCACTGCCGCATGGTGCGCGCCCAGCGGACGGACCCGAGGTTGTTGTCGAGGTGGCTGTTCTTGTCATGGATGGGGTAGAGGTCGAGTTGGGAGTCCGGACCCTCGCCCAGGACCTCGACGTCGTGGATCGAGTCGATGTACTGGTAGCCGGTCCTGCTGTACATGCAGAAGTACATGTAGCCGGTGCGGTTGTAGACGGACGACGCCCTGGTCCGCCACGCCCCCAGGTCGGACTGCGGCGAGGTGTAGGTCGCCATCGCACCCTCACCGCCGGCGAGGTCGAAGACGCAGAACCGCCCCTTCGGGCACCGGTCGTATCCGGTGGCGGCCTGCGCCGGAGCGACGGACGTGGCGATCAGCCCCAGAGCGGCGGCGGCCGTCACCAGGGCAGCACGGAACGAGATCCGCATGTGTGGTTCCCCCCAAGGAACATGAAGCCCCGCACACGCGTGCCGGGGTGGGCACATGGTAGGGCCTGGCGCCTCAGGCGGGTGGTGTGCTGCGGCCGCGTACGAGGGGGAGGTAGACCTCGTCGACGATCTCGACGAGGACCTCGTCGGGGGCGGTGGGGACGCCGCGGACGACGAACTCGTTGCGGAGCAGGGTCATGGCGACGGTGGCGACCCTGAGGTGGAGCGCTTCGGGGGAGGCTTCGCCGCGGGCGATCGCGCGGCCGAGGATGGTCAGCCAGGGGGCGGCCGCGGCGTCGCCCGACTGGTCCTGGAGTTGGGCCAGGAGTTCCGTGGCACCGCCGGCGGCGGCCATCAGCTCGCGCAGGATCGCGCCCTGAGGTGAGCTCCAGTAGCGGTTCGCCTGGCGCAGCCATTCCAGGGCGTCGCCTCGCAGACTGCCGGTGTCGGGCGGCTGGACGGTCGTGGTGAGCCGCCGGTAGGCGGCGACGGCGAGGGCGAGGCGGTTGGGCCAGCGGCGGTAGAGGGCGTTCTTGTTGGTGCCGGCGCGGGCGGCGACCTTGTCCATGGTCAACCGCGAGAAGCCGCCCTCGGCGAGTTCGTCCGCCGCCGCGCGCAGGATCGCGTCCTCCAGGGCGGCCCCGCGGCGCCGTGTCTGCCCGGCACCCGGCGCACCGCTCGGCCTCTCCGACATGGCCCCTACCCGCCCGTTATCGACACCATACGTACCTTCCCATCTTGACCTCTTGCGCCGATCCACCGCAAGTAAGGTACGGTCCGTACCGTAAATTCTTCCGAGTAACGAGGGAGCGACGCATGCGCGCCAGAGGCATCAGCTACGACACCGGATTCGCCTGCAACGGCCATCTCGGCCGTGCGCGGTTCGACGCGGAGGTGGTGGAGCGCGAGCTGACGATCATCCGCGACGACCTGCACTGCACCGCGGTCCGCATCATGGGCGGCGACCCCGACCGGATCGAACGCGCCGCGGTGTGCGCCGCCCGCCTCGGGCTCGAGGTCTGGTTCTCCCCCTACCCGCTGGAATCGACCACCGCCGAGATGCTGTCCCTGTTCGCCGACTGCGCCGAGCGGGCGGAGCGGATCAGGCGGGGCGGGACGGAGGTCGTGTTCGTCACCGGCGCCGAACTGAGCCTGATGAACAAGGGGTTCCTGCCCGGCGACAGCGCGGAGGACCGCGTCTCACTCCTGAGCAACCCCGGGTCGGCGCGCGAGCACATCGGAGAGGCGGGCGCCCGGGTCAACGCGTTCCTGGCCGAGGCCGTGTCCGTGGTCCGGGCGCGCTTCGGCGGCAAGGTCACCTACGCCGCGGTACCCCTGGAGAACGTCGACTGGACCCCGTTCGACGTCATGTCCCTCGACCTGTACCGGTCGGCCGAGATCGCCGACCGCTTCCCCGCGGGCGTCCGGCACCTCGTGGCGCAGGGCGCCGCGCAGGGCAAGCCCGTTGCCGTCACCGAGTTCGGCGCGGCCGGCTACCGGGGCGCCGGCGACAAGGGCGCGCGCGGGCTGGAGATCGTCGAGTACGACGGCGACACCCGCGCGCCGCTGCGACTCGGCGGCACGCCGGTCCGCGACGAAGCGGGCCAGGCCGCCTATCTGCGGGAACTGCTGGGGGAGTTCGACGCCGGAGGCATCGATGCCGCCTTCGTGTTCACCTTCGCCCTCTACGACTTCCCGCACCGCCCCGACGGCGACCCCGGCGATGACCTGGACCTGGCCAGCTACGGCATCGTCAAGGTCCTCGAAGAGGGCTCCGGCGCCGCCTACCCCGGCCTGCCCTGGGAGCCCAAAGCCGCGTTCGGCGCGGTCGCCGGGTGCTATCGCGTGTGATCGGCAGGGCCGAACCGCCCGCTTCCGTGGGGAACTTGGGATGCGTCACCCCCGTTCAGGCCGCCCGGGTGCAGCCGACGAGGAGGGCGTCGGCGCCCCGCGGCCCGCCGGCGGCAGGGAGCACTCCGACGGTGGTTCCGGTGAACCCGGACTGCTCCAAGAGCCGTTGCCACACATGGCCTTGGAGGACCCAGCGGGGCATCGTGGTGCCGCGGCCGTCGGGGGTCGCGGCCGGGATGTCGGCGTGGACGGCATCCGCTTCGGCGGGCCTGCCACCGGCGTAGTGGGCGAGGGTGGAGAACACCAGGCGCCCGCCCGGGCGAAGCGCGGCGGCCGCGGCCGGGAGCAGTTGCCGGGGATCGGTGAAGCAGGGCGCGCCGAAGACGGCATACAGGACGTCGTAGGCGTGCGGTGAGGCGCGCAGGTGGTCCACCGCGCTGCGGGGCACGATGCGAAGAGTCGGGGCGAGGTGTCCGTACAGGGCTGTGGCGAAAGCCTGTTGGGCCGGGGAGTTGTCGACCGCGTCGACACGGGCCGGCTGGTGGCGGGTGGCCAGATGGGCGGCGTGCCGCGCGGACCCTGCGCCGAGGTCGGCGACGACCCGCCCGGTCAGGTCGCCCAGGATCTCCGCCCCGGGGCCGCCGTCCTGGGCCCAGTCCCAGTGGAAGCCGCCGGGGATGGCGCGGTCGCGTGCGGCGCGCGCCCGGCCGTAGTGGTGCCACAGGTCGGCGCCGGTGGATGCATCGGCGCCGGTGGATGATGATGTCGGCATCCCGCCCGTCCCGGCGGCTGCGGCCTGCGCGGGGAGGGATCGACCGGGCACTGCGGTGGGCCTAACTCGCCGGCCAGAGCCGGATCAGCCACCGTTCCGTGCCGCGCGGCAGTTCACCCGCTTCGATGCAGTCGGGCCAGGCGGCCACGGTCTCCTGCCTGCCGCGGCACCAGACCGCGACGCGGTAGCGGCCCGGGGGGACGGTGAAGTCCTTCGCGAGGCCGTCCGCGGGGATGCCGGAGATGCCGGAGGCCAGGGAGAGCCGGCCGCCTTCCACGGTCAACTCGCCGCTCTCGCCCTGCCATCCGTCGCCGGGGCCGGGCGGTTCTGCCGACCAGTGCTCGATGTCGACGCGCGGCTCGTTGTCCTCGACCGCGCTGGCGAACCGCGCGAGCACGGCGCCCGATCCCGTGGTGAACAGGCGGTCACCGGGTACGTCCGGCGAACTGCCGCTCTGAACACCCTCGCTGACGTCGACCAGATGGAACAGGTGCGCCTCGGTGAGCGGGAAGCCGCCCGTGGCCGACCGGAGACGGGGTGACTCGGTCATGGTGATCTCCTCCGCTGCTCGGGGGAGGCCGGGGGTTGTCCGGCCTCCCCGTTACAGCATGCTCGGCCTTGCGCGTTCACCGTGCCGGCGGCCCTCCCGTCACGGCCGGACGGCCACGTAGAAGGGGTCGTTGATGCCGTTGTCGCCCAGGATCCGCTGCTCGGCGTAGAACTCGCCCAGCTGCGTCCCGGCGTCCTGATTGTCCTTGCTGCCGATCGGCTTGACCACGTAGTTCCGGAAGTTGCCCCAGTTGGCCGCGCCCTCCAGCGTCGACGCGAACGGGTACTCGTCGCAGTCGGTGTTCGGCGCCGGGTACTTGCCGGGGAAGTACTTGCGGCACGCGGCCACCGCCCTGCCGCGGTGCAGGCTGATGTGCAGGGTGTCGCGGTGGAGCGGGGCGACGCCGGGGCCCCGGCGACGCTCTTGAACGGGACGCCGAACAGGATGGAGGGAGGCTGGGTCGCCAGCGGCGTGTTCTGCGCCTCCCAGATGTTCTGTGCCGACTGCGGGGTGTTGCTGCGGTGCACCGCCCAGGTGGGTGTGGCCGCCCAGGGGAAGACGCATCCGCGGCCGGCGCCGGCGTGGATGAGGTAGCTCGCGGAGTCGCACCGCATCTGGCTGGTGGGGCCGTTCCGGGTGACCGGCCCGTTCTCGCCGCCCTCGACCATCAGGTGCCAGCTGAGGTTGGCGTAGCTCACGTCGTCGGTCCCCAGGCCGGTGCCGGACGGCTGCTCGAACTGGTAAAAGAACACCTGGGCGCCCGACAGCGCCCATTCCTCGACCGGTTCGGTCGTGGGCTGGCCGTAGTCCGTGGTGCACGGACCCGATCCGTGCGACGCCGAGCAGGTGGTGCTGACGGTCAGCGCGATCTCCGTCATGTCCCCCCACGTGGTCCAACCACCCACGTACTGCTCGACGTTGACCGTCCGGTCGCCGTCGTCGGTGAACTGGATGTCGACGAGGTCGGCGTCCGCGGTCCCCACCGTGTCGCAGCCGAAGAGCCATTCGCAGACCACGTGCCAGGTGTGCAGCCGGTAGGACTGGCAGGAGTCGAACCGGCCCTTGGCCCAGCCGTTCCCGTGGGACGACGAGGCGGCGTGGGCGAGGCACTCGTCCACCGATATCGGCTGGATCGGCGTGGACACGGCGGACGGGCTGACGTCCGCGTGCTGTGCCGAGCGCCGGGTGTGCGCCGTGCCTCCGGGGACCGTCTTGGCGGTCTCCGGTGTCACCGTCATGTACACCGCGCTGGTCCGCGGGTGCTTCGCCGTGGGCGACGGCGTGCCCGGCCCGGCCTGGGCCTGGGCGGTGGCGGTGCCGGCGCCCAGGAGCAGCGCTCCGGCGAGAGCCGCCCCCATGGCCGCGTACCAGCCCCACCAGCGCGCTAATCGCGGCGAGACGCGCCTCGCGCGCACTGAGTCGATCATGTCGTTTCCCCTCCCGTGTGGCACGGCGCGGGCTCGTCCACGAGGAGCGCCTCCGCGAGGTGCACGGAGGCCGCCGTCAGGGCCGTGCAGCCGGGCGGCGCCGTTTCCTTCGTACCGCCCGATCGCCGGGGGATACGAACAGTCCGCAGGAAAGCCGCACAACTCTCGCATCCGGAGGATCACTCTCAGGGCACCCGGAATCGGCCATTCCCGACTGCCGCCGTGCTGGACGGAGTTGGGGCCCCGCCCGGCATCACGGGACGCGCGGGCCGGGTCGATCACGCAGGCCGTCCAGGAGGACGGCGGTCATGCGGGCGGCGACCGCGTCGGGGTGCGCGGCGGAGCGGACGGCGACGAGGAGGCCGGAGAGCAGCGCCATCACGTCGGCGGAGGTGACGTCGGGACGGACGGCCCCCGCGTGCTGGGCGCGGACGAGGAGCCGCTCGGTCTCCTCCCTCAGGCGGGCCGCGGGCTCGGCGACGGCGGCGCGGACGTCGACGCCCGCGCCGATGAGCGCATCCACCAGATCCCGCTTGGGCGCCGCCTCGCGCACCATGTGGTCGAGGAACCCGAAGAACGCCGCCCCGGCATCGCCCGACTCACCCAACTGCTCTGCGGAGGCGACGAGTCGGCGCATGCGCTCGTGGACCACCGCCTCCAGCAGCGCCTCCTTCGTCGGGAAATGGCGGTACAGCGTGCCCGGGCCGACACCCGCCCGCCGGGCGATCTCGTCGAGCGGCACCGCCACTCCCTCCTGGGCGAACGCGTCCCTGGCGACCTCGAGCAGGCGGTCGCGGTTGCGCCGGGCGTCGGCCCGAAGCGGCTTGTCCATACCGGCGTTCTCCTGGGTGCGGATACACGGGGCGCAGATAAACGGGGCGCACTCTCCGGTTATCCGCTACGGTCTAACCGGGGCGCGCTCTCCGATTCTATCGACCTCCCCGAAAGGGCTCCGCCATGTCCGCACGCAGCACCGCCGAGCAGTTCCTTCGCGCCACCGTCGGCGACGACCCCGGCGACCTCGCCGACTCCTACGCCGACGAGGTCGTCATCGAGATGCCGTTCGCGCCCGCCGGCCTCCACCCCTCCCGCATCGCCACCACCCGCGAGGAGTTGCGGACCCGCTTCCGCGCGGGCGCGAGCCTGCGCAGGTACGACCGCGTGACCAACATCCGTGTCCACGAGACCACCGATCCGCGGGTCGTGGTCGTCGAGTACGACCTGCACGGGCACATGGTCGCGTCCGGCGAGGACTTCACGCTGTCCTTCGCGATGGTCATGACGGTCGAGGACGGACGCATCGTCCACACCCGCGACTACGCGGACCCGCTCGCGGGCGCCAGGGCCCTCGGCCGCCTGCCGGAGCTCCTGGACGCTCTGCGGTGAGCCCCCGCCGCATCGCCGACCGGGGCCGCCCGCGGTGGTGGTCAGGCGCCGGCCCGGAGGCGTTCGCGCTGGAGGGCGCAGGCGAGGGCGCGGCGGGTGGCGGGTGAACCGGGCGGCGCGGGGCGGGACTTGGTCGCGGGCTTCGGGGGGACGTCGAGGGCGCGGCTGATCGCGTCGTAGGCGTCGCGGTGGCCGGCGGGCAGCGCGTCCCGGTGGTCGCGGAGGTCGGCCTCGACCAGGCGCCGCAGGGCGTCCACGCTCTGCGGCGTGAACCGCTTGCGGCCGCGCGACAGGGCGTGGAGGTGGCGGGTGCAGTGCGCGGTGTCGTCGAGGGCCGCGGAGATCTCCTCGGCGACGCCCCACAGGCGGCCTTCGAGCCACGCGGTGTCGTACTGGTCGAGGGCGAGGCCGATCGGGGGCGCCGGGTCGGCGCCACGGGCCTTCCCCATCTGCTTGGAGACGGCCGGCTGGCTCATCCCGGCGAGCCGGGCGATGGCGTCCTGCGTCCAGCCCAGGCGGGCGAGCGCCGCGATCAGCTCGGCACGCCGCCCGCGCATCTCCTCTCCGGCACGGATCACGTCGTTCATCGCCGCGAAGATGCGGCCGGCCTGCGCCTCGGTCAGAGCGCCGGGAGTCGCGCCTTCCGCGGGAGCGGCGGGAGCGGCGGGACCGGCGGCATCCGCGGGGTTCGCGGCGTTCTCGGGATTCACAGGGTTCGCGGCGTCCACCACCCGGTTGTACACCATGGTCGAGCCCGGATCATAACCAGGTTGTACAACCGGGTTATGAGTGGCAGGATCCGGGCCATGCCCACCTTCTCCGCCCCCGACGGCACCCGCCTCGCCTACCGCACGGCCGGCACCGGCGCCCCGCTGGTCTGCGTCCCCGGCGGCCCCGCGGACTCCGCGTACCTCGGCGACCTCGGCGGGCTGTCCGCGCACCGCCGGCTGGTCGTGCTGGACCTGCGCGGAACCGGCGGATCGGCGGTTCCCGAGGACCCGGCCTCGTACCGCTGCGATCGCCTGGTGGACGACGTCGAGGCGCTGCGCGCGCACCTCGGCCTGGCGCGGATCGACCTGCTGGGCCACTCCGGCGGCGCGAACCTGGCCCTCCAGTACGCGGCCCGGCACCCCGATCGCCTCGGCCGGCTCGCGCTGGTCGCGCCCGGCAGCCGCGCCGCCGGCATCACGATCACCGGCGAGCAGCGGCGCACGGTCGCCCGGCTGCGCGCCGACGAACCGTGGTTCGCAGCCGCGTACGCCGCACTGGAGGCCGTCACCGAGGGCAGGGACGGCGACTGGGACGCCATCTCCCCCTTTTTCTACACCCGTTGGGACGCCGCAACCCGGGCCCACCACGCCGAGGCACAGCCTCGCAACCAGGACGCCGTCGCCGCCTTCGCCGCCGAGGGCGCCTTCGACCCGCCCGCCACCCGCGCGGCCCTCTCCGCCCTGACAGCCCCCGCCCTCCTGCTCGCCGGGGAGTTCGACGTGAACAGTCCGCCGACATCCGTCGCGGAGCTGGCGGCGCTGCTCCCCGGCGCGTCCCTCTCGGTGCAGCCGGCGTCCTCCCACTCCCCCTGGCTCGACGACCCCGGGCGCTTCGTCGCCACGCTCAGCCGATTCCTCTCCTGACGCGCCCACTTGGCCGCCTCATCCACCCGCGACCCACCGGCCGGCCGGCAGGAGCCCGGTGTCCGGAGCAACTGGTGAGGGCTCAACTCCTCGCTCAACTCCCTTGATTTGTAAGCGTGTTGTGCGCGAAATGCGTGGACGGTGTGAGATACGCTCGCCCGGCCCCGGGGGGAGCCCGCACGCGTGCGGGTCCGGGGGTCTTGTTCCGGTGTCGGCAGTCCGGCGCGACCGAGGTGTCGCCGCGGGGTGCCGTCCCTTTATGGAGGGGGTAGTTCTACATGTCTCCACGCGCGTTCCTTCGCGTCCCGGCCCGCGGCGGCGTCGTCCTCACCGCGGCCGCGCTCGCGGTCGCCTGCGGCTTCGCCGGCGCGGGCACCGCCCAGGCCCAGCCGCTCACTGCGACCTTCAACCTGACCGGTGACGCAGGCGACACCATCACCGGCGGCAACGCGTACGCCTACGACGCCGGTACCGGCGCCACCTTCGCCGAGCGCGTCACGTCCAGCGCGAACACCAACAACAGCCTGTACGTCTCGGTCAAGGGCACGACCGGCGAGCAGTGGGTCCTCTACCTGCAGGCGCCGTCCGGCCAGCCGCTCACGCCGGGCCAGTACGACGGCGCGACGAAGTACCAGGTGGGCAGCGCCCCGGCCCAGCCCGCCCTCTACTTGAGCAGCTCCACCAAGACCTGCACCACCGTGGCGGGATCGTTCACCATCACCGACATCGCCTTCGCCCCCAACGACGGCGTCCAGCAGCTCGACGCGACGTTCGAGCAGCACTGCAACGGCGCGGCGGCGGCCTCGCGCGGCGAGGTCCACCTCACCAACCCGGCCCCGCTCGCCCTGAACACCGCCATCACGGCTACGGGGACATTCAGTTCACTGAACGGCAACGCCACCGTCCAGGGCACGCTGAGCTGCAACACCGCGGCCCGGCTGTCCGTCTCGGGCACCGTCACCCAGGTCGCCCACCGCACCATCATCCGCGGCTCCATCCCGGCCGCCACCGTCGACTGCACCCCCGGCACCCCCGTGCCGTGGTCCGGCACCGCGGTCCCCACCGGCACGACCCCCTTCCAGCACGGCGACGTCGAGGTCACCCTCACCGCCACCACCAACGACCCGACCTACGGCTCAATCGTGGCAACCACCACCACGGGAGCGGTGACCCTGAAGAAGGGGTGATTTTTGGGGGGGGTTGGGGGTGGGGGGCGTCGGGTGCGCGGGGGGGGTGGAGGTAGGGCGCGGGGTAGGTGGGGTGGGCGGGGTGGGTGGGCGTGATCGGTGGGCGTAACTCGTCAGGTGGACGGATCGGCTGAACGTGATCGGTGCGGGTAGCTCGCAGGTGGACGAATCGGCTGAACCTGATGGGTGAACGTAGCTCGTCGAGTGGACGATTCGGCTGAAGGTGATCGGTTGCCCTAGCTCGAAAAGTGGACGTCCTGGCCCTTATTGCCGCGCCCTCGCCTCCGGGCCCTTAGACCCGGTGTCTGCCGGTCGATCGTGCTCGGCCCGCTCGTTCCTCACGGGCCTGCGCGCGTTCTCCCTCTAGACACCGGCGGGC